>CAZZWM010000001.1:0-82846 GCA_964657945.1 uncultured Steroidobacteraceae bacterium
GATCGATAAGGTGCTTCGCCGGGGCCTCGCCAAGAAGCCGGAGCGCCGCTTCGCGTTATACGCACGCGCGTTCGTCGCTAGCAGTTGCGCGTCTTCGTTCCACGGCAGTGAACAGACTGCAGTAGAACCCAAGTCGCTACTTCCGACCGCAAATAGAGAAGGCGTCATTGCGTCAGAGCTCAGTAGCGCGCTTTATCTACCGCGGCATCGCGTCGCGCAACAGCGCCAGACCGCGTTTTATATCCGGGAGATCTGCTGCGCCGAATCCGAACAGAAGCCCCTGCCGATTCGATGGCCCCGAATAATAACGGCGCAGAGTGTGTAGTTTGACGGACACGGCGGCGAGGGTCTCGACAACCGACTCCAGATCAATGCAGTCGCGCGCCCAGGCGACCACGTGCATGCCGTAATGCGAGGGAATCGGGTCTAGCGAATCCGCGAAGTCGCGCTTCAGTAAATCGATCAGCAACTTCCGTCTTTTCAGGTAGACATGACGCATCTTGCGCAAATGATGGGTCAGATGGCCGTCGCGGATAAAGGCACTGACGCCAGTTTGAAGCGGCGTCGAACAATGCCAGTCTAGGCAGTTTTTCGCCGCAACCAGGGTGCGACGCGCCCATTCTGGCACTACCACGAAGCCCAGGCGTAATGACGGAAGCATGCACTTCGAAAAAGTACCGACATAGAAGACGACGTCGGCAGGATCCGTGGCACGCAGAGATTGTAGCGGGCTGTCGCCGTAGCGGAATTCGCCGTCGTAGTCGTCTTCCACGATAACGGCGCCGTGCTCACGCGCAAAATTGACCAACGCGGCGCGACGACGCTTCGACATCGTTACGCCAAGAGGAAATTGGTGCGACGGACAGACGCAAATCACGCCTGTGTTCGGCGACAGGCGGTCCACGATGAGTCCCTCCTCATCCACGGGTATTGTTTCAATCTTGGCGCCGACCGCAGCGAAGGCGACGCGCATTGGCGGGTAGCCCGGATCCTCGACTGCCACGACGGTCTTGCCGGGTGTTACGAGGATTCGGGCCAGCAAGTCAAAGGCCTGCTGCGCACCCGACGTGACCACGACGTCTTCGGGCCGGCACACGACGGCTCGGGTCAGCGCAATATGATTGGTGATCGCTTCGCGCAAGTGGAAGTTACCCTGGTTGCCTTGCGGACTCTTGAAGGAAGCCGGTTTTTTCTCGAGACCACGGAGTTGTCCTGCGCTGACTCGACGATAGATGTCAAACGGAAATAGTCGGGGATCGATCAAGGCAGGGCGGAAATCGATTGGCACTGAAGCAGATGAGGTAGCGCTGGGCTGATCCCGCCAGAATCCCATGGCGGTCGATACGTCCTCTTGCAACCAGAAGGGGTTTAGGGGGTAAGCATGTCGGAATGCGGGTTTTTTACGTCTTGCCGGTGTTCGTGTGGAAACAAACGTGCCCGAACCGCGGTGTGCGATAACCAGCCCTTCATTCGACAAGCGGTCGTAGACATCCGCCACCGTATTGCGCGATACACCAAAGATCGCGGCCGACTGGCGACTCGCAGGCAGCCGAGCCCCAGCTGCGAGTCGGCCGTCTTTAATGGCCTCCTTCAGCTGCCGGTACAGGCTGATCGTTCGCTTACGCGACCGCCGATCGGCAGGTTCCAGTTCGATCTCAAAGAGGGGATCCATAAATTGGCCCAGATGAGTTTCCGAAAAGCGGCCCTTTAGTGGCACCGTATTCAAAGGATACTTGAGGAATCGCTCTTCATCTATCTGAGGTATGTTCGATGAGATTTGTTCTGTTCGTCGCCCTAGTATTGGTGTTGCTCGCCTGGCATCCCGGTTCAGCGCTTGCTGCCGAGTTGCGCGACGGCGCACATGATTTCGACTTCAATTTCGGTACTTGGCACACCCATATCAGACGCCAGACCAAGCCGCTGTCGGGTGCCTCCGAGTTCATTGATCTGGATGGTACCGTGACAGTACGCAAGGTGTGGGACGGTCGGGCCCAACTCGAGGAAATTGAAACCGACGGCCCTAACGGTCACTGGCAGGGGATGACTCTGTTCCTCTATAACCCCCAGGCTCATCAGTGGAGTCAGACGTTTGCCAACAGCAAGAATGGCGCGCTGCAGCCATCCTTGATCGGATCGTTCAAGGACGGCAAGGGCGAACTCTATTCGCAGGATACCGACAACGGGCGCACCATATTGATCCGCGCCACGTGGTCGAACATCAAGCCAGACTCGCATCATTTTCAAGAGGACTACTCAGAGGACGGCGGTAGGAGCTGGGAACCCGTGTTCATTGCCGATCTGACTCGCGTGAAGCCATGACCGGCTCCCTTGCGCTTTGCGCATTACTCGTTGCCATGCCAGCGATTGGCTTCGCCGATGAGGCGGGAGGTGCGCACGCGATGGATTTCGATTTTGGCTGCTGGAAAACGCATTCTTCGCGGCTCATGCACCCCTTGACCGGCTCAACCGAGTGGAAGGACATGGACGGCTACACAGTCGTCAAACCAATCTGGAATGGCAGCGCAAACATCGCCGAATACAAAGGCGCCGGACCCGCTGGCGAGGTCGAGCTTCTCGCTCTGCGCACTTACGATCCCACGACCCAGCAGTGGTATTTGAACTTCTCCCACCCCAGCAGCGGCAAGTTGGACGTGCCCGGCGTGGGAGTGGCGAACAACGGGCGGATCGATTTTTACGACCAAGAGACTCTCAATGGAAAAGCGATCTGGGTGCGCTTCTCGATTTGGGGCATCAGCCCGGATACCGCCCAGTCCGAACAGGCGTTCTCCGTGGACGCAGGTAAGAAATGGGAGGCGAACTGGGTGAACCATTACACGAGGGTAAGAACGATAGGAGGGCAAATCGCCTATCCGGACTCCCCCTTAAGATGCGGTCAACTGTAGTCGCGCACGGGCGGTAGCGCACGGACAATACCTCAATACGCCGATACCTTGGTCTTCGGCCGAATTAGCAGATAGAGATCACTGCGTGGAACCGCGAACAACATCAATGAGCGCGAATCCGACCAAACTAGATCCGCGTGAAGAGCATTTTCGCATTCTGTCTCCTGAGTCGAACCTCGAGTTGTTTCTTAGATACCTACCGACATTACGCCCAGACGGTGCAGGCCAACGATCCGTGCTTTACCTGCACGGCGCCACCTTTCCTTCCGCGGTCTCAATAGCGCACCGAATCAACGGGCGCTCTTGGCGCGATGCGCTTTGTGATGTGGGCTTCGATGTCTGGGGTCTGGACTTTCTTGGTTTCGGAGAGGCCGATCGATATCCGGAAATGCAGGAGGTCGCCACGGCGCACAGCCCTTTGCTTCTCGCGAAAGTCGCGGCGGACCAAGTCGCGGCTGCGGTCCGTTTCATCGCGGAACATAACGACGTTCCTGCAGTCTCCCTGATCACGCACAGCTGGGCCTCGATGCCCGCCGGGCTATTCGCGGCCGCCCATCCCACTCTGGTCGAACGCATTGTGATGTTTGCGCCACTCGCGCAACGAAACGGGCCCCGCTACGTTCCAAGGCCCGATGCGCCCGCTTGGAAACTCGTTAACCTTGAGGACCAATGGGCTCGCTTCACCGAGGATGTACCGGAGAACGAGCCACCCGTGCTCTCGCGAGATGATTTCGCCCTGTGGGGTGAGGCCTACCTTGACAGCGATGCCCACGCTCGAGGACGCCATCCGCCTGCCGTGAAGACACCGACCGGGCCGCTCGTGGAGATCCTGCGCGCTTGGCATGGTGAGCTCGCTTGGCAACCGGAAGCTATTCAGGCGCCTACCTGCATCATCCGCGGAGGCTGGGACGGTCTGGTCACCGACGAGGACGCCAAATGGCTGTTCGACCGATTGAGCCGTGCAGGCGAGCGCCGTGACGTAAAGATCGGCCGCGGCACGCATCTTATGCACCTCGAAGAGATGCGCACGGCGCTTTGGCGCGAAAGCATCGCTTTTCTGAAACTCGATATGCCAGCTGAACATCAAGCCACGACACGAGACAAAGCTATGCAAGACCATCGCATCGCCAACGACCTTCCAGGCTACAACCCCGGTGCTACCGAGGTGGCGAAATCGCCGATCTCGATGGAGGAGCTGAATCAGATTAAAGCGTCCGCGCTGTTCACGGACGAGGATGTGGTCTATCTGCGGCTGTCTTACGAGGTACTAAAAGACCAAGCGGAGGAACTTGTAATCATGTGGCGCGGAATCATTGCGCAGCACAAACATCTCGCCAGCTACGGCCTTGACTGCAAGACGGGAATGCCCGACAAGGAATACGGCAACGCCGTTGGTAAACGCTTCGCCCAATGGGTACTGGACACTGCGCGGGCCGAATACGACCAGGTCTGGCTCGACTACCAGTATGAGATCGGCCTTCGCCATCATCGAACGAAGAAGAATCAAACGGATCACGCAAACGCGGCACCGCATATCAAAGGGCGCGATCTGATCGCATTTGCCGCCGCGACTGTTGCTCCGATGCGGCCCTATTTTGAGAAGGGCGGGCAGTCGGCGGAGACCGTGCTACGCATGCAGGACGCCTGGTGGAAGTCGATGATCCTGCAGGTCACCCTCTGGTCTCAGCCGTATATGAATCAGGGCGATTTCTGAGCCTCGACCGCTCGATCCGCCGACCCTGTCAACGGTTCAATTTCAGCAACGTCAGCAACGCCATAACGACCTACGGAGTTCCGCCATGCGCACACCCATATTTCATATTGACGCCTTCACTTCGCGTGCGCTCACAGGTAATCCCGCCGCGGTGATGCCGATGGATGGCTTCCTACCCGATGCGCTACTCCAGGCGATTGCCGAAGAAAACAATCTGGGCGATACCGCCTTTCTGGTTCCAGAGGGGGACAACTATCGCCTGCGATGGTTCACACCCACAACCGAGATGCCGCTGTGCGGGCACGGCACCTTGGCAAGCGCCGCGGTCGTCATGGAGCGACTTCAGGTCGGCCGAAAGCAGGTGACCTTCCAGTCAGCGAGTGGCCCCATCAGCGTGCGTCGTACAGGGACAGGTTACCGCATGAATCTGCCGGCCCGACGCTCCGAGACGCTTGCCCCACCGCTGCCGGATTTAGCCCTGGCGGTCGGCGTCAGTCCACTCGAGGTGGCGACAGATGCCTTCAACTACATTGCTCTATTGAAGAGTGCCGAGGAAGTGCGCAATCTCGAGCCCGACCTGGCAGCGATTTCGCGCTTGGATCGTGACGGTGTAATCGTGACCGCCGTGGGCGATGGCGATGGGGATGTCGATTTCGTTAGCCGTTACTTCGCCCCGTTGAAGGGCGTCCCGGAGGACCCGGTGACCGGAGGTGCGCATTGTGCATTGGCGCCGTTTTGGGCCAAGCGCTTGAACAAAACGGAATTTCGCGCGCTTCAAGTTTCACGCCGCGGCGGAGAAGTTAAATGCCGACTGGTCGGCGAGCGAGTCGAGCTAGAAGGTGGCTGCGTGTTTTACTTGGAGGGCGAAGTGGAGATCTGAGAGTGAGCAACCGGCGGCGGATGTTTGGCGACACAGGATTTGGCGCGGTGTATCGTGGAACGATTGGTCGGCGGTGCTGCGGCCCAAGCAGTGCTCCAGTGAAGTTACGCGCTGATGGCCGCGATCAAATAGCGTCCGAATATATTGGCCAAGACTGCAATGATCAGGGAGGCTCCTACGAGTGGAAATAGGACGCCAACGGCAACGACAATGGTCACGAAACCTTTGCCGGCACCGGGAAAATCCGGAGCGGGAGGAACTCCCAACCAGCCCGCGGGCCTGCGTTTCCACCACATCGTTACCGCCGCAACGGCGAGAAGCACAATCGCAACACAGCCCAGGAGCATGATGTATCGATTGATAGCACCGAATTCCAGACCTTGGTGCACGGCGATGCCCCACTCGATCGATTTGGCGATGGGACCGAAATCCTTGAACCCGACATCGCCCAATAGGGCGCCAGTGTACTGATCGAGGTATACGACGCGAGTCTCTTCGGCACGGTCGGGACGCCAGTTGGCCACATACGCCCCGTGAGGGCCTTCCGGCAGAGTGATGCTCGCGCCGGGGTTAACCCCGAGCTGACGGAATCGGATGAGCGCTGAATCGAGGCTGATCGGCTCACGGCGGAATGCAGGGGGTTCTGAATGGGGTGGTGTCGCCTGTTCCATTGCCCACGGCAGTGCACTCGGAACATGACCGGCATGTGTGTGCGGCGTGTGGGGCATGTTCGGCATCGTGGCGGTCATCTGCCATGCAGGCGTGACCTCGGCCGGCGGCGCCGGCTCGCTCAAGTGTTTTTCCGTCGCCCAGCGTTGGATGTGATCGCCCCAGAACATCGACCACGGCATACCGGTGATGGCCAGAAATAAAATCAGCACGCTCGCGATTGCCCCGGTCACCGCGTGAAGATCGCGCCAGAAGAGGCGGCTCTTAGGCGAGCCGCGCACCGTCACGACGCCGCCCGACGATCCCCGCGGCCACCAGAGAAAAAGGCCGGTGCCCGCCAATATCATGGTCCATCCGGCAGTGATTTCGATCAGGCAACTTGCCCAGAACCCAAACTTCTGCAAACTGTGGACCTTGCGCACGACTTGCATGATTCCGCCGTAGCTGGTCGAGCCGGTTACATGACCGTCGTAGGGATCGGCGAACACCGTGCGCACCTCGCCATCGGACACTCGAGCTAAGGTCCGGACTGCCGCGGTCGGTCCTTGAGACGGGATGAACTCGAGCACGCGAGCATTCAGCGACTCCTCAACGCGTGCCACGACGGCACTTGCTGGCGCCAGCGGTTGGGTCCGGGCGGGTACATCTTCCATACCTCGATACAAAAACTGATCCAGTTCGGGCTTGAAGAGATAGGCGCCGCCGGTAATGGCCATCATGACGAGAAACGGCAGCACCAAGAGGCCTGCAAAGAAGTGCCAGCGCCAAACGACCCGGTATAGAGAGGCTATCGCAGCAGGCTTTGATGTGTCAGTCATGTTGATTTCCCTCACCGAAGCGTCAATCTCACGCCGAACAGCGCCAGGAACGGAGTTCCGTACTCGGGTGGGTTGTAAGGCCCCGGGTTGACGATGTAGTGCCGATCGAAGAGATTTTGGATCCGAAGGTAAACCTCGACTCCCTGTCGGACAGGATATGTGGCCGCGAGGTCCACCACGAAGTGGGGGTCGGCGGACGCTTGGTAGGGGAAGCCGGGGTTCGTGTGGTCGGCGTTCGCCCAGGCGGTCGCGGAGATCCAGCGAGCATCGGAGGATAATCGCCAGCCGCTCGGATGCTCGTAAGTCACGGCGCCGGATACGGTGTTTCGAGGAACATCGACGAGCTGTTGCCCTACGCTCAAAGGATCGTCGGGGTTGGACTTGTAGACTGATTCCGCCCATGTGTACGCGAGCGTGGTCGAAAACCCACCGCCGATGCGCCAATCGACCTCGGCCTCGACGCCCTCCGCGAGCGCGGAGGCCGCATTGACGAGAATACCGCCGTAGAAGAAACCAGGGGGTAGCTGGGAGTCTGAGAGCGAAGCCGTCGTGATCAGGTTGTTGACGTGCGTGTGGTAATAAGTCACTTGGGATCGAAATCCATGCCCAGTGAAATCAAGCCCGACCTCACCACCCGATAGCGTCTCGGGCTTGAGGTCCGAGTTGGGGTAGTAGATGCCACCGTTCGAGGCAAAACCACGGTAGAGGTTGTCGAGCGTCGGCGCGCGGAACGCCTCGTACCAAGCACCGCGCAAGGCCAGCCAGTGGGTCAGCCCATACCGCACACTCACGCGCGGGTCGAATTTCGTGACGCTTTGATTGGGCTCCGGACCCGGACCTCCGGGATTGCCGTTGTAACCATCCAAGACTTCGAAATATTGGAGACGCCCGCTTGCCAGGATTTCCATATGAGGGAGCGGCAGGATTGATTGCTGCAAGAACGCGCCGAGAAAGAGTTGCTCGCCGCGTCCGACATCGGTGCGGATCTGGGTGGTTCCGGTGGCGTCGAAGATCGCGGCGCTATCGGTTCCCTTGACATCATTGGCATCCACGCCCGCGGTGAATGCACCCAAGAGACGGTGGAAATCCTGAGCCCACACCAGGGATCCCCCAACATTGTGAAAGGGGGTCGTGTGGATGTTGTCAATGTGCTCGGTCTGCTCGGACGGAGGCAACGTCGAGTCATTCACCGTCGGGTTATTGGTGACGAAGGTGCTTTCGGAGTAGAACGCGGTCGCCGACAGAGACGCGTCTGCGGAGAACGACTGCCTGGCATCGAGCACGTAATTCGATGTGTTCTGATTATTGGTATCGAGCGGGGTCCCGAGCTGTTGATTGTTCTTGTGGTAATCGAATCGCAGGCCGATCGAGAAGTCGTCGGTGGCCTGCCAGCGGTCTCGGATGTCGAAGTTGCGAGCATTGAAGCTCGTCGGCGTATCGAAACCACGCCTCGCGTAATCCGGGACGGCCTGGAATCCGTCCGTTCCGTTGAACGCGGCATCGACACTCACTCGATTGCCGGCACCGACTCCGTAGGATCCGTAGAGGTTCGAGCGGTATGAGCCGAAACCCCCGCCTGCGGCGTCGGCGATCGCCGTATCCTCGTCTGGATCCCGGGTAATGATGTTGATGACGCCGCCCATGGCGAAGTTTCCCCACAAGGGACTTCCGCCGCCGCGTACCACCTCGATGTGATCCACCGATTCCATGGGAATTCGGCCCCACTGGACGTAGCCGAAAAACGGATCATTGAGCGGTACGCCATCCAAGAGAACCAGGGCATGTATGCCGCCGAGTCCCCGCATCGACACATTGTCGGCCGTCGGATGAGCTTCGATGCCGCTTTGAATCGGCAGATTGACGCCCGGCACATGGCGCAAGACATCGTCGAGCGACTGCGCCGGCGTATCTTGTACCTCGGTGGCACTAACCACACTGGCGCTCTCCGGCAGGTCCGCGAGCGCCCGCGCGCCTCGAGTTGCAGTCACAATCACTTCTTCAAGCTCATCAGCCATCGCGCACTGCATCGCGCAGACGCACGCGGTGGCACCCACTAACAAAGTCAAAGCCCTCATTTCGATTCTCTCTGGCGATCGTCCGCTCCCAAAAGGAAGCTATCCACAATTCGGGCGTGCCCTGCGTGCCTGGGTCAGGAGCGGCCTCGCGTGAGCGGTTGCCGTCCACACTCGCAGGCAAACATCGGCGCGCATGCCTTTGCACGCGCGCGCCACGGATCACGGGTTACGGGTCGGGAAACTAGACGAGAGCGGGAGGCCCGCGCGGGAGGCGGCTCAAAGAGACGGTGGTTCGAGGGATGAAAGGCTCAGGACGCGCCTTGATTTCGAATGGAACGATGGCCGCGAATGTCGCGACGGTCGGTGCATGCAACAGCGCGATGGCCGTTGCGGCCGCGGCGAAGGGGCACATTGCCATGCCGTCGTGGGATGGCGCCTTTCCACCCTGATCCATTGGCGTGGAGCGGTCCGCCATGTCCATGCCCGGCATGTGGTCCTGCGCCGCGTGGCCCATCGCCGTGCTTGTAGCCGTCGCTGCATCGCCAGGGCACAGCATGAGCCCGCCCGGACCAGGCATGTAGCCGACGGGGATGAATGCCCGAGTGAAAAACGTGGCCAGCAGAAGCACTGACAGCCACGGATTTCGAGCAATGCGAAGCGCGACACGGATACCCACGTACCCTAGCTTAGCCGACTTCAAGAATGTTCACTATGGGCGAATAGTTCGGCCGGCCACGCGGTCGAAAATAGTGCTTTTATTCCCAATATTTGACGAAGAATTGTTCTCGCGAAAGCGGTTGCAATGGTTTCTCGAGATCGAAATTACCAGGCTGCATGGCGATCACGCGCGGTTCAGGTCAGAACTTCTTGGTGACCGTGAAACGGGCCATGATGGGCTCGAGCGGATGTTCGTGCACGTCCGCTCGGCCGTCCGGATAGGCCCCGATTTCATTCTGCAACCGATCGACATACCAGAACTCCGCCGCCGCGGCGTGCGTGTTGAAGAGATTATAAATGCCCAGTGCCGCGCTCCAGTTGGCCGGAAAGGCGTACCGTGCATCGAGGTTCACTTCGGCGAAGCCTTTGCCGTTGACCTGGCCTAACGCGGTGGGGGCATTGGCGCAAGAGGTGGCAACGCCCGGGAAGTCATGCACCGCCGCCGAATCCACGCAGGGGCCGGAAGAGAGCGGGTAATTGCCGAGATAGCGAACATTCACCCCGCCGCTCCAAGGCCCCAGGTCTTTCAGATACAGGGCCAACGAGCCGGTGGCGACCGGTGCGTCGGTGATGTAGTCCCCCAAGTGCCCGGTGCCATCATCCAACGGATGCGTGAACCGCGTGTGATCGCCCGAGTAGCTGCCGTAGAACTCCAGATACCGGTTGATCTGGTAAGTGACATTGATTTCATAACCATATCGCCGGCTCGGCGGTCCGGCGGTGTCGGCGCCGACATCCGGATCAATGATGGTCTCGGATTGTTGCCACAAGTTGTACACCGAAAATGTGAAGGTCAGGTCGTGGCCCAATGCCGCCCGCATGCCGACTTCCTGGCCTTCCTGCTTGGACAGCAGATTGGTGTGCGGCAGACCTAAATCGACGCTCACATCCTGGTTCACGCCGCGAAGGTCGGCGCTGTGAAAGCCCCGACCCACGCTCAAATAAAACTCCAGAGCATCATTCGCAGTAAAGATGAGGCTGCCTTTCGGCTGCACGAGGTTTTGGTGCGCCGTCCCACCGTTGGTGTATCCCGCGGTTTCATGCAAAACGGCCAGATTATCCACGTCAGTGCCATGCTGATAATCATCCCGAACGCCCAGCACACTGCGAAACCACGGAGTCCAGCGGGTGGTGGCTTGCAGATAGACGCCGCCGGCGAACAGACGCACCCGGTCATCATCGGAAAAGGACACCGGATCAACGCCTGTGGGCGGTTGCGGCACTTGATCGATACTCGGCGCTCGGCCGACGCCGAGCGAGTCGTAGCGGGTAAGCGCACCCAAGGTTATCTCGTTGGGGATTGCCCAGAGGGGTAAGGGGAGCACGTACTTGGCGGCTCCGCCGGCGACACGACGATTCTCAAACTGGTCTTCTTGATCCCCCTCAACGGGGTTGAATAGGTAATGCGTGAAATCGTTGAAGATGTGCAGCTGGCTGTATTCGAAATAGCCGTTGGTGGTGAGCACGCCATCGCCTACGTGTGCGTGATACTCGAGCGAGAGGCTCGCCCGCTGCGAATGCCCCCCGTCGGTCGGGTCGAGTGTGCCAAAGCGATCAGGGACCAGACCTTCCGAGATTGCCCGCACAGGGATATCGGTGGTGTTGTTCCAGATCTGGTGATAGTACATCGCGGTGGCCGAATAGCCGCTTTGCTCATCGCCGCTGCTGTAGCGGAGCACAAAATTCTCTTTGCGGGCATCATCGGGACGCACGAACGGTCCATCGTAATGCTGTACTTCCACCGCGCCCAAGAGATTGCCGCCCGCGAGGGCCGTGGAGCCGGCCGCGAGGATTCGCTGGAAATCGTACGTCCCCACCGTCGCAGAGACTTGATCCTCGATGGTATCGCGGTAACTCACGTGCACCGAGCCCACGGCGCCAAAGTCCCCGATGTCGGGATAATAGGGCCCCTTGGTGTAGGTAATCCCGTCGGCGAGTTCTGGGATCATGAAATTAAGATCGGTGTACCCCTGTCCGTGCGCGTGCGTAGGCTGATTGACAGGGATGTCATCGACATAGGTCTCGAGGTCCGTACCGTGGTCCAAGTTATAGCCACGTAGCAGGAATTGGTTGGCTTTGCCTTCCCCGCTGTGTAGCGTCACGATCAACCCGGGGACGGTCTCCAAGAGCTGCCCAGGCCGATACGCTGGAAGTAGCTGGATTTCCTGATCCGCCACCACGCCTTCGCTGGCGGTGGAGGCATGACCGATCAAGTCGATTCGCTGCGCCGTAACTGTGACTTCCGAGACTGAACTCGAAGTAACAGAGGCATCCCTGTCAGTGCCCAGAGTGCTTTCCGCTCGGGCCTGGGAACAGGCGACTCCCATCAATAGCGTGCTTGCGATGGCGCCGCGTGTCGTCATTGCCTTCATTCCCCAACACTCTCCCGACATTGGCCAATATCGTCCGTTGTGCCTATGTATCTTTCGGAACAATCGGCGCACTGGATGCACGTTACAAGAGCTTTATACAATATCGCATAACTAATAAGAGGATTGACTAATTCCTCTTATTGACCGTTGGCTTGGCGCTGGTGATCGGATCGATCGAATGCCGCTATGACTAGATGTGCGGCTTCAGATGGCGATGCGCGGCTCCGCCGTGGCTATGGGATTTGCTCAATTCGACATTGACGAGGTTTAACTGTCCGTGCCGCACGCCGCGTTCGGCGATGATTTCATCCGCAAACTCTTTCACCTGACGAACAGGCCCTTTGAGCATCACACTCTCGATACATTGCTCATGATCCAGATGGGCATGCGTCGTCGAAATGGTTAAATCATGGCGCGCGTGCTGAATATTTGCCAAGCGCTCCGACAACTCGCGCTCATGATGATTGTAGACGTAGGACAAATTCGCAACGCAAGCACCCTTGATGTCCCGCTGTACGCGACTTTGTTGCAAATGTGACCGCAAGATATCTCGCACTGCTTCACTGCGTGTCGCGTAGCCTCGCTCCTCGATCAATTCATCGAACGCGGCTGCCAGTTTTTCATCGAGCGATATAGTGAAGCGATCCATGATATCTCCAGAGGCGATTTGCGGGCGCTATCGCATAAATTGTTGCTGCGAAGACTCAGGATATCAGCAAGAGATCCCAATCCGATGGCTGGCACGCCGCCTTGCGCAAATAACGCTCCCCGCCGTCCAGCACTCATCGTCCCGAGCAGCGGGACGATCGAGATCGCGAGACTTGTGCTCGCCGACGGTCAGAACCGGTAACTGGCAAGGCCGATCAGCGTGCGTCCAGCACTTGGGAGGGCGTGATTCTCGTCCACGCCAGAGTAGTAGACGCCGGTGAAATAGAGCTTATTGGTCACATTGTTGAGATTGAGCTGCAATTTCAAGTGCGCATTGACGGTGTAGGACGTCATCGCATTGAAGAACACATACCCCGGCACGCCGGCCGTGTTCTCGGTGTCCGCATAGCGATGGCTCACCGCCGTCATGCCGGCCCCGATCGTCCATGCTTCGGTGGGCTCGACCGTGGTCCAGACATTCGCGGCATCGTGCGGCGAATTGGGCGCCCATTTGCCGAGCGACAAGGGATCGCTGGTGGCCGTGATCTTGTCGTCGAGGTGCGTGTAGTTCGCGGCGACTTCCCACTCGTCCGTCACATACCCGTTGATGCCCACCTCGACGCCCTTCACCCGTTGGTCGAACGGGGCATCCTGGATCGTCGGGTCGTCCGGATCGGAATTGCGCGCATTCTTGACCCGGGTATCGAACAGGGAGCCGGTCAACTCGGCCTTGCCGCCCAAAAATTTGATCTTCGCGCCCAACTCGAGATTGCTGGTTTTCTCAGGCGACAGACTTTGATCGGAAGGCGCGATGATGAGGTATTCAATGGCCGGATTGTACGAGGTGCCGTAGGATAGGAAATAACTTTGGGTCTCGTTGGGTTTGAATATCACTGCTGCGCGCGGACTCACGAACGTATCGGTTCTCGAGAAGAACACCGGGCCCACTGCCGGGTTCGCGTCGCTGAAACTCGATGCAAAGCGATCCCAACGCAATCCCGCATCCACGTCCCAATGGGATCCCAGCGCGATGCTGTCGAGGGCGTAGACGCTTACATCGTTACCCCGTCCATCCGGATTGGAGTAGGCGACCAGCGGGGTCGGCGGAATCCCAAAGCCGTTGGGGTTGAGCAACGGGGTCGGAGGAATATCATCTATCCCGTTGTTGAAGCGGCTGACGTTCGATTGCTCCTTGCTGAGTTCGAGTCCGGTGGTGAGGACATTCTTGAATCCAGCCACGTCGAATCTTGACGTGAGGTCGGTGCGATTGATCGCGAGGCTCGTCGTGCCGGCGCTGCTCGGCTGGTCGCGCGAGACTTCGATGTCGGCGTACGGTGTTCCCGGCGGCGGGGGCGCCACGTAGTCGTTGCCCAGGAACGGACCGCTCACCAGGTACTGAAAGCCGTAGTTGCCATAACGCGCGCTGTCGCTCAACGTGAAGTTGTCGCCGAAATCATGCTCGAAACGGATGGTTCCGATATTGGTGTTGGTCCGAGTGCTGTCGTAATTGACGAGGCCGTAGTAGTTGCTGCGATTGACGGCCGCGGGCGCCCCGTCGATGAAGGGGATGCCGTAGTCGGGGAGGTTGTTTTCCTCTTCCTTGAAGTAGCTCAAGGTCAATCGCGTCGGTGTGCCTAGCCCAAGCGCCAGTGTCGGCGCGACACCGTAACGGCGGTAAACCACCTGATCGCGATCGACCACCTCGTTGCGCTGATCCATGACGGTGATGCGCGCGGCCGCCGTGTCGCTCAAGGGTAAATTGAAATCTCCCGTGCCCCGCCAGTAGTCACCCATGCCGCCGGACGCGGTGATCGAGGCCAAGGGCGTCAATAGAGGTTGCTTGCTGATGGAATTGATGACGCCGGCCGTGGAGCCTCGCCCAAATACGGCGGAGGCGGGACCCAACAACACCGAAATCGCTTCGGAGTTGAAGGTGTCGCGTTGGTATTGCCCGATGTCACGCACGCCATCCAAAAAGAAACTGTCCGGTATCGAGAGGCCCCGTAGATTCACCGAATCTCCATGTGAGCCGCCTTCGCCGGAGTTCAACGTGATGCCAGGTACGTTGCGCAAGGCATCTTGCAGCAGCGTGAGGTTTTGCTCCGCGAGTTCTTTCTTGTCGATGGTATCGACCGACTGCGAGGTATCCAGGTCCGAGTGAATCGCCGTGCCGGTGACTTCGACGCTGGTGAGCGCTGACTGCTGATCGCTCGAGGGAGTGGCCTCGATATCGGCGTGCGCGGGGGCCGAGAGCAATGTGCTCACCGCGACGCCGGCGGCCGTGAGGCGGCTCAATGGACCGCCCTGCGTCGAAGTGGGTAATTCCACGGGCTTGAGCGGCTTCAGCGACATGCAAGATCCCCTTCAATATTTTGACGCGCTAATGCTAACAAGAATGATTCGTATTTACAAATACGAATCATTTGTGTGTAATGCGCCCATTCGCAGACCGACCGCCGACGCGAGTGCGGCGTTCGAGTAGCCGCTCGTGGCGGCGGTTCGACTCCGATTTGCTTGTTCGAGCTTTACAACCAATTGAGGCATGACACCATGATGGGACGATTCATTCGTGTACCACGCGCCGCACTCGCGGCCTTCGGCTCCGGCGGGCGAGCGCCTGCAAGGTGCTCGAACAACACAGCGATGAAGATAATCGTGTGCACGGCGGCGATCGCCGGTGGCGGGTCGCTCTTGAGCTCCTGTGGAGGCGACGACTCGGCCGCTCCGGTTCAGACGCCAAGCAGCGCGTATGCCACGCAGGTTTTCGTTGCCGACTCGGCCTCTTACAATCCTCAACTCTCCGTCGTCCAACCTTTCATCGATGCCTGGGGCGTGGCCATCCGACCCGCCGGGCAGCCCGGACATTTTTGGGTCTTGGCGGGTAACAAATCCTATGAGTACGTCGGTGACGTGACCGGCAAGGTGTCGCCACCGTGTACGGCATCCTCGGTGTTGTGTGCGGACTTATCGCCCCTTGCCACCAACACGGTGACCTTTCCGGACTTCCCACTCGATCCGGCGACCGGCGAGCCGGACATCATCAATAATCACGGCACTGGCGTGGTGTTCAACAGTGTCGCGACCAATTTTGTCATCACGCAGACTCCGAGCGCCCCGAGCGCCGACTTGAGCCCCATCACGGCCGGCGCGAAATTCTTGTTCGCGACCAACTACGGAGCCATCTACGCGTGGACGGAACGGGCGGACGGTAGCAGCTACGACCGCGCCGACACGGCCCTGAAAGTGTTTGATACCCGGAACAATCCCACGGACTGCGGACAGTTCTATGGGTTGACGATCAACGAGACCGTCGGTCGTCTGTATGTCGCGGATTTCGGCACCGATACGAGCGCGGCCTGCAACAATCCGACGGCGATTGCCGGAGTACCTAACAGCTTCCGGATCCGTGTCTTCAGCAACACGCTCAATTCGGACGGGACCTTGAACGAGATCACCAGTTCACTCAACGGCGGCAAGGCCTTCGTCAATCCTTTGGTCGGCGACCCCAACAACATCAAGGCCGGGGATTACGTGCCCTGGAACATCGCCGCCATCGGTACGAGCCTGTTCGTGGCCTACGTCCAGGTTCAGCAGGATCCCAACGCGGCGGATGGCATCCCGTATCCGGGCAATGAGGTGCACGGCTTGAGCGCCGGGCGCCTCGTCGAGTTCGATGTCGACGGAAATCTGATCGCCGTGTGGAACGATGGCGGCCGGCTCAATGCTCCGTGGGGAATGGCGATGGCGCCGGCCGATTTCGGGACGGCGTCGAATCAACTCTTGGTCGGAAATTTCGGAGACTTTGATGTGGGAGGCTCCAATGGAGCCATCGTCACATTCGACACCACTACGCGACAGGCGGTCGACGTGCTTCGCAATGCCGATGGATCGCCACTGTTGGTTCCCGGCATCTGGGGCATGGTATTCGGTAACGGCGACACCTTAGGAGACGCCAACGCGCTCTACTACGCGGCCGGCCCGAATAATGAACTCGATGGCCTGTTCGGCGTCGTCCGAGAGACTTCCGATCCTTGAACCAAGGCGGCACGGACTCACGACAAACGGCTCGGTGCCGCTGCGCTTGAGCGTGATGGCCTGCTCTTGGGCAGGCGCTACGCGAGGACTGACTGGTCCCAGCACCTCGATTGGGTACGCCAGCGAACGGACGCAGCGATTCTTCTCGGGTCTAATCGGCTCGGTTATCAACTGAGGAGATCAACATGATTTTAGGTGGCGGACTACTTGGAACGATCGTCCTCATTGCAATCATTGTCTACTTCGTTCGCAGGACTTGAAACTGATCTAGAAACGTACCCTTACCGAAAGCCGCAGGCACTCAATGCTGATGCGGCGGCTCGCTGTTACAGCAAAAAACAAGTTGATATAAGCGGCGTGGCGTACAGACGAAGCCGGCGCCGTATGCATAAATAAAAGCCAATCTCAGCAAGCTGAGGAGGATCTTCATCGAAGACATGTGTGCTGGTCACAATCAACGAAGGAGGGCAATTTCACCTGGTCAATCTTTTCCGGAGTGCGGCAGCTCTTTTCCCCGACAAAGACTGGTGGCCCAATCCCTCCGCCAGCCTGGCGAATATCCTGCCGCACTCCTTTCTTATCGATCGACGACCATTCCACCCATGGACGGCACCGGACGAAACGCAGGTCGGTGGCGCAGGCTAGCGGCGGGCGTGCATTGCGCCGATTTGAACCAGTGCCAGCAGGCGTGAGGTTCTCATCCAAACCGCGGTCATGACGATGAGTTGGGTGAGGCACAGCGCCACCAGAATTCCCAACAGACTGGCATGCGGCAGATTGATGCGGATCAAGCCGAGCAGCGCCATCAGCGCCAGGCCCGCGACGGTCAATCCCAGGTAGCTGCCGAATGCCGCGAGTGGCTGCACCTTGAGAAACTTGACTCCGCGCCACCAGGCCTTTACCGCGGAGCGGCGACCGGCGTCCAGCGCAAACTGCGCGCGCCCCGCGTCGACGGTGATGTGAGCCAACAGCAGAAGCGCCAGCAGGAATATCACCGCCGCGGTATGTTCATGATGGGCCGTTGATTCCAGTATCGCCTTTTCGCCCATCTTCTTGGCGATATGAACAGCAACGCCACCGATGCCTGCGGCGACTCCGAAAGGCACCGCCGACCAGAGCAGCATGCGGAACATGCGGCCATAGCTTCGCGCGCCGCCTTGAAACAAGGCCACAAACCCCGGCGGCTGTGCGTCGTTGGCCGTCGATATGACCATGGCCGAAAGTAAAGGCGAGAGCAGCAAAGTGACGATGACGGAAACCGTCGCAGCGCCGGCCAACACCGCAGTGGAGTCGGCGGAATTCGAGACCAGTTCGATGATGGCGGTCAGATCCCAGCCCTTGGCCCACTCGGCCGCAAACATCGAGTGGTCGAGTGCATCGGCGAGCAGGCGGCCCACCGGCAGGGCAACGATGGCGGTCGGAACGAGTGTGGCAACGATCCAGATGATGCCGATGCGCCAGTTGGCCATGCCGCGATTGGCAGCCGGTCGAATCGTACCCTCCGGGGTCAACGCCTGAGTATTCATAGTGTGGTCCAAAACGCCAGGACGGTTTGTACAATGGACTCGACGTCAGTGCTCCAGCGTCGCGATGCGGGACCGCCGAGGATGTGTGCCGTTACCTTGGCAACGGGGCCCGTCGGCCCGCTTGCGGGCCGGCCCGCGACATCGTCATCGATGATCCGGGTGTTGTTGAGACGATTGGCGTCCAGCAGGTGCAGTCGGTCCGGATCCAATTCCGCCGAAATGCCGCGAGCTGGCTTAATCCAGACGAATCGCTGCCAGCGCCGGCTGTCGTTCCATTGGACGGTTTCGCTGGAGCCATCCGCAAAATGCACCACCAGCTTCTCGCTCACCGGGGCGCCATGGCGCCTCAGCGTCACCGTGGTGCGATAGGCAAATGGACCGGCAGTTTCCCTGTCGGCGTCGGAATGATTTTTCTTCCAGGCAGCCCGCTGTTTGTCGATGGCGGACTCGACATCGTCCTTCTTATCTTCGACCCACTTGCCGTCGGCGAGATGAGTGCCCGGCATGGGCAGTTCCTCCTCGCTCTGCAACTCCTCGATGGCATCGTCGACTTTGTTCGGTGCAAAAACCTGCTGATCGAAGATCGCTTCGACGACCTCGCGTTTTCCCGACGCGTCGGCCAACGATTCCTCGAGATCGGCAATCCCGGGATGCCGGAATTTCCAGCGTTCGTAGTAGGCCTTCATCGCCTTTTCCATGAGCGGCACGCCGAGCTGATGCTCCAGGTCGAGCATCAGGGTCATGGTGCGAGAATACACCGTGGCATAGCTGAACGTGGAATAGCGATTCCAAGAGTTCGCCCCGGTTTCGTCGACCGGGTGGGTCAGACCTGCCCCGCTTCGATCCACATTCTGCCAGGAGGCGTGCAGATCCAGTCCCAGACGCTGCTGCCAGGGCTTGTTGATATGCAGCTCTTCGCGGCGCGAGTCCATCATTCGGCTGTCCCAATACTCATTCAAGCCTTCATCGAGCATGGGCTCTTCGAACTCGTTGGAGCCCAAGATGCCGTAGAAGTATCCGTGGCCGAATTCGTGAATGGTCACGAAATCCAGTAAAACGCTGCCGAAAGTATTCGGGCCGACTTCCTTGGTGCTGTCGGCGGTGAAAAAGGTCGGATACTCCATGCCGCCGGCCTCGGTGGCGTTGTACGGCGGGCATACGACCGTGACGGTCTTGTAGGGATAGGGACCGAGGGTCTGCGAAAAATACGCCAGCGAATCGATGGTGGCCTTGAGCACCGGCTGCGCATCCATGCTGTATTCCGGCAGGTACAAAACCTTGACCTTCACTTTGGGACTTCCGGCCCCTTCGTAGATTCCTTCCACCGGTTTGGCGAAACGGTTGTCCGCGGTCCAGGCGAAGTCATGCACGTCGGATTGCACGAATCGGTGGGTGATGGTGCCGCCGGATGCGGCGGGTTCACCCATCTCTTCCCCGGTTGCGCCGACGATGTAGTCCTTGGGAACGGTCAAGGAGACATCGAAGCTGCCGTAGTCGGCGTAGAACTCGCTGTGCAGGTGGAACTCATGCACATTCCACTGCACCTGGGTCGCGCCGCGCTCGCCCGGCAGCTCCAATACGCCGATTTTCGGGAACCACTGGCCGACGAGATGAAAGGTGCCGAAGTAGCCGGTGCGCGCCACGACGCGCGGCAATTGATCGAAGAATTCGATGTCAAGCGAGGTGCTGCCGCCCGGGGCGACGGCTGCCGGCAGATCGACGCGCATCACGCTGTGATCGGTTTCGGGACCGGCATCGGGATGCACGAAGGATATGCGGGCGGCGGCGCCGGCCTGCGTAATTTTACGCACCTCGATGTGGCCCCATTCGCCGTCCTTGATGCCCACGTCGCTGCGGAATTCAAAACCGGGACGGTTCTTTTCCGACAGGAAGGTGCTGCCGTTGCTCTCGAAACCGTTCAGATACAGGTGCAGGAAGATCGCTGAGATCGGCCGGTCGCTGCGATTGCGCCATACCAAGGTTTCCTTGCCATCGACGGTATGCTTGACCGGATCCAAAGATGCTTGAATACGGTAGTCGACGACGCGATCGGAAAGAGTGGTTTCGTTGCCGGTGCGGGCTCCGCCCCAGGCGTTGGGCGAACTCACCACATGAACGGCCGCCGCCGTGGGGGAAGCGAAGGGGATTTCCGCCCCTTCGGCAGCAAGGGCCGCCAAAGGCGCCGTCGATAACAGTGCGGCGCCGGCCAAAATCCGTGCGGTAGACCGAATTGCCATGGGTCACATCCCTTATCGTATGAGTCTTCAGCTTAACACCGCACACCGGTGTCCGGTTGCAACGACTGCGGCAGTCCAGCAAGGACTACCATGGATCCAGCTCGAGCGGAGCAATAGGCCAGGGTAGCGCAGGGCATGCCATCAACCGTTTTGCGTACAGCGAAGAGTCGCTGAAGAAATTATTTGCGGGCCCGCCGATACAAGACGTGCTGCTCGCGCAGGAAGCCAAGGAATTGGCCACGCTACGGCTGCCGGATCTGCCTGACCCGACTCGCCTGCGGGGCGGGTGCTAGCTTCCCGCCGACAATTCCTCGACCATGGAGATGATGCCGGACAAAACCGCACCTTCCACCCTCAACCGGCAGCCTTCGATTTCTTGACGGTCGAAGGATCGCGACACGGTGCGTCCTTTGATGGCAATCTCAATGCGAGAACCGTTGAGCGCGTGATCAGCCGAGTTGCTGTCGACGTCCGTGATGGAGCCGAACAGACCGTGAGGGACCAGCCGGCTCTTGATTTCGGTGCGAATCTTGCGCAATCCGGTGTCGAAGTATTCGCGCGATAAATTGTCGTTCATGATGACTCCGGGTCTCAGCGTGCTTGATGCACTTTAACCTTTTCCCAGTAACGATCGCGAAGTTCGGTCTGCCGCGAGCGCATTTCGACCGCACGGCCGGCAATCCATACCTGGTCGGCCAGTGTGGTCACTTCGAGCGGATCGCCGTTCCAGAGCACCAGATCGGCAATCTGGCCGACGGCGACATGGCCCCGGCTGGCGCCCAAACCAAACATCTCGGCGGGGGCGGAGGTGATGGCGGCGAGCGCGGCTTCGGGCGGCAGTCCATGCGCCACGGCATTACCCGCCAACTGTCGCGTCAGTCGCGCCTGCGGCGTCTCCAAGCCGGAGAAAGCAATGCGAACGCCGCCTTGGTGCAATCGCGTGGCGTTATCCAGCCTCGATCCCAGATGATCGAAGTCCGCCGGCAGGTCGTCGAGGGGATTCAGTATCACCGGGACATCGGCCTTGGCCAATTCCTTGGCGACTTCCCAGGCCTCATCGCCGCCCGCGATGATGGCCTTCATGCCGTTACGCTGCGCGAAGGCGATGATCTGCAGGATGTCGGCGGCGCGGTCCGCCTCGAAGATCACACGGCCGCCGGCCAGATAGCGCGCCAAGGTTTCACGACCGGCGGCGTGCAGCAGCGCGCCGCTCGCGCTCGCCCCGGGGGTGCGGCTTTCACGGATGGCCTGATCGAGCAGCATGAACTCCGCGGCCCGCGTGCCGCCCGCCCAGCGCGCGCCGCCGTTGCCCATCTGCACGAAGAGAGCATGACTGCCGCGCAGCGCGGCATCGTAGCGTCCGTCCAAGGTCACGGCGGCGCCTTGACCGGCCATGATGCTGTCGCTGCTCGAGGGACTGAGAACCGCCCAGGTAATGCCCTCCATTCGCGTGACGGGGATAACCACCGAATTTGGATTGAACGCGACAGATACGTCGAATTCGGGACGCCATTGCTGATCCCAGGGCGGGGATTTCAAGTTCAAGGATGAATCGACGGTAGAGGACTCTCCGCCGATCTCCTCGATGCCGATGCCGGTCAATCCGCCGAACATCCCGGGCGTCAGGTCGCGCCCCTTGGCTTCGATGATGGTTGCGCCGGGGGGCACGGGCAATCTCGCGCCGACCGCCGCTATGGCGCCGGCCCGAATCAGCACGTCGGTGTCCTTCAGCACCCCTTTCGCCGCGGCGGTGTGCACCGTGGCGCTGCGGATCAGCACCTCTTGAGTCAGAGCCGCGCGCGAAAGCAGCAACGCAGCAGCGGTGCAAGTCGTCAGCAGCAATGACTTGACGGTTTTCATTGGCCGCCTTGCGTGACGGTTTGGCCGAGATTGAAATCGGAGCGCGGTTTGACCGCGGGGTGCGCCCGGTCGAAGGCAAGCGCGCCATCGATGAACACTTGATCCGCCAGCGCGTAGACGCTGAATGGATTGCCGTTCCACACGACCACGTCGCCAGCCTTGCCGGCTTCGAGCGTGCCGATCCTATCCTCGAGTCCCAGCGACCTGGCAGGATTCAGCGTCAACCAACGAATTGCGCGCTCCGGCGCGACCATGATGCCGATGCGCTGAGCATGGGCCATCGATTTGGCGGCTTCTTGATTCAGGCGCTGAATGCCGTCCTGCGAATCGGAGTGGACAATGGCGCAGCTGTGCTCCGGGTAATCCACCAGCGGCAGGTTTTCCTGTATGCCATCGAAGGCTTCCATCTTGAAACCCCACCAATCGGCCCACATGGCTGCGCAGACCCCTTTTTCCGCCAGCCGGTCGGCGATCTTGTAAGCCTCGACCGCATGATGGAAGGCAACGATCTTGAAACCGAATTCATCGGCAACATCCAGCATGGTGTCCATTTCGTCGGCGCGATAGCAGTGCATGTGCACGCGGATATGGCCTTTCATCACCTCGGCGAGGGTTTCGAGTTTCAAGTCGCGCTTGGGCGGGGAGGGCGGCCCGGAATCCTTGTCGCCCTTGTCCTTGTCTTTTTCCCTGGACTTCTTGGAAGCCGTATCGCCGGAATCGCTTTTCTTCTTGGTGTACTCGGCCAGCTCGCGATCGTATTTATCCCAGGACAGTTGATAGTCCTGCGCATCGGCAAAAGCCTGGCGATAACCGGCGACGTTGCCCATGCGGGTTGAAGGCGCCTGATGGTTTTCCCCGTAGACCCGCTTCGGATTTTCGCCGCAAGCCATTTTCAATCCATAGGCGGCGCCGGGAAACTTCATGCCTTGATAGCTGACCGACGGCACGTTTTTCAGGACCACGGAGCGCCCGCCGATGAGGTTGGCCGACCCGGGCAGTATCTGCAGCGTGGTTACGCCTCCTTCCAATGCCGTTTCGAATCCCGGATCCTGCGGCCAGACCGAGTGTTCCGCCCATACATTCGAGGTGACGGGACTGGTGGCTTCATTGCCGTCGTTGAGGCCGCTGACGGCGGGGCTGGCGTAAACGCCCAGATGCGAGTGGATGTCGATCAGCCCGGGAGTAACCCAACGGCCCTGCGCGCCGAGGATACGAGCGCCGCTGGGCGCCGCCAGATTTTTGCCGACGGCTTCGATCCGCCCATCGACGATCAAGAGGTCGGCGCCATCGAGCCGTTCGCCGGTGCCGGTCAGCACGGTCGCGCCTTGAATCAACAGCGGCGGTGTCGCCGGCACCCGATACGTGGATGGAAAGGTTTCCGCCATACTGGTCGATACGGCCAGCGCGCTGGTCAGCAGCAGCGCGAGGCGCGCGGGAATGTTCATCAGCCCGCTCATGGGTACGACAGCCTGCTCAAGTCCGAGGCTTGCAGCAATAGCTGCGAGGCCGTCTCCAAGCCTTTGCGGTCTTGCTCATCGAAGCGTGCCAATTCCGGGCTGTCGAGATCCAAGACGCCCAGCAGGCGGCCATCCTTCACCAACGGCACGACGATCTCCGACTGCGAGGCGGCATCGCAGGCGATGTGTCCCGGGAATTCATGAACGTCCTTGACGATCAGCGTCTTGCGCTGCTCGGCAGCCGTTCCGCACACGCCGCTTCCCAAGGCAATTCGCACGCATGCCACCTTGCCTTGAAACGGTCCGAGAACCAGCTCGCCGTCCTGCAAGAAATAGAAACCGGCCCAATTCAAGCCGTCCAGTCCCTGATAAAGCAGCGCCGACATATTGGCCGCATTCGCCAGCCCGTTCGGCTCATCGGCGAACACGGCTTTCAGCTGCGCGTGAAGCTCGGCGTAAGCCGCATCTTTTGGCATCTAACCCTCTCGCAATTATTTTGCCCGAATTACCGGTCGGCGTCCCGCATCGCGCACAATGGCGAACCAATCTGCCGGGAAAAGGGAAGCCATGCTTCAAACATTCGCCCATGGTTGAGCCGCTGCCGGTGGCCATATTGATCGAGGATGAGCGCCAGATCCGGCGCTTCGTGCGCACGGCGCTCGAAGCGGAAGGCTGGAGCGTCCACGAAACCGAAACCCTGCGCCAGGGGTTGAGCGATGCGGGCACACGCAAGCCGGATCTGATCATTTTGGATCTCGGATTACCGGATGGCGATGGCATGGAGTTTCTGCGCGACTTGCGCGGCTGGTCGAAGGTGCCGGTCATTGTTTTGTCGGCCCGCGTCGGCGAGCAGGACAAGATCGACGCCCTCGATGCCGGCGCGGACGACTACCTGACCAAGCCCTTTGGGGTTGGCGAGCTGCTGGCGCGGGTGCGCGCCGCTTCCCGGCGCCGCATGCAGACGGGCTCGGATAGCGGTGCGATATTCGAGTTCGGCGACGTCAAAGTCGACTTGAATTTGCGCACCGCACACAAGGGCGGCGCATCGGTTCACCTCACGCCCATCGAGTATCGGCTGCTGACCTTCCTGATCGTCAATGCAGGAAAGGTATTGACGCACCGCCAAATCTTGCGCGAGGTGTGGGGACCGGCACATTCCGAAGACGGCCACTATGTGCGTGTGTACATGGGACATCTGCGCCAGAAGCTCGAGGACGATCCGGCCCGACCCAAACACATTCTCACCGAAACTGCGGTGGGCTATCGGCTGGTACAAGCGGCCGGAGGTTCAGTGTCCTGAGCCGCAGCCTGATCCGCAGCGCGCAAACGTGATCTACATCGCGGTCCCATCGCCGATGCGACGCGCAGAATGATCCCGCCCTACCGAGGATGACCGATGGCCCGCAAACAAAACCGCATTGACGATGTGCTCGAATTCGCCGCAACGCCGCGCGGGCGGGCGACGGTGTTTTGGGCGGCTATGGCGTTTGCGGCCTGTCACGTGGCCGTCCTGTTGACGGCGCAGTCCGGCCTGAATCCCAACGATGCCCTGCAACAGCAGTTGCTGCACTTCGCCGCGGTGTTGTGCCGTTTCGTGCTGCCCTGCGCGGTCATGCTGACCGGCGTTACGGCGTTCGTGGCCGGCAAGTTGCGGGGAAGTGTGTCAGGTAGTCTGCCTCGCTCTCGCTGAGCCCCAGGGTCTTGCGCCGCAGGTCCAGATGGGCCGGATCATCGACCTTGTCGAGTTGCCACTTGCCCTGAACGCAGTTCAGTTGCGTGCCATAACGCTGCGGTTTGTGATCGAACTCCACCGCCACCCGATCGAATAGCAACGCATACCACTGCGCGCTGGCTTCGCCCGCGTCCACCGCGATTTTCATTCGAGGCAAGGCGTCGCGCATCAGCTGCGGATCGTTCGTGGCGTGTTGCACGACCAGAAAGGCCGTCAGCGCGGCGCGCTCGCCGTCGAGGCTGGCCTTGAACCAACCGTCGGTGGGGATCAGCGCCTTCAAGGCCTTTTGATTGGCGATATCGCGTCTCTGTATTTCAGCGTCCATGGCATCCTGCGCGAGCTTCCGCTGGTTCGCGGGCAAGGTCGACAGATCGACGTTTTGCATGATGCCGCGGCCGGCCTGATCGAAATCATAGAGGCGTTCGAGTTTCTCTCCGCGGGTCATGGCGGGTGGGTAGGTGGCCTGTTCACCGTCGAGTGTCAGATAGACCTGATGCACCGGAGCGATCAGCGCGGCCGCCTCGGGCGACAAAGTGTCTGCCGCAGCGGCCAAGCTCGCGACCGCCGCGCTCGACAGCAACAGCGTCATCGCGCCCGATCTGCCCAGCCACTGCATTGCCTACTCCATTCAGATGTCGTTTCATAGGGCCCTTGCTCACGCCAGCGTAGTCCTACACTGACAAAGGGCCGGTTTGGGACAGCGTCGCATGCTGCCGAGCCGTATGCTTTCGAAGTATAAGCCGGGTTGGCACGGAACCCGGTGCTTTCGTGCGGACCACAGAGGAGAACCCGTGCTTACCGACCACGACATTTACCTGTTCCGTGAAGGCTCCCACTCACGGCTCTATGAAAAGCTCGGCTGCAAGCTGATCGAGGGCGAAGGCGCGGATTTCGCGGTGTGGGCGCCGAATGCACGGTCGGTGTCCGTCATCGGCGACTTCAATGGATGGAACCCGGACTCTCATGCCCTGAAGGTGCGGGAAGATCACTCCGGCATCTGGGAAGGCCGTGTTGCGCATGTTCAACAGGGTCAGGCTTACAAGTACCGCATCGTGTCGAGTGTCGGCGGCTACACCGTCGAGAAGGCTGATCCGGTGGGCACCTGGTGCGAACTGCCCCCGGCAACCGCATCGCGAGTCTGGCCTTTGGATTACGGCTGGAGCGATCGGGAATGGATGGACTCGCGCGCGGCGCGCAATGGGCTGGCTGCGCCCATGTCGATATATGAACTGCACGCGGGCTCCTGGCGCCGCCACGACGGCAACTTCCTGAACTATCGGGAGCTGGCGCATCAACTCGGCGACTACTGCACCGAGCTGGGGTTCACGCACGTCGAGTTGATGCCGATCACCGAGCACCCCTTCTATGGTTCATGGGGTTATCAAACCACCGGCTATTTTGCGCCCACTTCGCGCTACGGCACGCCGCAAGACCTGATGTACTTCGTCGATCATCTGCATCAGCGCGGCATCGGCGTGATTTTGGACTGGGTGCCCTCGCACTTTCCCACCGACGAGCACGGCCTGGGCTATTTCGACGGCACGCATTTGTACGAGCACGCCGATCGACGTCAGGGCTTTCATCCAGAATGGAATTCGGCCATTTTCAATCTGGGCCGCAACGAGGTGCGCAGCTTCTTGCTCTCGTCGGCCCTGTTCTGGTTCGACAAGTATCACATCGACGGTATTCGCGTCGATGCGGTGGCTTCGATGCTATACCTGGACTATGCCCGCAAGGACGGGGAGTGGATTCCCAACCGATTCGGCGGGCGCGAGAATCTGGAGGCCATCGATTTCTTGAGAATGCTCAATCAGGCTGTGTACCGCGATCATCCGGACGCGACGATGATTGCGGAGGAGTCGACGGCATGGCCGATGGTCTCGCGGCCCACCGACATGGGCGGCCTGGGCTTCGGCTTGAAGTGGAACATGGGCTGGATGCACGACACCTTGGAGTATTTCAAGCAGGATCCGGTGCACCGCAAGTACCACCACGGCCAGCTCACGTTTTCCTTGATCTACGCCTTCAATGAGAATTTCGTGCTGCCCCTGTCGCATGACGAGGTGGTGTACGGAAAGGGTTCGCTGATCGGCAAGATGCCCGGCGACGATTGGCAGATGTTCGCCAATCTGCGCGCGCTGTTCGGCTACATGTGGACTCACCCCGGCAAGAAATTGCTGTTCATGGGAGGGGAATTCGGTCAGCGGCGCGAATGGACCCACGAGGGCGAGCTGGAATGGTGGGTCTCGGGCTTGCCCGAGCATGCCGGCGTGAAGCGCTTGATCAGCGACCTGAATCACGTGTATCGCCGGGAACCGGCACTGCATGAACTGGACTTCACGCCGGAGGGCTTCGAGTGGGTCGATGCCGACAATGGCGAAATGAGCGTGATCGCATTCGTTCGCAAGGCCGCCCATGGCGATCCGCCGGTCCTGGTGGTGTGCAACTTCACGCCGGTACCCCGCAGTAATTTCTTGGTGGGCGTTCCTCAGCGAGGTCTGTGGCGTGAGGTGTTGAACACGGACGCGCAGGTCTATGGCGGCTCCGGATGGGGCAACCTTGGCGCAGTGCAGTCCGCTCCGGTGAGCGCGCACGGACGGCTGGAATCCGTCAGTCTGACCTTGCCGCCGCTGTCCACCATTATCCTGCGCTGGGAACCTCATGGTTGAGGAGAGGCGCAAGCGCGCACGGGCAGCCGGTCAGGCGGCGAAGCGGACGCCCGCCGCCGCTTCGGCTCAGGATGCCACCCGAAATCTCGCTGAGGGTCGGGTGCGCGCGGTGATCGATGCCGTGTTGCCAGCGGTCGATGGCGGAAGATTTCCGGTCAAGCGTATCGCCGGCGAGCGGGTTGCCGTCGAAGCCCATTGCTTCACCGACGGGCATGACGCGCTGCGCGCGGTATTGCGCTGGCAGCGGGTCCCGAGCGGCGACACGCAGCTTGCGGCGAGCCCGGCACGGGCCATCGCATACGAGGTGGAGATGCAGGCGCTGCCCAATGACGTGTGGACAGCGGAGTTCACGCCGCCGACGCCCGGACGGTATCAGTTCACCGTCATCGCATGGGTGGATCACTTCCAGTCGTGGCGCCGCGAACTGGAACGGCGCGATGATCCCGCCGACATCCGCGTCGCCTTGCAGGTGGGCGCGCAGCTGATCGAAGAGAGCGCGGCTCGCGCCGGCGGCACCGACACGGTCATTCTGCTGGAATGGTCGGGACAATTGCGGCAAGCGGCCGAAGACCCAACCGCCGATGGCGCTTCGCTGAAGGCATTGGCCTTGGACGCTGCGCGTGCATCGTTGGTCGCCCGCCATGCCGACCGAAGCTTGGCGGCAACCTGCAGCCGAGAGGTGATGGCGGATCGCAAGCGCGCCGCCTTCAGTACTTGGTACGAATTGTTTCCGCGCTCCGCCGGCGAGAAGGCCGGTCATCACGGCACCTTCAAGGATGTGGAGCGGCGGCTGCCGTATCTGGCGGAGATGGGTTTCGACGTGCTGTATTTTCCGCCGATTCATCCCATCGGCCGGCTGAATCGCAAGGGCCCGAACAATGCGCTGCAGGCGCAGGTCGACGATGTGGGCAGTCCTTGGGCCATCGGTTCGGCGGAAGGGGGTCACAAAGACATCCTGCCGCAGCTGGGCACGCTGGAAGATTTTCGCGGTCTGCTGGCGAAGGCCCGGGATCAGCGCATCGAAATCGCCTTGGACCTGGCGTTTCAGTGCGCGCCGGACCATCCCTACGTGCAGCAGCATCCCTCGTGGTTCAAGCACCGTCCCGACGGCAGCGTCCAATACGCGGAAAATCCGCCCAAGAAGTATCAGGACATCTACCCGTTCGACTTCGAGACCTCCGATTGGCGCGGGCTGTGGAATGAGCTGAAGAGCGTCGTCGACCATTGGATTGCGCAAGGCGTGCGGATATTCCGCGTCGACAATCCGCATACCAAGGCTTTCGCGTTCTGGGAATGGCTGATCGGTGAAACGCAGCGCCAGCAGCCGGAAGTGATCTTCCTGGCCGAGGCTTTCACCCGACCGAAGGTCATGCATCGCCTGGCGAAGCTCGGGTTCTCGCAGTCGTACACCTATTTCACCTGGCGCAATAGCAAGCAGGAGCTCACCGATTACTTCACGGAGCTGACCCTGGGATTGGGGCACGAGTACTACCGTCCGAACGTCTGGCCCAACACGCCGGATATCCTGCCCGAGACGCTGCAGAGCGGTCTGCGCCCCGTGTATGCATCTCGCCTGATCCTGGCGGCAACCCTGTCGGCGAATTACGGCATCTATGGGCCCACTTACGAATTGATGGAAAGCATGCCGCGTGAGCCCGGCAGCGAGGAATACCGCAACTCGGAAAAGTACCAACTGCGCCATTGGAGCCTGGACCGCCCGGATAGCCTGCGATCCTTGATCGCGCGCATGAATCACATCCGCCAGGAGAACCTGGCGCTGCAGTCGGATGCGGGTCTGCATTTCTGCAGGATCGACAATGATCAATTGATCGCCTACCTGAAGCTCGACGCCGATTCCGGCAACGCCATACTCACGGTGGTGAACCTGGATCCGCATCATGCGCAATCAGGCTGGGTGGAACTGGACATCGACGCGCTGAATTTCGAGCTCGATCAGCCTTATCAGGTTCACGACCTGTTGAGCGATCAGCGTTTCGTCTGGCGCGGACGCCGTAACTACGTGATGTTGGAACCGAATCGCTCGCCGGCGCATGTGTTCCGGCTGCGCCGGCGCGTGCGCAGCGAAAAAGATTTCGACTACTATCTGTGAAGCATTAGATGAACGACGTTCAGACCCCGGTTCTCGAGCAGGCTCCGCCCACCGGCCTGGTCGTCGACGACCCGCTTTGGTACAAAGACGCGGTCATTTACCAGCTGAATGTGAAGTCCTTTTTCGATTCCAATGACGACGGCATCGGCGACTTCAAGGGGCTGATGACCAAGCTGGAATACATCCGCGATCTGGGCGTGAATACCATCTGGCTGATGCCATTCTATCCCTCGCCGCTGCGCGATGACGGCTACGACATCGCCGACTACAAAAACATACATCCGCAGTTCGGTACGCTGGACGACTTTCGCGCCATGCTGGCGGAGGCGCATCGGCTGGGATTGAAGGTGGTGACCGAGCTCATCATCAACCACACCTCCGATGCCCATCCCTGGTTTCAAGCCGCGCGCAACGCGCCGCCGGGATCGCCGGAGCGGGATTTCTACGTATGGAGCGATACGGACCAGAAATATCTCGACACGCGCATCATCTTCACCGATACGGAGAAATCCAACTGGACCTGGGATCCGGTGGCGAAGGCCTATTTCTGGCACCGTTTCTTCAGCCATCAGCCGGACTTGAATTTCGACAATCCGCAGGTGATGGAGGCGGTGCTGGAGATCATGCGTTTCTGGCTCGACATGGGTGTGGATGGATTCCGTCTCGACGCCATCCCGTATCTGGTGGAGCGCGAAGGCACCAACAACGAGAACCTGCGTGAAACCCACGAGGTGATCAAGCAGCTGCGCGCCGCCATCGATGCCGCCTATCAGAACCGTTTCCTGCTGGCCGAAGCCAACCAATGGCCCGAGGATGTGCGCGAGTATTTCGGCGATGGCGACGAATGCCACATGGCGTATCACTTCCCGCTGATGCCGCGCATTTACATGGCGATTGCGCAGGAAGACCGCTATCCCATCATCGAGATCATGGCGCAGACGCCGGATATACCCGAGACCTGCCAGTGGGCGATCTTCCTGCGCAACCACGATGAGCTCACCCTGGAAATGGTGACCAGCAAGGAGCGCGACTACATGTACAACACCTACGCCGCCGACATGCAGGCGCGCATCAACCTGGGGATCAGGCGCCGGCTCGCGCCGCTGATGGAAAACGATCTCGACCGCATCAAATTGATGAACAGCCTGCTGCTGTCCATGCCGGGCTCGCCGATCCTGTATTACGGCGATGAGATCGGCATGGGCGACAACTTCTTCATCGGCGACCGCAATGGGGTGCGCACTCCGATGCAGTGGAGTCCGGACCGCAACGCGGGATTCTCGCGCGCCGATCCGCAGCGGCTGTATCTGCCGCCCATCATGGACGCCGTGTACGGCTACCCGTCGACCAACGTCGAAGCGCAGTCGCGCGATCAAAGCTCGTTGCTGAGCTGGACCAAGCGCATGCTCGCGGTGCGCAAGACCAGCCAGGCGTTCGGCCGCGGGGCTCGGCGCTTCTTGAAGCCGGGCAATCGGAAGATTCTGGCCTACCTGCGCGAATTCGGTGAGGACACGATACTGTGCGTCGCGAACCTGTCGCGCTCGGCGCAACCGGTGGAGTTGAATCTGGCCGCGTTCAAAGGCCGCGTGCCGGTGGAGATGCTGGGGCGCAATGCCTTTCCGCCGGTCGGCGAACTGCCCTACCTGCTGACCATTTCCGGATACGGCTTTTACTGGTTCCGCCTCGCCACCGACGTCGCAGTACCGGCATGGCACCGGGAAATCGTTTCCGTGGATGAGCGGCCGGTGCTGGTGCTGTTCGATGGCTGGATGAGCCTGTTCCGCGAGCGCGTGGTGCCCTGGCGCATCGGCATGGCCGAGAAGACCCGATTGCAGTTCGAGACCGATTCGTTGCCGCGTTATATCGAAACCCAGCGGTGGTATCCGTCCAAGGGCACGGCGATCGAGCGGGCGCGTATTCTCGATCATGTGTTGTGGCAGGAGGGCAAACTCTCCTGGTTGGTGCCGCTGATCGAACTGGATGCCGCCGGCGAGCCGGCGGGCGCGGAAAAGCAGGGTTATTTTCTGCCGTTGGGTCTGGCGTGGGAGGAACGCGAGGACGAGCGCGTCAAGAATCTGTCGACCTCGGCCGTGGTCAAGATCCGGCAGCAGGGCAATGTCGGCATCATCGGCGATGCGTTCGCCGATGAAGCCTTTTGCCGCGCCGTGGTCAAGGCCATGTCGGCCGGCAAGGAGATCGCCACGGGACAGGGCAGGCTGCAATTCCGCCCGACCGCGGCCTTCAAGCAGATTGCGGGACCGAAGTTCGATTCACTGACGGTGGATCGTCCACGCGGCTCCAGCTCAAACACCGTGGTGACCATGGGCGAACGTCTGATGCTGAAAGGCTATCGACGGCTGCGGGTCGGCATGAACCCGGAACTGGAGATGGGCCTGTACCTGACCGAGGTGGCCCACTATCCGAATTGCGCGGCATTGGCCGGCGTGCTCGAGTACATCGGCAACGACGGGCAGACACGTCTGCTGTCCATGCTGCAGGCCTATGTCGCCAACCAAGGCGATGGTTGGACCTATGCGCTCGAATATGTACGCCGCCACCTGGATCAGTACCGGACCACCCCGTCCGGCGATGCCCTTCCCGCCAATGCGCACGAGGCCTTCCTGAGCATGATGCGGGTGCTGGCGGTGCGAACGGCGGAGCTGCATCGCGCGCTGGCCGCGCCCTCCCAGGACGCCGCCTTTGGGCCGCAAGCGCTGTCGCGCGCCGACATCGACGCCTATCGGCAACGCGCCTTGGAAGAGGCGCAGGCGGCGCTGGATAAGCTGGCGGCGACACTGGATGCCGTACCCGCGGCCGACCGCGATGCCGCCAATCGAGTCGTTGCGCAGCGTGAGCAGATCCAGGCGCGAATTCATGCCTTGGCGAAGGAATCCGCCCAGGGAACCAAAATCCGCATCCACGGCGACTACCACCTGGGGCAGGTGCTGGTGACGAAAAACGACTTCGTCATCATCGATTTCGAAGGCGAGCCGGGACATAGTCTCGAGCAGCGGCGCGCCAAGCATTCGCCGCTGCGCGATGTCGCCGGCATGCTGCGCTCGTTCGCCTACGTACAGCAAAGTGCGCTGCGCAGCGTGGCTCACAACGAGGCGGAAGCAGCACGCCTGGCGCCGCTGGCGCGGGCTTGGGAAACGGAGACCCGCGCCGCCTTCCTGTCGGCTTACGAGGGCGCGGCGCGCGGCGCAAATCTTTTCGACTCCTTGGAGGCAGGCCGCGGATTGCTGGGTCTGTTCGAAATGGAAAAGGCACTGTACGAACTTCGATATGAAATCGGCAATCGTCCGACCTGGGTAGGCATCCCGTTGCAGGGAATTCTCGACGTGGATGCGGGTCACTGAGGGGCTGTCATGCAAAGTATTGATATGTTCGTGGACGCCACGCGCGAGTTCCTGCATCAAACGGCGATGTTTTTGCCGAAATTGCTGTTGGCGCTGGTGGTGGTATTGGTGGGATGGCTGCTCGCCAAGGCGGCGCGCTTCGCGGTGGAGCGGGGCTTGCGCGCCGTCAACTTCAACGTGCTGACCGAGCGCGCCGGCACCGATAACTTCCTGCAGCAGGCGGGCATGCGGGGCGATACCACGACGCTGTTCGGACTGGTCGGCTTCTGGGTGGTGATCCTGGCGGCCCTCATCATTGCCTTCAACGGACTGGGCCTGACCTACATCACCGATCTGCTGCAACGCGTGGTGCTGTTCACGCCCAAGCTGCTCATCGCCATGCTGCTGGTGATCTTCGGATCGTATTGCGCGCGTTTCGTGGGCAATGCCGTGCAGAACTATTGCGTCGATGCGCAAATACCCGATGCCGACGTGCTGTCGCGGCTGGTGCGCTATCTGATCATGACGCTGGTGGTGATGATCGCCTTGAGTCATTTGGAGATCGGCGGCGACATCGTGCAGCGCACCTTCCTGATCATCCTGGCGGGGTTGATGCTGGCGCTGGCGCTGGCATTCGGCTTGGGCGGCAAGAATTGGGCCGCCGCATTGTTGCAGCGATGGTGGCCGCAAGAGCGCAAGGATCAGGACCTCTGACGCGGCAGTTCGCGTACAGCATGCCGTTCGGGGCCGAGGTGCTGCCGGACGGGGGCACGCGGTTTCGGTTGTGGGCGCCCTCCAGCGCGCAAGTCAAGCTCGAGCTTCGCATCAGCAGTGCGGATGAGCCCCTGGTGCTCGATATGCACGGCACGTGGAGCGGCTGGCACGAGCTGACCGCCGCGGAAGCCGCGGCCGGCTGGCGCTATCAATACATCGTGCAATCCAAATCCACGCCGTCCCTGGCGGTTCCCGATCCGGCCTCCCGCAGCAACCCCGATGGGGTCCACGGCGCCAGCGAGGTGGTCGACCCGCGCGCCTACACCTGGCGTTTTGCCGAATGGTCGGGGCGCGCTTGGGCCGATGCCGTCATCTACGAGCTGCATATCGGCACTTTCACGCAGGAGGGCACCTTTGCCGCGGCGGTGCAGCGACTGCCGCAGTTGGCGGAACTGGGGATCAACGCCCTGCAGCTCATGCCGCTGGCGGCATTCCCGGGCAAGCGCAACTGGGGTTATGACGGCGTGCTGCAATATGCGCCTGCGGCCTGCTACGGCACTCCGCAGGAACTGAAGGCCCTCATCGATGCGGCGCACGGTCTCAACATGATGGTGTTGCTGGATGTGGTGTACAACCACTTCGGCCCCGAGGGCAATTATCTGCACGCCTATTGCCCGGAGTTTTTCGATGCGGCGCATGCCACCCCCTGGGGCGCGGCGCTCAACTTCGACGGCAAGCACAGCATCGCGGTTCGCGACTTCTTCGTGCACAACGCGCTCTTCTGGGTCGAGGAATATCGTTTCGATGGGCTGAGGCTCGATGCCGTGCACGCCATGCGCGATCGCTCGGATCCGGACATCGTGTGTGAAATCGCCCGCGCCCTGCATCAGGGTCCGGGCCGCAGTCGCCGCGTGCATCTGGTGCTGGAGAACAATGCCAATCAGGCCCGCTATCTGCAGCGCGACGCCAAGGGCCGGCCGCTGCTGGCCACGGCGCAATGGGACGACGACATTCATCATTCGCTGCATGTGCTGACCAGCGGCGAGGCCGACGGCTACTACGCCGACTATGCGGTGAAGCCACTGGAAAAGTTGGGGCGCGCGCTGGCGGAAGGTTTCGCCTACCAGGGCGAGCACTCGGTGTTCCGCGATCGCAAACGCGGCGAACCCAGCCTGCAATTGCCGCCGGCGGCCTTCGTGTCATTCCTGCAGAACCACGACATGGTGGGCAACCGCGCCTTGGGCGACCGGCTGCATTCGTTGGCGGACCCGCATCTGTTGAATGCCGCCTATGCCTGCCTGCTGCTGGCGCCGGAGGTGCCGATGTTGTTCATGGGCGAGGAGTTCGATGCCTCGACGCCGTTCCTGTTCTTCTGCGATTTCGGCACGGAGCTGGCGCAGGCGGTGGCGGATGGCCGGCGCCGCGAATTCAAGCGTTTCGCGGCCTTTGCCGACGAAGCCGCGCGCGCGTCGATACCCGACCCGAACGATGAGTCGACCTTCACGGCTTGCAAGCTGAACTGGGGGGAGCGCGATGAGCCGGGTCATCACGGACGGCTGCTGTGGATCAAGGATTTATTGACCTTGAGACATCGCTACCTCGCGCCTCACCTGGCCGGCATTGCGCACGGCGGCCGTTACCGCACCGATCGCGGCGTCCTGGGAGCGCAATGGCGCCTGGCGAACAAGGCGCTGTGGACCATCGTGGTGCACTTCGGTGCCAAGCCGGCGGAAATCCTCTTGCCGCCCGGCGATATGATCTATGTGATCCGCGCGCTGGGCGGCGCGGATTCGAGCGTAAAACTCGAACCCGGCGCCGTGCTCGTCACCTACAAGACCGCCATGGCGCGTTAAGCCGCGGCGAGCGCCGGGGTTTCCACGGCGGCGGTGTGCGAGCCGGCGGCTACGGCCGCCAGCGGTGCGGCTTCCAACGCCCGAGCCAGCACGTCCTCGATCTTCTCAGCCCAGACGAATTCCAGCTTGGCGCGCACGCTTTGCGGAATGTCGTCGAAATCGCGGCGATTGCGTGCCGGCAGTATCACGGTGCGGATGCCGGCCCGCGCTGCGGCCACGACCTTTTCCTTGATGCCGCCCACCGGCATCACCACACCGCGCAGGCTGATCTCACCCGTCATGGCCACGTCGGAACGAACCGTGCGCTGCGTCAGCAGCGAGGCGAGCGAAGTGGACATGGCCACGCCGGCGCTGGGGCCGTCTTTCGGAATGGCGCCGGCCGGGACGTGAATGTGCAGATCGCTGCCATCGAGAATCGACCCATCGAAACCCAACTTGTCTGCGAGAGATTTGATCAGGGTGACCGCCGCCTGCGCGCTCTCCTTCATGACATCGCCGAGCTGGCCGGTGAGTATCAATTTACCGCTGCCGCGCACGCGGCTGGATTCGATGAACAAGATGTCGCCGCCGGCCGGCGTCCATGCCAGACCGGTCGCCACGCCCGGCACGCTGGTGCGCAGCGCCACATCGCTTTCGAAACGCGCTCCGCCCAAGACACTCTCCACATCGGCGTCATCGATGGACACGCTTTGCGCGCTGCCCGACGCTATGGTTACGGCTGAATGGCGCAAGAGAGCGCCGATCTGTCTTTCCAGGTTGCGCACGCCGGCCTCGCGGGTGTATTCGGCGATGAGGCGGCGCAACGCGGCGTCGCTGACCTGCACCTGGGCCTCGCTCAGACCGTTCGCCTGCAGCTGGCGCTGCAGCAAATAGCGCCGCGCGATCTGCAGTTTTTCCTCCTCGGTATAGCCGGTGAGCTCGATGATCTCCATGCGGTCGCGCAGCGGGCCGGGAATCGAATCCAATACATTGGCGGTGGCGATGAACAATACCTTCGACAGATCGAAGGGCACGCCGAGATAGTTGTCGCGGAAGCTGTTGTTTTGCTCCGGGTCCAGCACCTCGAGCAACGCCGAGAACGGATCACCCTGGTGACTGGCCGACAGCTTGTCGACTTCATCCAGCATCAGCACCGGATTGCGTCGGCCGGCCTTGCGCAATGCTTGGGCAATGTTGCCCGGCAACGAGCCGATATAGGTGCGGCGGTGCCCGCGGATCTCCGCTTCATCGTGCACTCCGCCGAGACTGACCCGGCCAAACTTCAGGCCGATGGCTTTCGCAATGCTTTGGCCAAGAGAGGTCTTGCCCACGCCCGGCGGGCCCACGAAACAAAGAATGGGACTGCGACCCTGCGGATTCAGCTTGCGCACCGCGAGAAACTCCAGAATCCGGCGCTTGATCTTGTCGAGTCCGAAGTGATCCGCATCGAGGATCTTGCGGGCCGCTTCGATGTCCACTTGCTCGGGATCGACCTTGGACCAGGGCATGGCCAGCAGCCACTCCAGGTAGGTCCGGGTCATGGAATATTCGGCCGCCTGTTCAGGCATGCGCTCCAGGCGATTCAGCTCGCGCTGCGCCTGCTCGAGGACTTCCTCCGGCATGCCGGCGTCCTTGATGGACTGCTTCAGTTCGTGCAGCTCACTCTTGGAGCCATCGGTCTCGCCCAGTTCCTTTTGAATCTGGTGCAGACGTTCGCGCAGCACGGCTTCTTTCTGCCGCTCATCGAAGGCTTCACGGGTCTTCTCGTCGATCTGCCGGGAAACCTTGAGCACTTCGATGCGGCGCGTCAGCAAGCTGATGACCCGGTCGAGGCGGGTCTTCAAATCGAACGTCGCCAGCAAATCCTGTTTGTCGGCCATCTTCAAATCCATGAAGCTGGCGATCATGTCCGCCAGCGCAGGAATGGATTCGACGCTGCGGATGGCATTGATCAGCTCGCCCGGGGCCTGGGGCAGCAGTTGTACGGCCTCCAAGGCTTTCTCGCGCAAGTTCAGCCCGCGGGCCTCGATCTCTTGGTCGAACACGGTGGGCTCGCGATGCGCATCGATGCGTGCAACCAGGAACGGCTCGCGGCTGACGAAATCCAACGCGGTGAAGCGCTCTTCGCCCTGCGCCACCAAATGATGCGTGCCGTCGGGCGCGGTGAGGAAACGCACGATGGATGCGGCGGTGCCGACCCGATGCAGCCCTTCAGGGCTGGCTTCTTCGGCGGTCAAATCGCTTTGCAACAGCAGTCCGACGCGCCGCTGAGTGCGCACCGCTTCCTGCGCGCCGGCAATGGCGAGCTTGTCGGTGATGGCAATGGGCAGCACGACGCCGGGAAACAATACGGCGCTGCGCACCGGCAGGATGATCAATACATCTTCATCGGCGTTCATACGGCCTCCCGGGTCAGACGCAGGTACAGGCAGCCGCGCTCCAGGCGTCGTTCCACCAGGTGATAGCGGCCCGGCGGCAACTCGATGCGGCGCCGCATGCGGCCGTAGGGAATCTCGAAGCGCACGACGTTCAGGGTGTTGGCGACGCAGGGCGGGGTAACCTCGGTATCGATCTGCAATCCGCTTGCGGTGATTTGCACGCGCACGTCTTCCGCATGCGCGCCGGGCAGCGCCACCACCACATCGAATTGCGTTCCATCGGTGAACATATCCGCCGGCGGCTCCCAGGCGGGAAGCGCGGCCGGCAGGCTCACGAGTTCGAAGAAATGCCGCTGCTTGCGTTCTGCCTGTTCCAGCAGCGCGCAGGCTTCGGCCCACATCCAGGTTTTGCGTCGATGAGATTCCACTCGCATTTGAATGCGGGCGGATGGCGGTGTTTCAAGGGCCGTGTTTGCCCAGGCGGACGGTGTAACCGCCGGATTTCTCGTCCGCCCGCAGGGTCAAAGAGCCGCGTTTCTCGGCGTCGGCCAACATGTCGTTGAAGGATTTGAATCCATAGAATCGCTCGTTGAATCCCGGGTGACGGCGCTTGATGGCCTGCTTGATCATCGAGCCCCAGATCGCATCGTTGCCGCCGCGCTCCTCGCTCAATGCTTCCAGGGTTTCGACGATCAGGTCCACGGCTTCGTTCAGTTGCGGGCCCTTGGATTCCGCAGGCGGTGAATCGGCGGCGGTGGCCGCCACCTTGGGCGCAGCGGCGCGGCGGCGCGCCTTGGAGGGTTCCTTGCGCACCAAATCGTCGTAGTAGATGAATTCATCGCAATTGTTGATGAACAGATCCGAGGTGGAGTTCTTCACGCCCACGCCGATCACGGTCTTGGCGTTTTCGCGCAGCTTGCTCACCAAAGGCGAGAAATCCGAGTCGCCGCTCAGGATCACGAAGGTATCCACGTGACCCTTGGTGTAGCAAAGGTCCAAGGCGTCCACCACCATGCGAATGTCGGCGGAGTTCTTGCCCGATTGACGCACATGCGGAATCTCGATGAGTTCGAACGCCGCTTCGTGCAGACCGCGCTTGAAGTCCTTGTAGCGGTCGAAATCGCAGTAGGCCTTCTTGACCACGATGTGGCCTTTCAGCAGCAGGCGCTCCAGCACCTTCTCGATGTCGAAACTCGGATACTTGGCATCGCGCGCGCCGAGGGCGATGTTCTCCAAATCCAGGAAGACCGCCATGGTGGCGTCGGTGGCTTTGCTCGACATGATAGATCCTAGAACCAGTTGTAATTGAAGCTTACGCTGATTCTTTCGGCCTCGACGGGATTCGGCACGACCTCATGGCGCAGCCAGCTTTCGAACAGCACCAAGCGTCCCGCGGCAGCCGGCACGGTGACCCAGGGCCTGGCATCCTCGGTGGCGTCGGCTCTGCGCGGCGGCGCCGCCATGAAGCGATCCAGCCGCGGATCCTCGAACTTGATGCCGGGCGCACCTCGCGGCACACGTACAAAGTAGGTGCCGCTCACCGTCGATGCCGGATGCAGGTGCAATCCATGCACCACCTGCCGCGGCATGATGTTGATCCAGCAATCGGTCATTTCAAGCTCGCGGCCCCGCAAGTCCCACTGGGCCGCTGCCGCAAAAGTCGCGACGTGCCGTTTCAGCCTGCGGCGCAACAGCTGAAAGGTCGGGGAGATGTCCTGCAGGCGATGAACCGAACCATAGGAAGTGTAGCCGCCGGGGTAGTTCTTGATCGACCACCGGCGTCCTGCCGCATCGTCCTCGCGCAGTTGCCGACATTCCTCGAGCAATTGGCCGTTGAATTTTGCAGCGCCGCTTCTCTGCAGAGCCGCTTCATAAACCTGAGTGGCGAACAGCGAACGCAGCGCCATGAGATCAAGGCGCCGCTGCAGACCCGGCCGGGGCGCGCGAGTCGCTGGCGCCGTAGAAGCGTGCCGCACGCGGAAACCCCAGGGCTTGCGCGGCCTCGATGTCCGCCGGCGCGATACCGATGACCTCGGCGGCGTTGCCGGCGCCCCAGGGCTGCAGCTCCACCACTTTGTAGCCCATGGCGGTCAGCGCTCGAGTGGTATCGGCCGAGAAGGCGAAAGGTTCGCCGGCCACCGTGTCCGGCAACCATTGATGATGCATGCGCGGCGCGTCCACCGCTTCCTGCAAGGTCATGCCGTGATCGATGACATTGACGATGACTTCCAGCACGGTGGTGATGATGCGAGAGCCGCCGGGCGTGCCGACGATGAGCACCGGCCTGCCGTCTTTGAGCACCAGTGTGGGCGTCATCGAACTCAAGGGCCGCTTGCCGGGCGCGATGGCGTTGGCTTTGCCCTGCACCAAGCCGAACAGGTTGGGGACGCCGGGCTTGGCGGTGAAATCGTCCATTTCATCGTTCAGGAAAAACCCCGTGTCGCCGGCAATGACCTTGGCGCCGAAATCGTTGTTGATGGTGTAGGTGACGGCCACGGCGTTGCCGAGTTTGTCGGCCACTGAATAGTGCGTGGTGGTGGGTCGCTCATCGCCTGCGGCCGGGCCTCGCAGGGATGAAGAAGGCGTCGCGCGGCGGGCGTGGATTTGCGAGCGGATTTCCTGCATGTGCGCAGCGGACAACAAACGCTCGACCGGATTTTGGATGAAGGCCGGATCACCCAGATAGGTGTTGCGGTCCTTGTAGGCAAAGCGCATGGCTTCGGTCATGGCGTGAATCGAGGCCGCGGAGTGGAAGCCCAGCGTCTTCAAGGGAAAATTTGCCAGGACTTGCAACATCTCACACAGGGTCACGCCGCCGGAACTCGGCGGTGGTGCCGAGACGACGGTGTAGCCGCGATAGCGGCAGGTAATCGGCGCCGCCTCGGTGATGGTGTAGGCGGCAAAGTCCTCGGCGGTGAGAAGGCCGCCTGCTGCGCGGCTGGCCGCGGCGACGGCTGCGGGTACGGCCCCGCGATAGAAGGCGTCCGGACCGTCATCGCTGATGGCGCGCAAGGTGGCGGCGAGATCCTTCTGCACCAGCCGATCGCCGGGCTGCAACGCTTCGCCGTGCTTTAGAAAAATTGCAGCGACATTCGGCTGTTCGCGAAACTGCTGGGTGGCCTCGTCGAGCACGTCGACATCGCCCCGAGTCACCCGGAAACCGTCCGCCGCCAGGCGAATCGCCGGCGCGATCAAGGCTGCGCGGGGCAGGGAGCCATACTTCTGCCGCGCAGTTTCCAATCCCATGACGGTGCCCGGTACGCCCACCGCCAGGTAGCCGTTCAGGCTCCTGGCGCTCACCGCATTGCCCGCCGCATCCAGAAACATGTTCGCACTGGCGGCTTGCGGCGCTTTCTCGCGGAAATTGATGAAGCTGTTGCGGCCGTCGGCGAGATGAATGGTCATGAAGCCGCCGCCACCCAGGTTGCCGCAGCAGGGATGCGTCACGGCCAGCGCATAACCCACCGCCACCGCCGCGTCGATGGCGTTGCCGCCTTGACGCAGGATGGCGGCGCCCACATCGGATGCTTCGTGCTGCGCCGTCACGACCATGCCGTCGCTGGACTCCAGGGGCGGCGGCGCGGCGGCCGGCGCCGCTGCGCACCAAGCCATCGAGCCGCAGATGCCGGCAAGCATCCGGCGCGCCGTTGAAGCGATCATCATCAGGTAAGATTAACGCAATGTCCGGGGCAGCTACAGCATTAGTTCTCGCGCGCGCGCAGTTTGCGTTTACGGTGTCGTTCCACTTCATTTTCCCGGCATTCTCGATCGGCTTGGCCAGTTATCTTGCGGTGCTCGAAGCGCTGTGGCTGAAGACCGGCGAGGTCGTCTACGACAATTTGTTTCGCTACTGGATCAAGATCTTCGCGATCGTGTTCGGCATGGGCGTCGTGTCGGGCCTGGTGATGTCCTATCAGTTCGGCACCAATTGGTCGGTGTTTTCCGACAAGGCGGGACCGATCATCGGGCCGTTGATGGCCTACGAAGTGTTGTCCGCTTTCTTTCTCGAAGCCGGCTTTCTGGGCGTGATGCTGTTCGGCATCAACAAGGTGGGTCCGAAGCTGCATTTCTTCGCCACCGGCATGGTGGCGCTCGGCACCTTGCTGTCGGCAACCTGGATTCTGGCGGCCAACAGTTGGATGCAGACTCCCGCCGGCTGGGCGGTGAACCAAGCCGGCCAGTTCGTGCCGCAAGGTTCCTGGTTGGCCATCATCTTGAATCCGAGTTTTCCGTATCGCTTCGTGCACACGGTGATCGCCGCTTATCTCACCACATCGCTGGCGGTGGGCGGCGTGGGCGCCTGGCATTTGTTGCGTGACCGGTCCAATCCGGCCGCCAGGAAAATGTTTTCGATGGCGATGTGGATGGCCGCCCTGGTGGCGCCGGTTCAAATTCTGGCGGGCGACACCCAGGGCCTCAACACACAGGATTTTCAGCCGGCGAAGGTCATGGCCATGGAAGGTCACTTCGACTCCTATGCCGGCGGCGCACCGTTGGTGCTGTTTGGATTTCCCGACGAGGCGCAGGCACGAGTCCGATACGGGGTGGAGATCCCGAAACTGTCCTCGCTGATCCTGAAGCATGACTTGAATGCGCCGCTGGCGGGTCTCGATACCATCGCGCGCAAGGATTGGCCGCCGGTGGCCATCATCTTCTGGTCGTTTCGCATCATGGTGGGACTGGGATTCGCGATCCTGGGGTTGGGGATGTGGAGTTTGTTGGCGCGAATGCGTGGCAAGTTGTTCGAGTGGTCCGCGTTGCACCGCCTCAGCGTATGGATGGGGCCGGCCGGCTTCGTCGCAGTGATCGCCGGATGGGTGACCACCGAGGTCGGACGCCAGCCTTTCACGGTCTACCATCTGTTGCGCACCGTCGATTCGGTCTCGCCCATTGCCAGTCCGGCGCTGACCGGCTCGCTGATCGCCTTTGTGATCGTGTATTTCACGGCCTTCAGCTCCGGCGCGGTCTACGTCTTGAAATTGATGGCCAAGCCGCCGCATCTGCGCGAATCCGCGCCGGCGGCCATACCGACCCGCACTGCGGGCATCACGCCGGCTGCCGCCATCGTTTCCGAGACACCGGATGAGAAGCGCTGATGCAGCACGTCGATCTCACCGTTGTCTGGGCCGGCATCATTCTGTTTGCGGTGGCCATGTACGTGTTGATGGACGGCTTCGATCTGGGGATCGGCATTTTATTCACGCGATTCGAAGTCGGGGCCGAACGTGACACCGCGATGAACGCCATCGCACCGGTGTGGGATGGCAATGAGACCTGGCTGGTGCTGGGCGGCGGTGGACTGATGGCGGCATTTCCGCTGGCCTATGCCATCATTTTGCCGGCGCTGTATGCACCCATCATTGCCATGCTGCTGAGCTTGGTGTTTCGCGGCGTGGCGTTCGAATTCCGCTGGCGCGACCCCGCCCACCGCGCCCGCTGGGATGCGGCTTTTTGTTTGGGGTCCATCGGTGCGACCTTTGCGCAGGGCGTTACGCTGGGTGCGTTGCTGCAAGGCATAAAAATCAGCGGACGCGCCTATGCCGGCGGCTATTGGGACTGGCTGACCCCCTTCAGTGTGTTGACCGGGATCAGCCTGTTGGTCGGCTACGCCTTGCTGGGTGCCTGCTGGCTGATCTGGAAATCGGCAGACACGCTCAATGCGGAAGCGCGCCGCTACGCCAGGATTCTGTCTCTCGGCATGCTGGCTGCGATCGCTGCCGTGAGCGTGTATACGCCGTTTCTCGATGCGCAATATTTTCGCATCTGGTTTACCGGGAAGGGAATCTATGCGCTGGTGCTCATGCCTTTGGTGGTGGCCGGGATCGGCACGTTGCTGTATCGGCGCATCGCGACAGGGCATGACTCGCGGCCGTTTCTTCTCACCTTGAGTCTGTTTGGGCTGTCCCTGCTGGGCTTGGGCATATCCATGTGGCCGGATTTGATTCCGGGAAGGCTGTCGATCTGGGACGCGGCCGCGCCGGTCAGCAGTCAGTCGTTCATGCTGGTGGGCGCGTGCGTGCTGCTGCCGCTGATCTTAGGTTACACGGCCTGGGCTTACTGGGTATTCCGCGGCAAGGTCGCTCATGAGGGCTATCATTAACCGCTTGCTGTGGTTGGTGGCGATTTGGGCGGCCAGCGTCGCTTCGCTGGGGGTCGTCTCACTGGTTCTGCGTTGGCTTGTAAGAATTACCAACACAGGTTGGTGAAGGCGTTAGTTGAAGAGGGCGAATGAGTAATCCGCTGCTGCGCAAGCTGGCAAATTTCACCGAGTTGTCCGCAGAAGAAAAAAGCGCAGTCGATCAAAGTTGCGGCGACGTCCGCTGCTTCGCCGCCGGCGAGGATGTGATCTCTCAAGGCGATCGCACCGGCGGAGTCAAGCTGCTGCTCGAGGGATTCGCCTGTCGTTACAAGGCTCTGGAGGACGGCCGGCGGCAGGTGGTGGCTTACTTCGTGCCCGGCGATCTGTGCGACCTGCGCGTATTCATTTTGAAGCGCATGGACCATTCCATTGGCGCCGTTAGCGCCTCGAAAGTCGCGACCATATCGCCCGAGAACGTGTTGCGTCTGACGCATGACTATCCTGCCCTGACCCGGGCGCTGTGGTGGTCGACGTTGGTGGAAGAGGCGATTGCCCGCGAATGGATCGTCAACGTGGGTCAACGCAATGCGTTGGAACGCATGGCGCATCTATTTTGCGAGCTGTTATATCGCTTTCGGGCGGTCGGGTTGAATGACGGCATGTCCTGCACATTGCCGCTCACTCAGGTGGAACTCGCCGAGACCCTGGGGCTTTCATCGGTTCACGTCAACAGAACCTTGCAGGCGCTGCGCAAGCGCAAGCTCATTACCTTGGAAAACGGCACCCTGACCATCGACAATCTCGACGAGTTGAAGGAATTGTCATTTTTCGACCCGGACTATCTGCACTTGGACTATAACCACGACAAGCCGCAGTCGCTGGAGGGCGAGGGCGGCTAGGTTTTTGAACCTTCGCTTGGCGTTGTGTTCCAAGAAAAATTGGAGCGATCCCATTCGGGTCGCAGCAAGAAAAAAGCATGCAGTACAACGAAGATCAGCTGGCTCAGCTCGCTGCCACCGTGGCCGCGGGCATTGTGAAGGATGCGGAGCTGTTCAGGCGAAGCAGTGACAAGGAAAAGGTTCGCGCGGCTGCGCGCGACGTTGCCAAGGTCAGCTTGCTGGTGGCCCGCCATATTCTGGCGGGTGCGCACGCCGCGGCGCAGAAGCAAGACGAGCTGGAACTGCTGTACGACGACGCGGATTTTCTCTAGGGTACCGGTGTTCCGGTCTCACTTCGAGTAAGAAATTCGATAGATTACATTGTTGCCGTCTTCACTCATCAGCAGCGAACCGTCGGTCAATTGCAGCGTTGCCACGGGGCGACCCCAAACGCTCGAATCGTCGACGATGAATCCGGTCAAAAAGTCCTCGTAATCGCCGACCGGTTCGCCATTCTTCATGTGCACCCGCACCAGCTTGTAGCCGGTTCGCAGGCTGCGATTCCAGGAGCCGTGAAACCCCACGATGGCGTCGCCGACATAGTCGGCCGGGAATGCGGATTTTCCGCTGCTCGACGTATAAAACGTCATGCTGAGCGGCGCCGAATGCGCTTGATACAGCACGTCAGGCACGGACACCTTGTCCTTCAAGTCCGGACGGTGGCCGCCATATCGGGGGTCTTCATTGGCTCCGATGTAGTACCAGGGCCATCCGAAAAAGCTGCCGCGCCTTATCCGGGTGGAATAGTCGGGCACCAAATCATCGCCGCGTCCATCGCGTTCGTTGGTGGTGCACCACAGAGCACCATTGGCAGGCTGGACGGTGAGGCTGACGCAATTTCGAATGCCCGTGGCGAAGTTGCGTGCAGCGCCGGGCGATGCCCTGTCGAATTCCAGTACCGCTGCACGATTGAGTTCGCCGTCCCAAGCGGCGCCCAACCCATGCTCCGCTTCCCAAGCTTTCACTTGCTCGGGCGTTTTCTTCGACATTCTCTCGGCGACATTCGATCCCGATCCGACCGACACGAACAGCCGGGTGCCGTCCGCGGAGAATGCGATATCGCGCGTGGCATGGCCGCCGGTCGGCAGCTGCGGCACCACGGTCTGCGCTGCGCCGCGCGCGTGGACATCGCCGATCTGAAACGCGAATCGCACCACGCGATCGATCTCAGCCACGTACAGCCATTGGGGATGCTCCAGGCTTGGATAAAAGGCGATCCCGAAGGGCTGTTTGAGGCCGGCGGCGAATACATCGGCGGCCGCCGCGCGCGAGCCATCGGCGTCCGGATGCAGCACGCTCACGCGGCCACCCGCCATCTCCGTGACGAAGACATCGCCGTTGGGGGCCTGCAGCATTTTGCGAGGTGCGGCCAGGCCCGCCGCGAAGGTCTCGATGCGAAATCCAGGCGGCAGCGACAACTTGGCCCCTGCGGGTTTCGGTACCACCGATGTTTCGTTGTTCGCCGAGGGGGTGGCAAACGGCGCAGCGAGCGCTGCCGCGCTGATGTGATGCGCAGTGCCCGGCTGATCCAAGCGCCAATCGGCGGATGCGACGCTGCTGCCCGGAACTCCCGAGGATGATGCCGCCGATGGCGGTTTGCCGAGCGACTGAAAGTAGGCGATCAGGTTGTCGCGCTCGATTTCGCCGGGCACCGCGACCGCCATGGTGGTGCCCGGCACCACCATGCCCGGTGCCGCCAAGAATCGCTTCAGCGTGGGCGCGTCCCAAATCAGCTTCGAGTTGCGCAGCGCCGCGCTGTAGGGGAAGTTCGCGTCGCTGCCCGCCGAGCGGCCCATCACTCCGGCGAGCGACGGCCCCTGTGCACCGCCGTGGTCGCCGGTTTCAGCCGAGTGGCAGAGGGCGCAACGCTCGAGAAAGACCTGTCTGCCGGCGCCCACGTCGACACCCGAGTAGGTTGCACAGCCGGTCAGGCCGCCTAGCATGCACATGAGCCACGAGATTTCGCGCATACGGAAATATAGCTCACCTGGGTACAATCGTCGCAAACATGCAACTGTTCGAAATCACGTTGTTATTGCTGGCGGTCGCCGTCCTGCTGCTGCAGGCCGCCCGCCGATTGCGCCTGCCCTATCCATCGCTGTTGGCCTTGGCGGGCGGTTGCGTGGCGCTGATGCCGTTCGCGCCGCACTTGAACATCGACCCACGCCTGGCACTGGCCTTGTTCGTGGCGCCCGCCGTCATGGATACGGCATTCGATCTGCCCCCCAGAGATCTGGTGCGGTTGTGGCTGCCTATCGTCTCCTTGGCGGTGGTGCTGGTGGTGCTCACGGCGGCGGCGGTCGCCTGGATCGGGGTTCGTTACGGCGGACTGCCGCTGGCAGCAGCGGTGGCATTGGGCGCCATCGTGGCGCCGCCGGACGCGGCTGCCGCGGCCGCGGTGCTGCGCGAGTTCGATCTTCCCCGCAGAACCATGGCCGTCCTGCAGGGCGAGAGCCTGCTGAATGACGCGGTGGCGCTGCTGCTGTTCAGCCTGGCGGTGACCGTCACCATCTCGCCCGGCAGCGAATCGAGCGTGCTGTTGACGCGTCTGTTGATCGCGGTGCCCGGGGGCACGGCGCTGGGAATTGGTATCGGCTTCGTGGGTACGAAAATGATCCCCAAACTGGCCGGCACACTTTCGTCGATCTTGGCGCAGTTTCTGTTGACCTATGGCGCCTGGATTCTGGCCGATCGATTGGGTTTGTCTTCCATCATGTGCGTGGTGGGGTTGGCTGCCGTGGCATCGCGAATCACACCGGCTCGCACCAGCGCGAGGGATCGCGTCAATGCGAACGCGGTTTGGGCCACCATTGTGTTCGTGCTCAATGTGCTGGCCTTCCTGCTGATGGGCTTGCAGGCTCGCGGCATCCTCGATCAGCTGCCGGCGGACAAGCTGCATCACGCGCTGATGTTTGGCGGCCTCGTGCTCGCAACGGTGATCGGGGTGCGCATTGCCTATGTGATGAGCTATGGCTTGGTGCTGCGCCGCTTCCGCCGTTTCTTTGAAGCGCGCGTCATCGGCGGACCGGTACCCAGTGCCCCAATCGGCGTGCTCGTTTCCTGGTGCGGCATGCGCGGACTGGTGACGTTGGCGACCGGGTTTGCATTGCCGGCAGAGTTCCCAGGCCGCGACGTCATTGTATTGAGCGCATTCACGGTGGTGTTGGGCACGCTCATTCTGCAGGGCTTCACCATCAGACCCCTGATCGCGGCGTTGCGCATTGAACCCGACGAAACGCTGGATGTCGACGTGGCGGCCGCGCGCAAAGCCATGCTGGATGCCGCCCTGGATGAGCTGGCCGTCGAGTCAGGGGCGGGTGCGCAGGAGGTGCGCGCGGAATTCGCAGCGGCGCGGGCAGCCACGGTGGGCCGGTCTCGGCCGGTGACGGACTACGATAGCTTGAGGCGCAGGGCGCTTGAGGCCGAACGCCGGGTATTGAACGAGTGGCGCCGCGAGGGACGCATCTTGGATGACGTCTATCATTTGTTGGAGGACGAGCTGGACCGCGCCGAACTGCATTCGGCCTCCTTGGAAACCACCTTTCTGGAAGGTTGAGGGCCCAGCCATGACGGGGTCGCGATTTGACGACAGCGCCTTAATGCGCGACGAGCAAATTTTGTGTCAAACTTTTTGGCGGGGAGATAACCTCAATGATGATCGGTAGCGTGGCAACTTAGGAGACCACGGGTGGCTTTACGAAGAATGGCGATGGGGATGGTGGGGGCGGTGATGGCGGTTGCGGCCGCCTCGGCTCTGGGGCCCGAGCAGCTGCCGTTGCGGCACGAGGTGGCGCCCGGCGCGGCCCAACTGAAGGTTTTCGGCGGGCGCAGCGCGCAGCAGGTAGCCAGTTTCAGCGGTTCCAAATTCGACGCGGCGTTGGCGCAAATTGCACGGCATGCCAATTCGCTGCGACCAGGACTCGAGATGGAAGATCTCAGAGACCTGAACCCGGGAGCACGTTTTCATCAGGCCCCCGACGGTACGCCCATGGTGCTCATCGAGGCGACAACGCGCGGTGATCCGTTACAGCTGAAATCCACGCTGATCCATATGGGACTGCAGCGCGCCGCGCAGTTCTCAAACGCCGTCGGCGGCTGGCTGCCGGTGAGTCAACTCGATGCGGTGACCCAGCAAGCGGAATTGCATTCCATCCGCGCCTCCATGCCCTACACGCGCACCGGCGCAACCACGACGCAGGGGGACTTCGTCATGAACGCTCCGACTGTGCGTTCTGCAAATTCCTTGTCAGGCAATGGCGTGAAGGTCGGCATTCTATCGGACAGCTATGACTGTTACGCGGCCTACGCGGCCAATGGCGTTCCCGCCGGCGGCCACAACGGTTATGCGAACGAGAACGGCATCACCACCACGGCCGCGGGCGACATAGCCACGAACGACATACCGTCGAATGTGACCGTCAACGAGGAGAGCAATACGAACACTGTAAAGGCGGACAATTCCTGTTTCGCCTATCTTCCCCAGCAGCTGCCCTTTGGCGATGAAGGTCGCGCCATGATGCAAATCGTGCACGACGTGGCGCCCAATGCCAGCTTGGATTTTTACCCGGCGATCTTTGGGCAACCCGATTTTGCGAACGGCATCATCACCATGGCGAATCAAGGTGCCAAAATCATCGCCGACGACGTGGGGTATTTCGAAGAGCCCTTCTTCCAGGATGGCGTGGTCTCTCAGGCCATCACGCAGGTCAAAGCGGCCGGCGTTGCCTACTTCACCGCAGCGGGCAACAACGGCAACTTTGCCTACGACAATCCCACCAATCCGACGGCGCCGGCCACCACGCCCTTGTCGTTCAATACCACGGCGGGTGCCGGCCTGCCCGGCGCGGGCGAGAAGCTGCTGAACTTCGATGCCACGGGCAACACGACGACGACCCAGCTGCACGTCACGGTGCCGGCGTTGCGCCCTGGCGATTTTCTCGCCGTGGTCGTGCAGTGGGATCAGCCCTTCGTCACGGGCGCAGCGGACAGCGGAGGCGCCACCAGCCAAATCGATGTGTGTCTGCTCAATGTCACGGGCAACGACACCATCGGCGACGACGACCTGAATCCGCTCAGTGACAATTGCAGCGGCGTCAACGCGCTGGGCGGGGATCCGTTGCAAGTCATTCTCGTCGGAAATCCCGCCAGCACCACCGGCAACAGCGCCGCGGCGGCGTTCGACATCCAGATCGGTTTGGCGAACAACACGCCGGCGCCGAAGCGCATCAAGGTGGCTGTCGAAGGCAATGGGTTGGGTCTGACCTTAACTCCTGCGCTTTTCACCGGCACCAGCCCGACCATTCAAGGGCATTCGATGTCGGCGGATGCCATCAGTGTCGGCGCGGCGCTGTACTCCAATACCCCAGCGTGCGGCGTTACTCCCGCGCAGGCCGAGGTCTATTCCTCGTTCGGCGGCGGTCCCACCTTGTTCGATTCAACTGGCACCGCTTTGGCGAGCCCGCAGGTGCGCCAGAAACCGGACCTCGTTGGCCCGGACGGCGGCAGCGATACATTTCTGGGCGAGAATCTTGGTGCCAACACATCGAGCATCGCGGGTTGCGTCAACGGAACCACGTTCCCGAATTTCCGGGGCACCTCCGCGGCGACGCCCCATGTGGCCGCGGTTGCTGCGCTGCTGCTCGAAGCAGATCCGAGCCTGACGGTCGACCAGCTCTACACCATTTTGCGGCAGTCGACGGTCTCCATGGCGCCCGCATCGCCTAATATCGTGGGAGCCGGCTTAATCCAAGCGGACTTGGCCGCTGCCAACACGCCAGCAGTCATCCCGCCAGCGCCCGTTCTGACGCTGGCATCGACTTCCGTAGCAGTGGGAGCGTCCACCACCCTGACATGGACATCATCGAACAATCAAGGATGCACGGCATCCGGTACTTGGAGCGGTGCGCAGTCCAGCAATGGGCAGCTCACCATTACTCCAACCACCGCCGGAACTCAGACCTATACGTTGGTGTGCACCAATGTCGCTGGGACCTCACAAGCGGACTCGGTCACATTGACCGTAAAGGCGGCTTCGTCAGGCGGCGGCCACGGCGGCGGCAGCTTCGACATCGGGCTGCTGCTCGGCTTGAGCAGCTTGCTGGCCGGCCGGGCGTTCATCGCCCGGCGAAACCGCTTTACGCAGCACCGCGCCCCATGAATTCGGGCCGGGACAGCCTGTTGAAACTAAACGCTGCAGCTCGATTCGGCGTGTACGTTCACGGAACCATCGTTGTTCACGCTGACCGTATCGTCATGCCCGCACTTGCGTGACGTGGAATCCGTGCTCGTCGCCGTCCAAGCCAGATTGGCCCGGCCGGTCGCGTCGGCCACGGCGTTGATCGGCACGGAGGTAAATCCGTTGATGCGGGCGTTTTCCAACACCACTCGCTCCGGCCGTGTATTCATGTCATAAACGGTGACCACAATATCCGAGGTGCCGTCATTGGTGATTTTAACTTGAACGCCTTCCCCGCCCAATGCCGTTCCGCTGAACAACACCGGCATGGCGGAGACCATCAAGGCAGCGACAATTCTTGCGCGCATGTTCTTATCCTCCTGGCAGTCCAACGGGAATAACCTGAGTAAAGCCTATGCTTAGGTGTCTCGCGTTGACAGCAGCCACGTCCTGTCAAGACTGTCGGAGGCTGCCTACTCTCACAAATTGTTGGTTTCGTTGAGAAAAATTTGAATGAATGACACATCTTTGCATGATCCACAGAAACGCACCGGGGCCCTGTTCGGAGCTCTGGGCGTGGTGTTCGGCGATCTCGGCACCAGTCCTCTGTACACCTTGCAAACCGTGGTGCAATCGATGGGCGGTCAGTTCACACATCAGACGGCCTTGGGGATTTTGTCGCTGATTTTTTGGACCCTGATACTGACGGTCTCGATCAAGTACTGCCTTTTTGTCATGCGCGCCGACAACCGCGGCGAAGGCGGAATCCTGGCGCTGATGTCCTCCATCGGAGCGAATGGCTTTACGCCGGGCTTCAAAATGCTCACGGGCATGGGACTGTTGGGCGCAGCGCTCATCTACGGCGACGGTGTCATTACTCCGGCCATTTCGGTGTTGAGCGCGTTGGAAGGCGTCAACGTGGTGACCGAGTCGTTGAAGCCCTATGTCATGCCGATTGCGGTCGTCATCCTGCTGGGCCTGTTTGCGGGACAACGGTACGGCACCGAAAGAATCGGCCGCGCATTCGGACCCATCATGACGTTGTGGTTCGTGGTCATCGCAGCGCTCGGCGTCCTGTCGATCGCGCGGCATCCGGCGGTTCTGGCGGCCGTCGATCCCCGCTACGCCGTGCGGTTCATGACGGCGACGGGACGGTCCGGCTTTCTGGTATTGGGCGGGGTGTTCCTGTGCATCACGGGAGCCGAGGCGCTGTATGCCGACATGGGTCATTTCGGCAAGAGTCCGATCCGGCGTTCGTGGTATCTGATCGTTTTGCCCGCGCTGTTGTTGAGCTATGCGGGTCAGACCGCATTTCTGCTCGACAAGGGCACGGTCAGCGGCAATCCCTTTTTCCTGATAGCGCCCGCTTGGTCGATCTATCCGATGGTGATACTCGCCACGCTCGCCACCATCATCGCCAGCCAGGCCATCATCACAGGCTCCTTCTCGATGACGCGGCAGGCGATGCAGCTCGGCTGGTTGCCGGGCGTGGCCATTCGTCAAACATCCGATCGTGTGTACGGACAGATCTATGTCCCGGTGGTCAACTGGCTGCTGATGATCGCCACCATCGCGACGACCATTGCATTCGGCAGCTCCGATCGACTGGCGGGCGCCTACGGCACGGCGGTGTCGACCACCATGCTGCTCACCACCATCCTCTTGTATCGCGCCATGCGTGATCTTTGGCAATGGCCGCTGGCGTCGGCCATGGGACTTGCGGGACTGTTCATCGCCGTGGATGCGACGTTCTTCCTGGCAAATTTGATGAAGATTGCGGAGGGCGGTTGGCTGCCGCTGACCTTTGCGGCTTTGTTGTTCGTCGTCATGGTCACCTGGCGCAGAGGAGTCGAAGCGATTCGCGCCACCTTGCAGCAGGCGCCGAATGCAGCCGATCAGTTCCTGTCGAATCTCAAGAGCGGCGCGATTCCCCGGGTGGAGGGCACTACGGTGTTCCTCACGCGCTCAACTCAAAAGGTGTCGCGCCTCATCATGGACCATGCGCATTTCGTCGGCGTACTGCCGCGGCATGCAATCGCCCTCAGCGTCAACTTCGAGAACACCCCACGCATATCGGGCCCCAATTGCAATGTGGTCGACACGGTGGGCGAGGGCCTGTGGCATGTGGTTGCCCGCTTCGGTTTCATGGAGATCCCGGATTTGCGGCACGCGTTGATGCGGGCGCATGGCTTCCATCAGGCCATCGATTTCGACAAGGCCATGTTCATCGGTACCCGCGACCTGGTGGTGCGCAAACGCAAGGACGCCAGTTTGTCAGGCTGGCGTTCGGTGCTATTTGCCTTCCTTTATCGAAACTCGGCCAAGGTCGTCGATCGTTTCAATCTGGCGCCCGCGAATGTGATCGAGATTGCCAGGCAAATTGAGATCTAATCCTCGGCCAGTGCGGCTGTGGTCATCCGGCGCGCTGGCAGTGATGCGCCTCTCTCGCCGCAGCCTTGATGGCGTCGCCCCACCTGTAAGCGCAGGCGTAAGCACTAGGCCGGCAAAACGTGCCCTGTGAGCTCGCCGAAGCCGATGGACGCCGCTCCGGGCCGCTCGCAGCGGCCGCGAAAAATCACCGTATCCCCGTCCTCCAGAAAGGTGCGCTTTTCAGACCCCACGGCCAAGGGCTTGGAGCCTCCGGCGCTCAACTCCAGCAACGATCCGGCTTCGGCCGGCGTCGGTCCGGACTGGGTGCCGCTGCCGAACAAATCGCCGGCGCGCAAATTGCAGCCATTGATGGTGTGATGAGCGACCAATTGCGGCACAGTCCAATAAGAATGCCGAAAGCTGGTCTGCGATAACCGTTGAGCCGGGCTGCCGGCGTCGCGCATGCGGGCGGTCTGCAGCAGCACTTCCAGCTGGATGTCGATTGCGCCGCATTCGCGGTTGGCCGGCGAGTCCAGGTAGGGCAGCGGCTGCGGATCATCCGACGGCCGCGCGAAAGGCACGCGAAACGGCGCCAGCGCTTCGAGCGTGACCACCCAGGGCGAAATGCCGGTGGCGAAACTCTTGGCAAGGAAAGGCCCGAGAGGTTGATACTCCCAGGCCTGAATGTCCCGCGCCGACCAATCGTTGAGCAGACAAAGTCCGAAGATGTGATCTTCCGCTTCGGCCATGGGAATGGGCTCGCCCAGCGCATTACCGCTGCCGATGAAAATGCCCAGCTCCAATTCGTAATCGAGGCGTTGACTGGGTCCGACCGTGGGCGCGGCCGCGCCTGCAGGCATTCGTTGTCCACGCGGTCGAGGAAAGCTTTGACCCGACACGCCGATGGAAGAACTGCGGCCGTGGTAGCCAATCGGCACCCATTTGTAGTTCGGCATCAGGGGATTGTCGGGTCTGAACAGGCGCCCGACCGCGGTGGCATGATGAATGGAAATGAAAAAATCGGTGTAGTCGCCGATGTCGGCGGGAAGCGCGAAGCGCGCCTCACGCTGCGGCACCAAGCACCGCCTGACCACCGCCTGTTGGGCCGCGCCGTGCAGCAGCGCGTCGAACAGAGACCGGCGCAAAGCCGAGGAGGCAGCGGGTCCCAGTTGCATCAATGCATTCAGCGACGACTGTGCACCCGCGCGCAGGCCTGAAGCGGCCAGGTCTTGGCACAGTCCCATCTTGTCGAGCGCGGCTAGATCGACGATGGCATCGCCGATGGCCACGCCGCCGCGGAATCTCTCGGTGTCATCGCGGCGAAAAATGCCGAAGGGCAGATTCTGGATGGGGAAGTCAGTGCCCGGGGCATTTGCGGACTCCAGCCAGCTGCGCGCGTTCGCGTCGTGGGTGGCGTTCAACAAGGCTGTCATGTTCATGGGCGCTTGGGATCGAAGTGTTTCTTCAAACCCAACCAATGGGTCATGTAGTCGGATTGCAATCCCGGCATGCCCTGCAATGCGCTGCGCGAGGGTTTTATGGGATAACGCGACTCGAACATAATGGCCATGGTGTCGGCGAGGCGCGTCGGCGTCGAGGTGTCCGCGGTCGAGGCCTTGTCGAAGGTCGCCGCGTCCGGTCCGTGCGCACTCATGCAGTTGTGCAGCGAGGAGCCGCCCGGCACGAAGCCCTCGCTCTTGGCATCGTATACGCCGTGAATGAGTCCCATGAATTCGTTGGCGACATTGCGATGGAACCAAGGCGGTCTGAAGGTGTTCTGCGCGGCCAGCCAACGCGGCGGAAACACCACGAAGTCGATGTTGCTGGTGCCCGGCGTGTCGCTGGGCGAATGCAGCACCAGGAAGATCGAGGGGTCCGGATGGTCGTAGGAAATCGAACCGATGGTGTTGAAACGGCGCAGATCGTATTTGTAAGGCACGTTGTTGCCATGCCACGCCACCACATCCAGCGGCGAGTGGTCCATCCTGGCGGTCCAGAGTCTTCCCAGGAATTTGCCCACCAGTTCGCAGGCTGCATCCAGATCTTCATAGGCGGCGACGGGCGTGAGGAAATCACGCGGGTTTGCCAGGCCGTTCGACCCGATCGGTCCCAGATCCGGCAACTTGAGCGGCGCGCCGAAATTTTCACATAGATAGCCGCGCGCGGTGGATGCGGGGCCGCCGGCTGCGGCGACCCGGAAGCGCAGGCCCCGCGGAATCACCACGATTTCCTGCGGTTCCGCATCGATGTGTCCGAGTTCCGTGTCGATGCTGAGCGTGCCCTGCTGTGGGACGATGAGCAGCTCACCGTCGGCACTGTAAAAATAACGCCGCTGCATCGGCCGATTCAAGGCAAACAGATAAATCGCGCAGCCGATGTGTTCATCGGGCGAGCCGTTGCCGGCCATGGGATGCAGGCCGTCGATAAAATCCGTGGGGAGGTGGGGCTCCGGCAGCGGGTCCCACCGCAGTTGATTGGGCGAGGGAGTTTCAGCACTCAATCCCTGATCCAGACGGCCGTGCGCCAACGCGGTGAACGGTTGGTGGGTGACGGCCGGACGGATCCGATACAGCCACGTACGGCGATTGAGGGCGCGCGGCACAGTGAACGCAGTCCCGGTGAATTGCTCGGCATAAAGACCGTAGGGACAGCGTTGCGGCGAATTTTGCCCGCGGGGTAATGCACCCGCCAATGCCTCGCTGGAGAATTCATTGCCGAAACCGCTGAGGTATTCGTCAGGCACGCTGCGCTCCCAATGCCATGCTTTGGCGCGCGATTGTACAGCACCGCGCTACAGGTCGTTGGCGACGGGCCGAGTCAGCTGTTGCATGTCGATTTTGTCGTCTTCGACTTCCGAGTGGGGGCTGAGGAAACTCAACAGCGGTTCACCCCCGCGGGAGTGCGCCGCAACCACCTTGAGCGTGACCAGTGCCGGGGTTGCCAGGATGATGCCGGCAATACCCCAGAACAGTCCGCCGAACCACAAGGCCAAAAACACCAACATGGGATTCAGTTCCAAACGTCTTCCGACCAGCAGCGGTTGGATGAACTGTCCTTCGAGAGTGGCCAGTCCCAGGAAGCTTGTTCCGACGGCAATGATGCGGCCGGGCGCATCGAAGGAGATGATGGCGACCGCCAGCAGCACCAGCAGAGTCATGGTCGGCCCTGCGTAGGGCAGGAAGTTGAGCACGGCCGCAACAACTCCCCACAACAAGGGGTTCGGCATGCCGCACAGCTGCATCGCCACGGCCGTGGCCAGGCCCAGTCCGAGATTGATCAGGGCGGTGGTCACATAGAACCGGCCGACTTCTTTGCGAACCTGTTCGATGCAAGCGACGATGTGCGGTGACGTCAAGTCGCTGGCAAATGCGGCCGTCATCCGCGCCAGCATCGGCGGTCCGCCGGACAACAAGAACAAGGTGAGTATCACCACGGTGACGCAGGAGAGAACCGCGCCGCGGGTCGCGTCGAACAACATCAGCGGCGCGCTTTCCTGCGGTGTCGGCGCCGCAGGCGGCGCGCCTTGGGCAGCATGCTGCGCGGCCGGGGCCGCCCCCAAATTGTCGGCAGCCGCCCTTAATTCTCCGATACGAGCCATGACCACCGCGAATGGGCGGATTTTTTTCTCTATCAATCGAAAGGTGTGCGGGGCGGCGGCAAACCACTGTTGTGCCGGCTCTGAAAACATGTTCGCCAAGCCGGCCAACGACCCCAAGATGGCGACCATGAGCACGGCGGCGCTTACGCTGCGGGGAATGCGCCATTTCTTCAGCGCCTCGACCGGTCCGGACAGGACCAGCGAGAGCAGCAAAGCCAAAGCGATGGGAACGAAGGCGACGTGCGCGAAGTAGAGCAGGGTGCCGATGGCGCCGGCAACCAGCAATCTCACCGCAGTCATCCGACGCCTGGGTTTTTCTGGGAAATCGAGCAAGTTGCCATCCTGCAATCATGCAAAAACGAGCTGGCACTCCTGCCAGCTCGCGTTCAAGAAATTAGCACATGCCTGCCCCTGAAGGACGGTGGTCCTTTAGGACTTGGAGCCTTCCTTGCGGTTCATGTCCGGGTTCTTGCCGCCGCTGCCGCCGGTCTGCTGACCGGAACCCGCGCGGCCGCCCTGATTTTGCTGGCCCGTGCCCGATCCTTGACCCTGCTTCTGCTTGTCGTTCGGCTGATCATTCTGCTGATCGGTCTGGTTCGGGGTGCGGGTGCCTGAGTTTTGACTGGTGTTGGACATACAGCATCTCCTGTGAAGTTGAATCGCTGATGACTATCGACGGCTGAAGCGTACGTCCGCCCTTGCAGAGTGCATGTCGGTGGACACCGAACCTGCCCGGGACCGCAGGATGGGCTGACTGTAGGAATGCGCCGACTCGGCCGAATCGGCCTAGAATGCGCTCATGCGGACGGCTGTTGGGTAACACAAGGCTTTGCGATGGCACGAGAGAGTTTTCATTGGGATGATCCGTTGTTGCTGGATGCGCAGCTGTCGGATGAAGAAAAAATGATCCGCGACGCCGCGCGGGACTACGCGCAGGGCCAATTGGCCCCGCGGGTGCTCGAAGCGTTTCGCCACGAGAAGACCGACCCGGGAATCTTCAAGGAAATGGGCGGGGTCGGCCTGTTGGGCTCGACCATCTCGGAGAACTACGGCGGCGGCGGTTTGAATTATGTCAGCTACGGGTTGATCGCGCGCGAAGTGGAGCGCATCGACTCCGGCTATCGCTCGATGATGAGCGTGCAATCCTCGCTGGTGATGCTGCCGATATTCAAATTCGGCACCGAGGTGCAGAAGCAGAAGTATCTGCCGCCGCTGGCGCGGGGTGATTCCATCGGCTGTTTCGGTCTTACCGAGCCGGATCACGGATCAGATCCCGGCAGCATGATCACGCGCGCGCGTGCCGCGCCCGGCGGCTTTCGGCTATCGGGCGCCAAGACCTGGATTACCAACAGTCCCATCGCCGATGTCTTCGTGGTGTGGGCCAAGACCGAGGATGACGCGATCCGCGGCTTCATTCTGGAGCGGGGTTGGAAGGGTCTGGCGGCGCCGGCGTTGCACGGCAAGGTGGGTTTGCGCGCCTCGGTCACCGGACAAATATTGATGGACGAGGTATTCGTGCCCGAGGAAAACCTGCTGCCCGACGTGAGAGGGCTGAAGGGTCCATTCACCTGCCTGGATTCTGCGCGCTACGGCATCTCCTGGGGTGCACTGGGCGCCGCGGAGAGTTGCTGGCACACGGCACGCCAGTACGTGCTCGATCGAAAGCAGTTCGGGCGCCCCCTGGCCGCCAATCAGTTGATCCAGAAAAAGCTGGTGGACATGCAGGTGGAGATCACCCTCGGCCTGCAGGGCTGCCTGCGGCTCGGGCGCATGAAGGACGAGGGCATCGCGTCCGTGGAGATCACCTCCATCATGAAACGCAACTCCTGCGGCAAGGCGCTCGAGGTGGCTCGCACCGCCCGCGACATGTTGGGCGGCAACGGCATATCGGATGAATTCGGCGTGATCCGCCACGTCGTGAACCTGGAGGTCGTGAACACCTACGAAGGCACTCACGACATCCACGCTCTGATTCTTGGCCGGGCGCAAACCGGCATCGCCGCGTTTTCCTGAGGAGCGCTATTTGACGATGCGCTCCGGCGGGGATCCGGTCACCACGGAGTAGCCGGCCGCCAGCCAGGCGTCGAGGCCGCCGTGCAACGGGCGCACCCGTTTGAAGCCATGATTCATGAGGATTTTGGCGACGCGCGCGGCCGATGCTTCGCTGGGACAGGTGCAGTACACGATGATGTCGCGGTCGCGGGGCAAATCCTTGAGGCGCTGTCCGACTTCCGACAGCGAGATGTTGAGGGCGCCCGGAATCCAGCGCGGTTCGAGGGAACGAGCGGTTGCGGAGCGTACGTCGATGACCACCGGCGCGGCGCCGGCCTGCATGAGCTCATACAATTCGTCGACCCTGATGCGGGCCATGCGCAGCAGCGCATAGAAGCGCGCGCGTTGCCACCACTTGTAAGCGATATAAATCGCCAGCAGCGAAACGCCGGCGATGACGATTGCGCTGCCGAATTGATCGAGCGCGTGCAGCAGTTGCTGTATCTGGGCGCGAAACAGCGCTCCCGCCAGCAGCGAAACGCCGGCCCACAAGGCGGCGGACAAGGTGCTCAACATGAGGAAACGCGGCCAGCCGATGCGCAGGGCGCCCGCCAACGGCGGCGCAATGATGGCCAGACCGGGAACGAACTTGGCGATCACCAGCGAATTGACGCCCCAGCGTTCGAATCGCGTTTGCGTCTGGCTGACGCAGGAGTCGGGTTCGAGAGAAATCCGGCACAGCGTCTTGAGCACACGAATGCCGTACTTCTGTCCGACCCAATACCAACCGCTGTCGGCGATCAGGCATGCGGCCACGGAGCTCACGAACAATTCGCCCAGCGACAGTTGGCCGCCGGCTGCAAAGGCCCCGGCGACGATCAAGGTCGGCACCGCCGGAACCGGCAACCCCATCTGGTCCAGCAGCACATTGAGAATCACGACCATCAGGCCGTACTGAGACAATGCGAGTTCCAACTGCTGTGTCAATGTTTGCGCTGTTCGCTCTTGAGGTTCTCAATATTGGGCAGAAACGCGGCAACGCAACCCAGCAGCGGCAGGAATGCGCAGATTTTGTAGACATATTCGATGCCGTAACGATCGGCCACGACGCCCAAGAGTGCGGCGCCGATGCCGCCGATGCCGAAGGCAAAACCGAAAAACAGCCCCGACACCGCGCCGACCTTGCCGGGTATCAGTTCCTGCGCGAAGACCACGATGGCGGAGAAGGCGGAGGACAGGATCAGGCCGATGAGAAACGTCAGAACTCCGGTCCATGTCAAATCGGCATAGGGCAGCAGCAGCGCAAAAGGCGCTATCCCGAGGATCGACACCCAGATGACGCGCTTTCGGCCGATTCGATCTCCCAGCGGACCACCGAGCAAAGTGCCCAACGCCATCGCGAGCAGGAACACGAACAGATGCATCTGCGCCGAGCGCACCGAGACATGAAACTTCTCGATCAGGAAAAAGCTGTAGTAGCTCGAGATGCTTGCCACATAGAAGTATTTCGAAAACACCAACAGCACCAGAATACCGATGGACCAGGCGGCGGTGCGCGGCGACACCGGACTCACCGCGGCGGTCCTCGCACCGGTCTTGGAGCGGTTCAAATGCTGGTGCTTGTACCAGGTGCCGACCCGCGCCAGCAGCAAGATGGCTGCCAGGGCCGCGAGCGCAAACCAGGCCATGCTGGTTTGGCCGCGCGGCAGAATGATCCAGGCGGCAAGCAATGGTCCCATGGCGGAACCGCCATTGCCCCCGACCTGGAAAATGGATTGCGCGAGACCGTGACGGCCGCCCGAGGCGAGCCGCGCGATGCGGGAGGATTCGGGGTGGAACACCGCGGAGCCCGTGCCGATCGAGGCCGCTGCAACCAACACGCCGCCGTAGCTGGTGGCGTAGGCCATGGTGATCATGCCGATCAGGGTGAACGCCATGCCGACACTCAGCGAATAAGGCTTCGGATGTTTGTCGGTATACAGACCGATCGCCGGCTGCAACAGCGAGGCGCAAATCTGGTAGGTGAGCGTAATCATGCCGATTTGCTCGAAGCTGAGCTGAAATTCGCCCTTGAGTATCGGATAGATGGCAACGATCAACGACTGCATCATGTCGTTGAGAAAGTGCGCACAGCTGAGCGCACCGAGGACATTGAAGCGCGTTTGCGCCGCCGGCGTCAGCGAGGCCTCGGCCGCGGTGAAATCTTTTGCCATGACTGCGTCTCTGTAAAAACCTACTACTTCGCCATGTGTCCTGCGAGAATGCCGCGATGAAACGTTTCGAACCCTACGTCTTCCTGCGCGGGCTCACCTCCCGTTGGGACGTGCTGGCGTTCATCGTCGTCATCGGGCTGATCGTGTTCCTGGGCGAGACCTCGCGCGGCTTGTTCGCGCCGCTCACACAGCTCGAGACAGTGCCATTATCACTCAATCCGTCGCACTTGCCCGAATACGCTGCGCGCACCACGTTTCGGATGCTGGCGGGCCTGTTTTTATCGCTGATTTTTACCTTGACCTATGCCACCTGGGCGGCCAAGAGCGAGCGCGCCGGCAAGCTGCTGGTGCCGATCTTGGACATACTGCAGTCGGTTCCGATCCTGGGTTTCATTTCCATTACAGTGGTGTTTTTCATGTCGCTGGCGCCCGGGCGGGTTTTGGGGGCCGAGTTCGCAGCGATTTTTGCCATATTCACGAGTCAAGCCTGGAACATGGCGTTCAGCTTCTATCAGTCTCTGCGCACCATCCCCACCGAGCTGACCGAAGCGGCTGATTCTTTCCGGTTGTCGCCCTGGATGCGTTTCTGGCAGTTGGAAGTGCCGTTCGGCATGCCGGCCTTGATCTGGAACATGATGATGTCGATGTCCGGCGGATGGTTCTTCGTGGTGGCCTCCGAATCGATCAGCGTGGGCCACACCACGGTCGCGTTGCCCGGCGTGGGTTCCTATATCGCCCTGGCCATCGCACAAAAGAACCTGAGCGCGATTGGCTGGGCCATTGCCACCATGCTCATCGTCATACTGCTCTACGATCAGCTGTTGTTCCGGCCGTTGGTGGCGTGGGTCGATCGCTTCCGCGTCGAACAGGAACCGGGCGTCCCGCTTCCCGACTCCTGGGCATTGACCATGATGCGGCGCTCGCGGCTCATCAGCGCGGCGACGCTGGCGTTTCACGCGGCCGTGCTGTGGACCAGCCGCGCGGGGAAGCGGCGCGAGCGGCCGGCGGCCGCGGCGCCCAAGCCGAAAAGGCGCAGTCTCGACCTGCTGTGGGTGGCGCTGATCGTGGCGGCGGTGGTGGCGGCCCTCTGGCATATCGTCGTCGTGCTGATCAGGAACACGCCGCTGAGCGAGGCCCTGCAAGTGTGCATGCTCGCGACCTTGACCATGCTGCGCGTATTCGTTTTGATCGCGCTGGCCAGTGTCGTGTGGGTGCCGATCGGCGTGTGGGTGGGCATGCGGCCGCGCGCGGCTCAGATGGTGCAGCCCGTGGCGCAATTCATGGCGGCTTTTCCGGCCAATCTGCTGTTCCCGATCGCCGTGTACGGCATCGTCACGTGGAAATTGAATCCGGACATCTACCTGAGCCCGCTGATGATTCTCGGCACGCAGTGGTACATCCTTTTCAATGTGATTGCCGGCGCCTCGCAAATTCCTGCGGAAATGCGCTATGTGGCGGCGAACTTCGGGGTCACCGGCTGGCTTTGGTGGCGCAAAGTGGCGCTGCCGGCGGTGTTGCCTTTTTACGTGACGGGCGCCATCACCGCCTCGGGCGGCTCGTGGAACGCCGCCATCGTGGCCGAGCTCGCCAGCTGGGGAGACACGCAGGTGCAAGCGCGCGGCCTGGGAGCGTATATCGCGGAAGCCACCACGGCGGGCGATTTTCATCGCATCGTGTTAGGTATAGGTACGATGAGCTTGTTCGTCGTGATCATCAACCGCCTGTTTTGGCGGCCCTTGTATTACTACGCCGAGCGCAAATATCGGCTGACCTAGGCTTTAAGGTGACCATGGACAACACGCCGCTGCTGCAATGTTCCGAAGTCCGCAAAGCTTTCCCAAAGCCCGACGGCGAGCTGTTGGTGCTGGAAGGCATGAATCTGGAGCTGCACGAAGGCCAGATCGTCGGTCTGCTCGGCCGCTCCGGATCGGGCAAGTCGACCTTGCTGCGCTTGATCGCAGGCCTCGCGGAGCCGAGCGCCGGTGATGTCAGATATCTCGGCAAACCGATTGCCGGCCCCGCGCAGGGCATCGCCATGGTGTTTCAGAGCTTCGCATTGTTTCCCTGGCTCACGGTGTTCGAGAACGTTGCGTTGGGATTGGAAGCGCAGCGCATGTCGCGCCCGGAGATCCGCAAGCGTTCGCTGGCGGCCATCGATCTCATCGGTTTGGACGGCTTCGAATCCGCATATCCGCGTGAGTTGTCGGGCGGGATGCGTCAGCGTGTCGGCTTTGCAAGGGCGCTGGTGGTGCATCCGAACATCCTGCTGATGGATGAGCCCTTTTCGGCGCTGGATGTATTGACCGCCGAAACGCTGCGCACCGACTTCTTGGATCTGTGGTCGGAAGGCCGCATGCCCATCAAGGGTGTCATTTTGGTCACCCACAACATCGAAGAAGCCGTGCTGATGTGCGATCGAATCCTGGTGTTCGGCAGCAATCCGGGGCGCATCCTCAGTGAACTCAAGGTGGCTCTGCCGCAGCCTCGCAACCGCCTGGATCCGAGTTTCCGGGAACTGGTGGAGCGAATCTATGTGGAAATGACGGCCCGCCCACAGGGTACGGCGGCCGGGGGCCGTCAGGAGCGCTTCCCGGGCTTGGGGATAGGCAGCGTTTTGCCGCAGGTTTCGACCAACTTGCTCGCCGGCTTGATGGAATCGGTGGCTGCGCCGCCGTTCAAGGGAACGGCGGATCTACCCAAGATTGCATCGGAGCTGCAGTTGGAAATCGACGAGTTGTTTCCGGTCGCGGAGACCCTGCAGATGCTGCGATTCGCCGAATTGGAGGGCGGCGATCTGAAGCTGGCCGAGGACGGCATGGCCTTCGCTCACGCGTCGGTCGATGAGCGCAAGCGCATTTTCACGCGGCATCTGCTGACCTACGTGCCGCTGGCCGCCCACATCCGCCGGGTGCTGGATGAGCGAGCCTCGCATTCTGCGCGAAAAAGCCGCTTTATCGACGAATTGGAAGACTTTATGAGCGAGGACGACGCGGAGCGGACCCTGCGGGCCGTGGTTCGCTGGGGCCGTTACGCGGAGGCCTTCGCCTACGATGACGAGAATGCCATGTTCAGCCTGGAGAATCCGACTTAAAATGAGGGATGAACGAGTCGGCGACCTATTTGACCTTGCACGTCCCGCCTGACGAAATGGTGAAGTACATACAGGATTTGATGACCTTGCCGCACGGCGAGATTGCCGCCAGCTCCGCCATGACCTTGGCGCAGCGGCACTGGGGCGGCGATACGCCCCTGGCGCGGGCCGCCTTGCTGCGGTGGGGCGCGCTCAATCTCGCCTTTCAAGACAAGCGCCTCGAAACCTGGACGGTGACCCGCGAGCGCGACCGGATTCAGGTGCCGGCTGCCCTGGTGGCGGCGGCGGGGGTGGCGCCCTTGGTGCTGGACAACGAGCGGGCGGTATTCGACATCCCGGCATTGCTGGACGCGACCCTCGAATTCCAACCACCGGCAGGTCAGGCCTAAACACCGCATGTCCCCCGACGCTGACAAGGCGCCCACGCCGCGCTTCGGAATCCTGCGCACCATCGCGCTCTATAAACTCGTCAAGGTGGCTCTGCTGTTGGCAGTCGCCTATGGCGAGCTGCGATTGCGCGACGCATCACTGGTGGCGAAGCTGTTGTCCTGGGCTGCGGCAAAACCGTACGGACTCGAACACCGGATCGTGTCCTGGCTGGTGCAATTGTTCAGCGGCATGAGTGCATCACGCGTCGCTGCGCTGCGGATCGTGACTTTGGCGTACGCCGCGGTTTTCGCAGTCGAGGGTGTGGGTTTATGGCTGGAGAAGCGCTGGGCCGAATGGCTGACCGTGGTGGTGACGGCGTCGCTGATACCCCTCGAAGTATGGGAAATGTTCCATCGTCCGACCATCGGCAAGCTCGCAATCTTGCTGGGAAATGCCGCGATCGTGGCCTATCTGGTCTGGCATGTGCGCACCAAGAACAAGGTGAAATGATCTTCATCTGGCTCCATGAACATTGTTCGGGCGTATTCTTCGCGACGCTTGTCCATACCACCCGTTTGGAGATCTCATGACTAAGTCCGGAACCTTGATTACCGCCGCCGTGTTGGCCTTTGGCTTGGCGTCTGCCTCGATGGCCGCTGATACGCCGGCGAACGGCGGCGACACCTCGTCCACCAGCGCCCCGAAGGCGAAGAAGCACAGCAGCAGCCACAAGCATAGCGCGAAGAAGAAGTCTTCCTCGACGGCTGCCGCGTCCAAGTAATATATTTGGAACAAACGCCCCGATCGCCTTGGCGGTGGTCGGGGCGTTTTTTATGGCGGATACGAACGGGAGAACGCAATGACGTGGTTGAACGTGATCGTTTTGGGGATCGTTCAAGGCCTGGCGGAATTGCTGCCGGTATCGAGCTCAGCCCACGTGGTGGTGGCAGAGAAGCTGTTGGGCCTCGATCCTGCTTCACCGCCGATGACCTTGTTATTGGTGATGCTGCACACCGGCACGATGTTTGCCGTGATCTTCTACTTCTGGAAGCAGTGGATGAACACCTACTTCAAGAGTGCGGCTGCATTCAAGGCGATCGCCTGGCGAGTCATCCTGGCGACAGCGTTGACCGGGGCGGTCGCGGCGGTCATCGTCAAAGGCATCGAACATCTGCTGCTCGACAAGGCGGACATCGAGAATCTGTTCAGCCACCTGGAATTCATCGCGCCGGCACTGGCCGTGGCCGGTGTGTTGATATTGTGGTCCGGATTGCGTGAAAGAGGCGCCGGAGCGCCCCACGCCGCGACCGGCTCCGATGCGTTGACGCCGAAGCGCGCCGGCATCATCGGCGTGGTCCAAGGTTTGTGCGTGCCGTTTCGCGGGCTGTCGCGCTCGGGTGCAACGATTTCCGCGGGCATGCTGTTGGGCGTTCCAAAAATCCAGGCTGAGGCTTTCAGTTTCGCGCTGGCCGTGGTGCTGACACCGCTGGTGGTTGGACGCGAGGTTTTGCGTCTGATGCATGCGGCGCACGAACCCGGCGGCGCGGCTTCGAGTTCTGTGGCGGCCCTGTGCGCGTTCGGAGCCGTGGTTGCGTTCATTGCCGGATTGGCCGCACTGCGGTGGTTGAGTCGCTGGCTGGAAAGCGGGCGCTGGTACCTGTTCGGCATCTATTGTCTGGTGGCCGCCGTGGTCGTGGCGGTGCTGTACGCCCGGGGGTACTAGCCAGCGCCATTCTGGGTGGCCTACAGCCACCCAGAATGAAGCCCGGTCACATCAGCAAACCGTCGAACGCGGTTGGATCCTCGTCGCTGAAATCGAAAGTTATATTAGCCAAATTGATGGGAATGCTGTTCTGGTCGTTCGGAAAGATTTGCTTCACGAAGGCGACGAAGTCGACCGATGTCGTCGCCCCCGGCGGCGACGAACTGCTGCCGCTTGCATGATCGTCGTGACAGCCCGCAGCCGTCACCAGTGCCACCGCTGCGATACACCATTTGGTTTTGATATGAGCCATGGGTGTTTCTCCTTACATCGCGCCGATCGGCGAACCCGGTAACGGAGTTTTCAGGTAGGGCCAGGTGACATCGAAGCTGGCCGCGCTGGTAGGCGCTCCATCGGTGTATGCCACATTGCCCGTGGGTGCATCCGAGGGCATGCACAGCCCCAAATTCACCGGCGCACCATTGGTGCCAATCGGCAGCGGGTAGCACAGAGCGCCCATCACCACGCGCAGCGCCAAGTCGACCACGTCATCGCCGGGACGCCGGCCATTGGGGAAGCCGGCCAAATCACCCGCGGCGACGCCCAAGCTGCTTTGTGCGGCGGCCGCGGTCGGCGGCACCGCCGTGTTCAGCCGAATCATTTCCGAGGCTGTGACCTTGGATTGCTGGTTCAAACCAACAAAGCCGGTCAGGAAGGCAGCCACCAGGTCGGTGCGCGGGATGTTGGTCGGCGCCAGCGTGGTCAGCGGGGTGCCCCCGAGTGCCGCATTGACGGGTGTCAGGAACAACGCATTGAGCAATGCTGGGAGAGTGGGGTTGGTTACATAGGTGGCGAACTGGGCATCATTGCTCGGCGCGCTGGAGTTGAAATGATCCTTATCCGGAAGGCCGATGACCAGTTCGTTGACCAACGGATTCGACAAGCGCGATACCTGCGTCCAGGCACCGCCGTTGACTTCGGGCTTCGCGAATGTGGCGTCCGGTGCCAGGACGCGGGCCTGTCGCAGGCTCGCCGTGGTCCAACCGCCAATCACGCCATTGCCGGTGCCGGTAAGACAGGTCGCCGGGATTTCCAAGGCGATGGTGGTGATGTTTTTATGTTTCAGATCGTTGTTGTTCGGGTCCTGCGCGATGCCGCCGGGAAAACCGCTGGCCGCATCGATGGGCACGAAGTTCACGAGGTCGAAGATTTCGCCCAGGTTCGCCACGAAGCCTTCCTTGCGCTGCCCGACGAATACCTTGCCGGCGGTCGTGCAGTTCGGAATGGTGATCGGATACATGTATTGCGCGGCATAGGCTGCGTATGCGGTGTCCGACGTAAAGGTCTTTTGACCAACGTAGTCCAACGGTTTGACAAAGTTCGGCGAACCCGCCGGATTCATGATGGGAGTGGCCGTGCCGGTGCGTGCCGGTCCGTTGACCACGGTCAACGTGTAGGTCTCGTTGAAGTTCAAGTTCGCAGTGTTACCGGCCGCGATAGCACCGGAGTACTTCAGGGGTATGGCCACATTCGGGGCTGACCCAGCAGCGCCCACAGCCAATGAGATTCCCGCATTGTTGTTGGCGAGTGTTTGGGAGAATTGGAATTGGAAGGTCGTGTCCTCCACGCCATCACCGTCGCTGTCGATTTTGATTTCATACAGTGCGGTCGGATCCATGGCGAAATAATTCGGTCCGGTGCCCGGATCCTGCAGCGGAATGTAGTTCGCCAGGATGGTGACGAAGCCGGTCCGGCCTGCTTCGTAACTGTTGAACATGTAGAAATCGGTGCCGTCGACCGACGGAGAGCGCGTAATGTTCGGCGCCTCCCGGTGACTGGATGCGAATGCCGCTAGAGGAACCGACAGCGCAGCGGCTACGGCCCATGGATACTTAGACATGAAATCCTCCTGAATGCCTGAACTCTCCCGGCTATACGCGGGCGGAAGAGTTTTGGATGCGTCCAGGTATACTGCCTGGATGCGTTTCAGCGCCTTTATATATGCGGCGGTCCTCGTGCTGTCCGCCGCGCTGCCGCAATCGGCGGTTGCCGCCGATATTCAGGTCTCGCAGGCCTGGGCTCGGCCGACGCCCCCTGGCGCAGCGGTAGGTGCCGTGTATTTTTGGGTGAAGAACGCCGGTGCCAAAGAAGATCGGTTGCTGGCGGTCAGCAGCTCCGTGGCTGCCGGCGTCGAGATACATGAAACACAGACCGTGAAGGGCATGATGCAAATGCGCCAGGTGGCTTCCGTCAGTTGTCCGGCGGGTGCAACCGTGAAAATCGAACCCGGCGGGATGCACGTCATGTTGCTGGGATTGAAGCAGCCTCTGATGGCGGGATCCAAACTGGATCTGACCCTGCACTTTCGCGACGCCGGCCTGCTGTCCATCCAGGTACCCATACAGGAGGGGCCGTAGATTCATGAATGGACTGACCAGCTTCGGCGTTCAGAATGTCGATATCGCCCATCTCATCCAGATAGCGTTGACGCCGATTTTCCTGATATCGGCGATCGGCGTGACGCTCAATGTCTTCACCAGCCGTCTGGCGCGCATCGTGGACCGGGCGCGCGGCATGGAAAAGGATGTTTCCCAGGCGGACTACAAGCCCGCAGGCCGCGATTTGCATGCTGCGCTCGACGTGATGGCGCGGCGAGCGCGATTGATGAACCGCGCCATCACGCTGATCACATTGTCGGCATTGTTCATTGCGCTGGTGGTGGTCATGCTGTTCGTCAACGCATTCTTGCACTGGGAACTGGCGGTATTCATCGCCTGCATGTTCATTCTGTCGATGCTGTCGCTGGCGGCCGCTTTGACCGCCTTTCTCATCGAAGTCCGCTTAGCGACCACATCGTTGCAGATCGGCCTCGAGGCCGTCTCGCGTCAGGGCGAGTGAACCGCCATTTCTCGCACCGGCAGCGGCACATTGCAGAGCTCGATGCGATGCGCTTGCACCTTGAAAAAGTCTTCCGGCCGGTTGCGCCGCGATTCGATCAGCGCGGTGAAGGTTGGCGTATCGGTGCGCAGCACCTCGAGCTGGGTGCGCTCGGCGGGCGGCACATCGGCCGCGATGCGCACCGACTTGATGGGCAGAGGATGCTCAGCCGCGGTATAGAATCCCACGTCGCCGCTGCCGCGCGGCAGGCCCGACAGCAATTCCATCCCCTTCACGACCCGGCCGACCAGGGCGACATTCCGATCCAAATGCCGCGGCGCGTGGCCGATCACGGCGTAAAGTTCGGCGCCGCTGCCGGTGTCGGCCTCCACATCGCGACCCACCCCCACCATGCCGTAACAATGGGCCAGCCACATGCGCTTCTGCGAGGCGGAGCGGGCCATCGGAAAGCCATCGGAGAAACCCGCTTCAGGCGCATAGACATCGCCGTCCGGTAATTTGGTGAAGGGCAGATTCTGCGCCAGCACCGCATCGAATTCCGGCGCAGTCTTGCCGATCCCTTCCGGCAATGGGTGGCGATTCTCGGGATCGCCCCATTGCGCGACATAATTGTCCTGTTCGCGAATGACGGCCAAACCGTCGAAATAGCCTGCTTTGACCAGCTTCTTGATGTTGCGTACGTGCAAAGGGGCAAAGGCCGGCGCCAGCTCGATCACCACGCGGCCCGCCGGCAGCTCCATGTACAGGGTGTTTTCGGGATCCAAGGGCCGCCAGTCCGATGCTTTCGAGGCGGCCAGAACCTGTGTCATGCCGGGAGGCGGGGCCGCCTGCGCCGTTGCGAAAAATCCCAGCGCCGTGAGCATTAAAAAACTAAAATTGCGCTCCATGAGCCGAGTATTGCACAAATCGAGAATGCCACCGGGAGCCGTGATGCGTCGGATTTCATTGTGTTGCTGCCTGCTGCTTGCGGTCACTCTGGGATCGGGCCGGGTCTTTGCGCAGGGCTATCCGCAAGGGCCGGGCGGCGGCATGGCCGGGCCCGGCGGCCGCGGACAGCAGGACATGATTCCATCGACGGCCGTGGAGGAGAAACCCGACAAGGCCGCCGCCAAAGCGTACAAGGCCGGCATGAAAACCATGGACAAGGCGCATGAGCAAGAAGCGATTCTTGCCAAAGAGACCGATCCGGACAAAAGGGGGCGGGCGCGCGAAAAACTCGACGATGATTATGGCCGGGCCATCGAGCTGTTCACGACGGTGATTCGCAATCAGGAGACCTACGATGCATGGAATCAAATCTGCTACGTGCATCTGCAATTGGGTGCCTATCGAGAAGCGATGGATGACTGCAATCACGCCTTGAAACTCAAGCCCGATCTGGTGCAGGCCCTGCAGAATCGCGGCCAGGCCTTTCTCGGCGTCGACCATCTGGACGATGCGAAAGCCTCCTACATGGACCTGTTCTATCACGCGCGTCCGGCCGCCGATCAGCTGATGGTCGCGATGCATGCGTGGGTGAAGAGCCATCGCGCATCCGCCAACGGTGTGCGCGCATCGGATATCGACGCTTTCGAGAAGTGGGTCGAGGAGCGCGACGGGATCGCGAATGCCACCGCCTCTAACCCGCCGACTTGAGCGCCTGAAGTTCGCTGCGAAGATTTTCCACGAGCTGCTCGAGCGCCGCCACGCGCTGAGCCAGGCTCGGCGCGCCCGATGTGCCGGGGGCCGCCTCGGTCAGCGGCGCTTCCTCGACCGACTCGATGGTTCCGGAAAACAGATGCGCGTAGCGTGATTCGCGCGCGCCCGCGGCGCGCGGCAGGCGGGCGATGAACGGCCCATCCTCGCGGCTCATCAGGCCTTTCAAAGCGACTTCGACTCCCTCTGCGTCGGCGAACTCACACAGGCGATTGGTGCGCGAGCGCAGCTCACCCGGCGTTTGCGGCCCGCGCAACAGCATCACACATAGGATTCCCAGCTCCTGTTTGGAGAACTTCAGCGGGCCGAACTCGGTGTTGCAAAAGCGATGCTTGTACTTGGTGACGCGGCCGCCGTAACCGGCGGATCTGTCGCTCACCATGTGCTTTTTCATGAGCGCGTCGACAATCTGCTGCACCTGAGCCTCGGACAGCTCGAGCACCGGATCACGATTGGTCTTTTGATTGCAGGCGTTGGTGAGTGCGTTGAGCGACAACGGATACTGATCGGGAGTGGTGATCTCTTTCTCGATCAAACAGCCGATGACGCGTGCTTCCAGCGGTGAAAATTCAATGTTCATGGCTTCCAACCCGGCTCTGGTTCTTCTACGCTAGCGTATATGAAAACCAAAGCCGCCGTTGCCGTTGCCGCACGCAAACCGCTGGAAATCACGACCCTCGACTTGGATGGCCCGAAGGCCGGCGAGGTGTTGGTGGAGATCAAGGCTACCGGCGTGTGTCATACCGATGAATTCACGCGTTCGGGCGCGGATCCAGAGGGCCTATTCCCGGCCGTTCTCGGCCATGAGGGCGCGGGCATCGTGGTCGATGTGGGTCCCGGCGTCGCTTCCTTGAAGAAGGGCGATCATGTCATTCCGCTGTACACGCCGGAATGCCGCCAGTGCAAGTCCTGCACCTCGCACAAGACCAATTTGTGCACGGCGATCCGCGCCACCCAGGGCAAGGGATTGATGCCCGATGGCACCAGCCGCTTTTCCATGGGCAAGGAATTGGTGCATCACTACATGGGCTGCTCCACGTTCTCGAATTTCACGGTGATGCCGGAAATTGCAGTGGCAAAGATTCGCCAAGACGCACCGTTCGACAAGGTGTGCTACATCGGCTGCGGAGTCACCACCGGCATCGGCGCAGTGACGCACACGGCCAAGGTGGAGGCGGGCGCCAATGTGGTGGTATTCGGCCTGGGCGGCATCGGCCTGAATGTGGTGCAAGGCGCGCGTCTGGTCGGCGCCGACAAAATCATCGGTGTGGACTTGAACCCCGCGCGCAAGCCGCTCGCCGAGAAATTTGGCCTGACGCATTTCGTGAACCCGAAGGAGGTGGGCGGCGATCTGGTGGCGCACCTCGTGGCGCTCACCGATGGCGGCGCGGACTACAGTTTCGAGTGCATCGGCAATGTGGACTTGATGCGCCAGGCGCTCGAGTGTACGCATCGCGGCTGGGGCGTGTCGGTGATCATCGGAGTCGCCGGCGCCGGCAAGGAGATTTCGACGCGGCCGTTTCAATTGGTCACCGGCCGGGTGTGGAAGGGCACCGCCTTCGGCGGCATTCGCGGCCGCACCGAGCTGCCGCAAATCGTCGATTGGTACATGGACGGCAAGATCAATATCGACGATTTGATCACTCACACGATGCCGCTCGGCGACATCAACAAGGCATTCGACCTGATGCACTCCGGCGAATCCATCCGCAGCGTGGTGGTGTATTGATGAGCGGCATCACCCTGGTGTCGAAGAACGCCTGCTTCGGCGGCGAGCAACGCATCTACAAACACGATTCCAGCGAGGTGCGCGGAGCGATGAAGTTCGGCGCCTTCGTGCCGCCGCAGGCCGCCACGCACAAGGTGCCGGTGCTGTATTACCTGGCGGGACTGACCTGCACGGAAGATACCTTCGCCATCAAGGCGCACGCACAGCAAGTCGCGGCCGAACTCGGCATCCTGCTGATCACTCCTGACACCAGCCCGCGCGAGCCGCGCATTCCGGGCGATGCGGATGGTTGGGATTTTGGAATCGCGGCCGGCTTTTATGTGGATGCCACTCAGGCGCCGTGGTCGACGAATTATCGGATGTACAGCTACGTGACGCGCGAGCTGCGCGACATCGTGAATGCGCAACTTCCGGTGCTGGCGGATTCGACCGGCATCTTCGGCCACTCGATGGGCGGCCACGGCGCGCTGGTCATGGCGCTGCGCAATCCGAATCTCTACAAGTCGGTATCCGCCTTCGCGCCCATCGCCGCGCCCATGCAGTGTGCTTGGGGCAAGAAGGCTTTCGGCGGTTATCTGGGCGGCGATCCAGCCACTTGGCGCGACTATGACGCAACCGAGCTGGTGGCCAAGCGGACCTTTTCGGGTCCGATACTCATCGACCAAGGGGATGCCGACCAGTTCTTGAAGGATAAGCAATTGCTGCCCGAGAAATTCGAGGCGGCGGCGGCCACGGCGGGGCAGGCGCTCACTCTGCGCATGCAGCCCGGTTACGACCATGGTTATTACTTCATTCAGACCTTCATGGCCGATCACCTGCGCCATCACGCGGCGCAGCTAAAAAAATAGGCTCAAGGCGCTCGATACCGGGTTATCATTTCGCCACGCGCAAGGTTCCCGCAAGGGATTTGAATTGGAACGCGGTGTAGAGCCGCGGCTGCCCCCGCAACTGTAACCGGATAGCGAACATCCATTGGTCCACTGAGGCGCAAGCTTCGGGAAGGCGGATGCAAGCGATGACCCGGAAGCCAGGAAACCCGCCTCGCGCCGTCGTCCTGTTACCGGCCGGGGTGCGCCGATAACTGCGGGGGAAACCGTCGCGACGACAGTGTTGGAGTCGTCGTCGCGGAGTCTGGGTTGAACCTTGAGAAAAGAGCTACCTCGCGCTTTCGCGCGCCGGCTCCTGAATCCCTATCAGGAGAATCCCGTGCGCTTCATTTCATTGCTTTTGTTCCTCACAAGCGTCGCCGGCGGCGTGCCCGCGGCAGTAGCGGCAGAGCCGACTACGGACCCCGACATGGTGGTGGTTACCGCCACACGTATTCCGACGCCCGAGTCGCAGGTTGCCAGCAGCATCACCGTGATCACTTCAGCTGACATCGCCGCTTTGCAAACCCCGACGCTACCGGATGTCTTGAAATGGGTGCCGGGCCTGAATGTGGTGCAGACCGGCGGTCCCGGCGGCCAGACTTCACTGTTCATGCGCGGCACCAACTCGAATCACGTCAAGGTGTTCGTTGATGGAATCGACGTCAGCGACCCCAGCAACGCCAATGCCGCGTTCGATCCCAGCCAATTTCTGACGCAAGACATCGAAAAAATCGAGATCTTGCGCGGCCCGCAAAGCGGGCTCTACGGTTCCGACGCCATCGGCGGAGTGATCAACGTCATCACCAAGAGCGGCAATGGGCCGGCGCAAGCCACAGCCGACGTCGAAGGCGGTTCATTCGGCACCTTCAACCAGACGGTGGGTGTCAGTGGCTCTGCAGATCGCCTGCACTACAGCGCGAATCTCGAGCATTTTCATTCCGCCGAAACACCCGTCACGCCATTGGACGTGCTGGCCCCGGGCGAGCGACGAATCGATGACTACTACGACAATCTCAGCGCGTCGACCAAGCTGGGTTTCGATGTGACCGATGTTTTCGATGTCGGCCTGGTGGCCCGCTACACCGATGCGCATCTGCGTAGCACCGGCGACAATTATCTCACCGATTTCCCCGATCCGACCCAAAGCACGGCCGAGACCACGCAGTACTACTCGCGGCTGTTCGCGCACAACGTGGCTTTCGATGGGGCGCTCGATCACACCCTGGGGGTTGCGTACAGCAACATCAAAACCACCGACTTCAGTCCGGACTTCGGTCCCAGTGAGAACGCCGGCACCCGGGTCAAGGCGGACTGGCAGGGGAATATCCGATTGGCGGCGCAGGAACATTTGATTTTGGGCGCAGAGCATCAACGGGACGCCATCAGCGAACCCATTTCCGCGGACATCAACATCAGTTCCGGCTATGCGGAATTGCAGTCCGGTTTCGGCGAGAGATTCTTCGACACCGTCAGCCTGCGCTACGACGTCAACGATCGGTTCGGCAGCAAGGTCACCTACCGTTTCGCTCCGGTGTATCTGATCAAGGACACGGGCACCAAGCTGAAGGCCAGCATCGGCACGGGCTTCAAGGCGCCCACGCTCGAGGATTTGTTCGAGAGCTTCCCGCCCTCATTCTTTGCGAATCCAAATCTGCGCCCGGAGACCAGCACCGGCTACGACTTTGGGTTCGAGCAGACCTGGTTGTCGGAGGAGTTGCAGTTCGGCGCGACCTACTACCGCAACATCTTCAAGAATCTGATCGACAGCAACGAATATTTCACCACCTTGGTGAACGTCGGCCGCGCACACAGCGACGGAGTCGAAAGCTACATCGCTTACCGCCCGATCAACGCTTACAGCGCCCGGCTGGACTACACTTACACCGAGTCTTTCGACGACATCGCCAACACAGGATTGTTGCGCCGGCCCAAACACAAGGCCACGCTGCGAAACACCTGGCATGCGACCAGTGACCTATCCCTCGATGCGACGATTCTTTATACCGGTACCTGGCTCGACAACAACAGAGAGTTCACCAACTTCGAACCGTTGAATGCACCGGGTTTCACGACGGTCAACATCGCCGGCAACTACCAGGTGAACGGGTCTTTGGCGGTGTACGCCCGCATAAACAATCTGTTCGATCGCCACTATGAGGAGCCGATCGGATTTCTACAACCCAGCATCGGTGCGTTCGCCGGGGTAAAGGTCGGCTTCTGAAGGCACGGATCTACCTGTGGCCGCTGGTTGCGGCGTCCATTCTCTCGGGCGCTGCGGCCGCGCGGCCGCAGCATGTGATGTCGCTTAATTTGTGCACCGATGAGCTGTTGCTGGACCTGCTTCCCCCGCAGCGGATTGCATCGCTGACCTTTTTGGCGCGCTCCCCCACCGACGCGGTGCATTGGCGCGAAGCGGCGAACATTTCCATCAACCATGGATATGCCGAGGAGGTGCTGGCGGCGAGGCCTGATCTGGTCCTGGCCGGCACCTACACGACCGCCGCGACCCGGCAGTTGCTGAAGCAACTGGCAGTGCCGCTGGTCGAGGTGCCTCCCGCGGGCAACTTCGAGGAGATCCGCGCAGTGACCCGTCAGGTGGCGCGGGCGCTGGATGAGATCGATGGCGGGGAGAGGCTGTTGGCGGTCATGGATGCCACATTGCACAATTTGGACGAGGAGCGTTCCGAGGGGATGATCCGGGTGGCAGGTTGGAACGGCAGCGGCGCGGTCCCGGGAACAGGCACGTTGTTCGACGCGATACTCACCGCCGCCGGCGGAGTGAATATTGCCGCATCGCTGCAGGGGGTTCGTAACGGTTCGTTCGATATCGAAGAGCTGCTGATGGCGCGTCCCGATGTGCTGGCGTATGGCGCGGGCAACCGCGCGCCGGCATTGCGCGAAGATACCGGCCAACATCCGCTCATCTTGAAATTGTACGGCCATCGTCGCATCTCCTATCCGGAGGCGCTGTACAGCTGCGGAATACCCGAGGCGGCGCAAGCGGCCGTGGCGTTGCGGGCCAGTCTGTTGGCCGCCATGAATGATGCCCGGCCATGAGTGATGTCCGGCCATGAAAACGCCTCTTTGGCTGCTGGCAGGATTGCTGTCGCTATTGGCGCTGGCGTTTACTGCCTCACTGCTGATCGGGCCGGTGTGGTTTGGCCCAGGGCAAATCTTTCGCGACATGCTCTCATCGCCGCCGCAATTGGCCGGGTTGATCGTGCTCGACCTCAGGCTGCCCCGGGCCGTGCTGGCCTGTCTAGCCGGGGGGGCGCTCGGGCTGTCGGGCGCGGTCCTTCAAGGGCTCACGCGCAATCCCCTCGCTGAACCTGGGCTGCTGGGCGTCACGGCGGGCGCGTCGTTGGGTGCGGTGATCGCCATCTACTTCGGCATGAGCGCTGCATTTGAATACATGGCGCCTGTCATGGGAATGGTCGGCGCCGTCGGCGCATGCGCTCTGACGTTTGCGCTCGGGCGAGATGGGGGCACGGTGACTTTCATCTTGGCAGGGGCCGCCGTATCGGGGCTGGCGGGGGCATTGATTTCCGTCGCGCTGAATCTGTCACCGAGTCCCTATGCGTCATACGAAATCATGACCTGGCTGATGGGATCCCTCGCGGATCGCAGTTGGAATCATGTATGGCTGGTGCTGCCCTTCGTGGTCAGCGGCTGCGCGGTGCTGCTGTACACCGGCAAAGGCTTGGATGCACTGTCGCTGGGGGAGATTCAGGCGCAGAGTCTGGGCATCGACCTCGGTCGGTTGCGCCTGATGGCGTTGTTCGGCACCGCCCTTGCCGTGGGCGCCGCCACCTCGGTCACCGGAGCCATCGGTTTCGTCGGCCTGATCTCGCCGCATCTGGTGCGGCCGCTGGTCGATTCGCGTCCGCGCCAGATCCTGCTCCCCGCCGCGATATTGGGCGCGGTCTTGTTGCTGGGGGCCGATATCGCCACCCGCGTGATACGCATCGGGCCCGAATTGAAACTGGGCGTCCTGACCAGCCTGATCGGCACGCCATTCTTTTTCTGGTTGGTGGTGCGAATGCGCAAGAACGCGCCTTGAGTATGGGCCATGAAAGATTCGGCTAAGCGCGCTCTGTGTTCCTCCAGAGGCGGCAAGGATTCGTTGTTGGCGCTGTGGCATGCGGGACGCGAAGATTTGCGGCCGACGACTTTGCTCACCATGTTCGATGAGACGCGCCGCCGCAGTTCGGCAGCCAGCGCTACTGTTTCTCAAATTTAGGCGCCGCCTGAGGGCGGCTCAGCGAACCTGGACCAACGCCTTCGAGGTGATGCGACCGTCGAAATCGGTCCATACATGTTGCGCGAAGTCGTACAACTTGCAGCGCCGCACGGTGTTCCAGTAATAGCGCCAGGAGAACACCTCAGAGTTCAGCCGCTCATCCAAGGTCGCCGCGAGCCGCGCCTGGGCTTCCTTGAGGCGGTAAAGCGGGATGCCCATGTTCACATGGTGGGCACCGTGTTCGAGGATGTAATGGATCAAGCCGTCCAGAGGCCGCATCAGCTTGATGTGCACCGTGGTGGTGGCGTAGCCGGCATTGGCCGTCCATTCGTCGCGGCGCTCATACCACGCCACCCGCGGGTGCGTGTGCTGCACATAAATGACGAATCCCATCAAGCAGTTCCACAAGAAGAACGGCACCACGAAGCCGAAAACCAGCAGCGACCAAACCGACTTGCCGCTGTAGGCGCCCCAGGCCACCAGACCGCCCACCCAGAGCGCGGCAAATCCCGTGACCAGCAAGCTATCCAAGATGTAGCTCAAGCGCTTGGTCTTGACGTGCTTGCGGCCGGGGAAGAACAGCTTCTTCCACCACATCTCGATCATGTAGTAGACGCCTTGGCCAAGGCCGCTGCGGTATACACGTTCCAGCAGTCGGCGCATCCAGGGCAACTGCGCGAATTCGGCCGGCGAGTAGGGCGTCCATACATAGTCGCGCCCCTTCAAGTTGGTAAAGCCATGGTGCGCCAAGTTATGGCCGATCTCCCACAGGCTGAACGGCGTCAGCGAAGGCAGGAAGGCGATCCGGCCGATCCACTGGTTCAAGGTGCCGTTGGGCGTGTAGGAGCCATGACAGGCATCGTGGCCAATCACGAACAGGCGCGCAATCCACAGGGCCGCGACCAAGGATGCAAAAACTTTCACCCACAAAGACTCCACCACCAGCAGGCTGGCGATGGCCACACCGAGGACCAGCCAGTCGAGCACGAACCACACGATGGGAACCACCACCGAGCGCTCAATGGTGAACGGCTGCAGCAACTTCTGGAACTTGAAGCGCGACTTGTCCACCGGGGGCGGCGTGACAACTGTCGGTTCGGATGGGGAAGGCGTTTGCACTCAGGAACTCCCGGCCAACTGAGGTATAGGACGAACCGAATATTATACGCTCAAAGGGGCGTATGCACTCACCTGGGTCAGGCGGTTTCGGCGTCCGGCCAGAGAAGGACCCCTAGATGCTCGCAGGCCTCGATCAAGGCCGTGGCGGCCTCGCGGGTACTGGCATCCAGCCGCCTGTCGTGGGTCAAAAGCCAGGTCAGGCGGGCGCGGCGCGACCGGGCGGAGGGCTCGCTGTCGAACAGGGCGGGAAATAGGCCCAACGCGTCCACGAACTCGCGCATGGCGGCGGCACAGGGGACATTCGGCGTCGGGGTGAGCAGCAATTTGAGCCACGTGACGCAGCGCTTGGCCAGTCCGGCGCGGGTAATGCCAACGCTGGTGCGGCGTCGCGATTCGCCATCCGCCAGCGAGTCGGCGAGGTTTCGATAGCGTTCCACGGAAAACTCATCCGCCGGCAGCGCGGGACTGGCATCCGATAGAATCGAACGCAGCAAATCCCCCAACAGCAGGGACAGGGATTCCGCCAAAAATCTCTGACACTGTTCCGTGTCGGGCCGGGACATGGCATCCCATGAAAGCGGCCCTCCAATGCGTCTCGCGTTCGGCGACTTTGACATGACGGACAGTGTAGCGGCTCCAGCGCTCATCGCAACTAGCGCAATTTGCGACGAGCATCACTGAAGTTCAAATTACGGGAAATCACGCGGCCACGGCGCGTCGAACCGCAGCGGCATTGGATTATGATGGCGGCATGAGATTACCCGCTGCGCCCGCAGCCAATGCGGTCAGGCTGCGCGGCGACTATACGGCCGCAAATGCCGACTATGTGGTCGAGCAGACCTGGGGCGATTATACCCCGGTGGAACACGCGCTGTGGGCACGGTTGCTGGGGCGCCAGTTCCGCTTGATCGAAAAATACGGCTCGCCGCAGGTTCTGGCGGGTCTGAAAGCGCTACATATCGCCGATCACGTGCCGCGCTTCGATGAGGCCAGCAAGATATTGCGGGCGGCAACCGGCTGGGAGATCGTCGCGGTTCCCGGTTTGATTCCGGAACAGAATTTTTTCGCGCATCTTGCGAAACGGCATTTTCCGGTCACGGTGTGGCTGCGCACTCCCGAAGAGATCGACTATCTGTCCGAACCGGACGTGTTCCATGATTTCTTTGGGCACGTGCCGCTGCTTTGCGATCCGGTGTTCGGCGACTTCATGCAGGCCTACGGTGACGCCGGACGCAAGGCGAGCGCGGAGGGCGGCCTGAAAATGCTGGCGCGCCTGTATTGGTATTGCGTCGAGTTTGGACTGATCAAAACCGACGGCGGCTTGCGTGCCTACGGTGCCGGGATTCTCTCGTCGGCCGGCGAGACGGTTTACTGCATCGAGAGTCCCAGTCCGCATCGCATCGGTTTCGAGTTGGAAAGGGTGATGCGCACCGACTACCTGATCGACGATTATCAAAAAACCTACTTCGTGATGGACAGTTTCGAGCAGCTGTTCCGCAACGCTTACGATCGCGACTTTGCACCGATCTACCGGGCCTACCGCGATTCCCCGGGCTGGGCACCGGACTCGATCTTCCCCACGGATGCTGTGGTGACCCGCGGCACGCAGAGTGCAGGCTGATCCGTCCCTGATCCCCGGCCACTGCGTCACCATAGGCCGGGGCGTGCGGCGTATCGTCGCCGGCAATGCCGGCATGATGACCGGTCCGGGCACCAACACCTATCTGTTGGGCGAACGCGAAATCACCGTGGTCGACCCGGGTCCGCCGGATCCTGCACACCTCGAGGCCATCTTAAGATCCGCCGGCGCGCCGATCCGTTTCATTCTGGCCACTCACACGCATCGCGATCACTCGCCGCTGGTCTTGGAACTGGCGCAACGCAGCGGCGCGCAGGTGATGGGCCTGCCCCCGCCCGGCGATGGCCGTCAAGACGAGTCATTCAGACCGCAGCACCTGCCGCGCGACGGGGAACGGCTGCAATTGGGCGATTGCGAAGTGCTTGCCGTGCACACTCCCGGCCATGCATCGAATTGCGTCTGCTATCTGCTGACGGCGGAGCGGCTGCTGCTGACCGGCGATCACGTGTTGCAGGGTGTCTCGCCGGTGATTCTGCCGCCGGATGGCGACATGTCGGCGTATCTGGACTCACTGGACAAGTTGTTCGCGCTGGATTTCGACCGCATTGCGCCGGGACACGGCGGGGTGATGAGCGATGCCAAAGGTGCCCTGCGAGCGCTGCGTGCGCACCGACTGGCGCGCGAGGAAAAGGTGATTGCCAAACTCGGTGCGATGCTCGAAGCGTCGATCGAGACACTCACCCCCGCCGTCTACGACGATGTGGCGGCGGATCGCCACTCCTGGGCGCAGCTGACCTTGAAAGCTCATCTGATCAAGCTGAATCGCGACGGCCGCGCTTGCGAGAAAGATGGCCTCTGGCGGCTCATGCCGGCATGAAGGCGCGTTTGGCAGTGTCGCTGCGCGGCGTCGACCTGCGGCGCGGCGCCCGACGGGTGTTGCACGACATCACCTGGGAATTGCTGCCCGGTCAGCGCTGGGCATTGATCGGCAGCAACGGTGCGGGCAAGACGCAGCTGCTGAAATTATTGAGCGGCGATGTGTGGGGTGTGCCGGGCGTGGGCAATGTCAGCTACCGCGTGGACGGACGCGAAGTCGATTTGATCGAGGCGAAAAGCCGCATCGCCTATCTTGGCGGCGAGCGCCAGGACAAGTACGCGCGATATGGCTGGAACCTCACGGTGCGCGACCTCGTGACCACCGGGCTGCATGGCACCGACCTGCTGCTGCGAAGTCCCAGCTCGCGGGAAATCAGGCGGGTCGGCGCGACGCTGCGCGCTGCCGGAATCACCCGATTGGCCGCCCGCGATTTCCTGACCTTGTCATATGGCGAGAAGCGCCTTGCGCTGCTGGCGCGGGCTCTGGTGCAGGAACCCGATTGGTTGTTGCTGGACGAGTTCTACAATGGCTTGGACTCGCATTACCGCGCCCGCATCGACGCGGTGCTGCGTGGCGCACGCCGTCGCGGCCAATCCTGGGTCGCAACGGCGCACCGCGCCGTGGATATTCCCGCCGGCACCGAATCACTGCTGGAGCTGGCGGACGGCCAAATCACGACGCGCAAGCGA
>CAZZWM010000002.1:0-51900 GCA_964657945.1 uncultured Steroidobacteraceae bacterium
GGCTGACCGCCTGGTGCAGCAGTTGCACGAGCGTCTCATTGCCGGCATCGGCTCGGACAAGGTTTTGGGTCCGACCTGGACGGAGCTGTTTGCCGACAGCGCCGCTCCTCCCAAGCTGATGCGCAACTGGTGGGAGGAACCCGCCAATCGGCAGGCGCTGCTGGACATAGCCCATCGCCACTCCGCTGCCTTCGTGTACGACATGGCCGGCGTGGATGCGGCGCTCGCCGCCGTACTGCGGGTCAGCTCCGTGAAGCGCTGGGCTTACGCCATGAAGGCCAACTGGAACGCCGACATTCTGCGGCGCATTTACGCGGCGGGCCTCACCTTGGAATGCGTGTCGCAGGGTGAACTTCAGCATGCCTTCGACAGCGTGCCGGGACTGGATCCCGAGCGCGTGCTGTTCACGCCGAACTTCGCGCCCAGATCCGAATATCAGTTCGGTTTCGCGCGCGGCGTGAGAGTCACGCTCGACAACGGTTATCCGCTGAAAGCTTGGCCGGAATTGTTCCGCGGCCGGGAGATCTTTCTGCGCGTCGATCCGGGTTTTGGCCGAGGTCATCACACGCATGTGCGTACCGCGGGCGTGTATTCGAAGTTCGGCGTGCCGGTCAGCGAAGTCGACGAATTGAGCCAATTGGTCCGCGCGGTCGGCGTGCGGGTGACGGGGCTGCACGCGCACAGCGGCAGCGGAATCTTCGATGTGGCGAATTGGACCGAAACCGGCAGCTTGCTCGGCGGCCTTGCCGCCAAATTCCCGGATGTGGCCGTGGTGGATTTGGGCGGCGGCATCGGTGTGCCCGAACAGATCGGTCAATCCGAACTGGATTTTGCGGCGCTGGATGCCGGCGTCGCCGCATTGAGCCGGCGGTTTCCGCAAATCGAGTTTTGGATGGAGCCCGGCCGCTTTTTGGTGGCGAAAGCCGGCGTGCTGGTGGCGGTGGTCACGCAACTGAAATCCAAGGCCGATGTGCAGTATGTCGGGGTCGCCACCGGCATGAACTCGCTCATCCGCCCCGCGCTGTATGGAGCGCATCACGACATCCGCAACTTGTCGCGCCTGGGCGAGCCCTTGAGCCAGCGGGTGAACGTGGTCGGCCCGATTTGCGAAAGCGCCGATTTGTTCGGCTCCGATCGCTGGCTGCCCCCCACCGTGGAGGGCGACGTCCTGCTGATCGCAAACTGCGGCGCGTACGGCTACGCGATGGCCTCCCACTACAACAGGCGCGAGCCGGCGCAAGAGTTTATTCTTCCAGCATGAAGCAGGTCGGCATCATCGGTTGGCGCGGCATGGTGGGTTCCGTGCTGTTGGAGCGAATGCAGTCGCAGGGCGACTTCGAGCTGATTGCGCCCACATTCTTTTCGACCTCTCAGGCCGGCGCGGCGGGACCCAAGCTCGGTGGCGCCCAGTCCGTGGTGGCAGATGCCAATGATCTGGCCGCGCTGGCCAGATTGCCCATGCTGATCAGCACGCAGGGCGGCGATTACACCCAGGACATCCACCCGCGGCTGCGCGCCGCCGGTTGGAAGGGCTATTGGATCGACGCGGCTTCGACGCTGCGCATGGATAAAAACGCGGTAATCGTCTTGGATCCGGTGAACCTTTCGGTGATGCAGGACGCCCGAGAACGGGGCATCAAGGATTTCATCGGCGGCAATTGCACCGTGTCTCTGATGTTGATGGCCGTCGGCGGCCTGATGCGCGCCGGTCTGGTGGAGTGGATCACGGCCATGACCTACCAATCGGCCTCAGGCGCGGGCGCTCAACATATGCGCGAATTGCTGCAGCAGATGGGCTCGCTGCACGGCGCCGCGGCTGGGCAGCTGGCGAATCCCGCGGGCGGCATTTTGGACATCGACCGGGCGGTGAGCAGCGCCTTGGCCGCCGCGGAATTTCCGCGGGCGAATTTTGGCGTGCCGTTGGCGGGCAGTCTCATTGCCTGGATCGACAAGGACTTGGGCAACGGCCAAAGCCGCGAGGAATGGAAGGCGAGCGCCGAAGCCAACAAGATTTTGGGAACTGAATCGCATCCCGTGCCCGTCGAAGGCATTTGCGTGCGGGTGGGCGCGATGCGCTGTCACTCGCAGGCCCTGACCATCAAGCTGAACCGCGATCTTCCGCTGGCGGAAATCGAAAAGCTGCTGGCCTCGGGGAATTCCTGGGTGCGGGTGATACCGAACGACAAAGACTCCAGCCTTCGGGCGCTGTCGCCGGCGGCCGTCAGCGGCACGCTGGAAATTCCCATCGGCCGCCTGCGCAAGCTGGCGATGGGCGGCGAGTACCTGACGGCCTTCACCGTCGGCGATCAGCTGTTGTGGGGAGCGGCCGAGCCTTTGCGCCGCACTATGCGTTTCCTGCTTCCGCATGTGTGAGCAGATGGATGGGCACCGGCTGGACCCGCCAGATGTCGCTGCAATACTCGCGGATGGTGCGATCGGATGAGAACTTGCCGCTGCGGGCGGCGTTGAGAATCGACATCCGCGTCCAGCGTTCCGTGTCGGCATAGGCCTCGTCCACCAGCGCCTGACAGTCGATGTAGGACTGAAAGTCGGCCAGCAGCAGATACGGGTCGTGGTACAGCAGGCCGTCGATCAGCGGACGAAAAAGCTCCGGATCGCCGCGCGAGAAGAAGCCGCTGCGGATCAGGTCGATCACATCGCGCAATTTTTGATTGCCGTCATAGTAGTCCATCGGCCGATAGCCCCGAGCCTTGACGGCGTAGACTTCCGGCGTGCTCAGACCGAACAGGAAGAAATTTTCGGCGCCCACCTCGTCGCGGATTTCGATGTTGGCGCCATCGAGGGTGCCGATGGTCAACGCCCCGTTCATCGAGAACTTCATGTTGCCGGTGCCGGACGCCTCCTTTCCGGCGGTGGAGATCTGCTCCGACAGGTCCGCGGCCGGGTATACCCGCTGGCCGTTCTTGACGTTGAAATTCGGCAGGAAAACCACTTTCAACCGCTCCCGCACGTCCGGATCCCGGTTCACCACATCGCCCACGGCGGTGATCAATTTGATCATCAGCTTGGCCAGATGGTACCCGGGGGCCGCCTTGCCGCCGAAGATGAAAGTGCGCGGCTGAATCTTCAAACCGGGATCCGATTTGATGCGGTGGTACAGCGAGACGATGTGCAGCACCTTCAGATGCTGGCGCTTGTATTCGTGAATGCGCTTCACCAGCACGTCGAACAGCGAATCGGGGTCGACGCCGACCCCCGTGCGCAGCAGCGCCCGGGCCGCCAGCCTTTGCTTGTTGAGCTGTTTGATGGCGCGCCAGCGGGCGCGGAATTCCGCATCATCCGCGAGCGGCTCGAGTGCCTTCAGCTGCGCCAGATCCTTCACCCAGCCATCGCCGATGTGTTCGGTGATCAGCTCGGACAATTGCGGATTGCACAGCACCATCCAGCGGCGCGGGGTCACGCCGTTGGTCTTGTTGCTGAACTTGCGCGGCCAAAGCTCGTAGAAATCCTTGAGCACGTCGGTTTTCAGCAATTCGGAATGCAGGGCCGCGACGCCGTTGATGGCGTGACTGCCGACGCAGGCCAGATGCGCCATGCGCACGTAACGTTCGCCGCTCTCGTCGATCAGCGACATGCGCGCGATCCGCTCCTCATCGCCCAGGAAACGTATGCGCACCTCGTCGAGGAAATTCGCGTTGATCTCGTAGATGATTTGCAGCAAGCGCGGCAGCACGCGGCCGAACACCTCGATGGGCCAGCGTTCCAGCGCTTCGGGCATGAGGGTGTGGTTGGTGTAGGCAAAGGTCTTGCGGGTCACATTCCACGCGTCATCCCAGGACAACAAGGCATCGTCGATCAGCAGCCGCATCAATTCGGCGATGGCCACGGCCGGATGAGTGTCGTTGAGCTGCACCGCCCACTTCTCGTGGAATTTTTCCACGGGAATCTTCTGGATGCGCAGAATGCGCATCATGTCCTGCAACGAGCAGGAGACGAAGAAGTACTGCTGCTCCAGGCGCAACTCCTTGCCGCGCGCCTGCTCATCGTTGGGATACAGCACCTTGCTGAGGTTCTCCGACTCCACTTTCTGATTGACCGCGCCGTAGTAGTCGCCGCTGTTGAAAATCGCGAAGTCGAAGGACTCCGGGGCTTCCGAACGCCATAGCCGCAGCGTGTTGGCCGTGTTGGTCTGATAGCCGAGAATGGGTGTGTCGTAGGGCACGCCGATCACGGTCCTGTGCGGCACCCAGCGGATTCGCAGGCGGTTGTGTTCGTCTACATAAGAGTCCGTGCTGCCGCCGAACTTCACCTCGACCGCCCATTCGGGGCGGATCAACTCCCAGGGATTGCCAAAGCGCAGCCACTTGTCGGTTTTCTCGACCTGCCACCCGTCGGTTATTTCCTGGTGGAAGATTCCGAACTCATAACGGATGCCGTATCCGACGGACGGGATCTCGAGCGTGGCCATCGAGTCGATGAAGCAGGCTGCCAATCTGCCGAGGCCGCCGTTGCCCAGGCCCGGTTCTTCTTCCTGCTGCAGCAGATCTTCGAAGTTGATGCCCAATTCGGCGACACATTGTCTCACGCGTTCGAAGATGCCGAGGTTGACCAGATTGTTGCCCAGATGCGGACCCATGAGGAATTCGGCCGACATGTAGGCCACGGTGCGCGACGCACTCTTGGTGTACACGGCCGCGGTGCTGATCCAGCGCTGCAGCATGCGGTCGCGCACGGCGTAGGCCAGCGCCATGTAGTAATCGTTGGTGGTTGCCAACGCGGGGAACTTGCCCTGCATATAGAACAAATCGTCCAAAAAGGAATTCTTCAGCGCCTCCTTGCTGAGTGCGGTGCGTTCGTCCTCGGGCTTCATGGAGACCACATCACTTCGACGGGCGTGCGCGTCTGCCGCAGCACGGCGCGGACCGGCATGGCGGCGACCGGGCCCTGCTCGCTGGCAGCGGTGAAGGTGCTCCACTTCTGCGCTCCGTTGATCAGGATCACGATGCGGCGCGCATCGAGCAGCGCGCTCAAGTTCAGGCTGAGGCGGGCGTGCGGTGCGGACGGCGACACCATGCCGACGCATCCCGGGACTGCGCTCAAGTTCAGGGCGCTCGTGAGGTTCGGCGACGCCGGAAACAGCGAAGCCGTGTGGCCGTCATCGCCCATCCCCAAGATCACCATGTCGAACGGGCGCGGCACACGCGCAAAGGTCTCCCAAGCCGCGACTGCGCCCATATCCGGAGTCGGAGAGGCGTTCTTCAAGCCGATGAACCTCGCGGCGGCCGCATGTTCCTTGAGCAGGACGTCGCGCAGCAGCTTCTCGTTGCTCATCGGATCGGTGGTGTCCACCCAGCGCTCGTCGGCGAGCGCAACGGATACCCGGCTCCAGTCGAGAGCCCGGGCGCGCAAGTATTCGAACAACTTGATCGGCGATTTTCCGCCGGACACGATCAGGCTGGCGCCGCCGCGCGCGGCAATTCCTGCCGACACTGCAGCGGCGATCTGCCCGGCCAGTTCCAGCGACAGGGCATCCAAATTCGAGAATTTTGTGACCATGCTGCAGAGACTAGCATCTGCAGGCACAATGATGCATGACCACGAACATTCGCGACATCGTCGCATTGAGCGCCGTGATCCCGGAATTATTGTTGAAGGACGCTGCGCATGCGGTTCCGGCGGCGCGCGCGCTCTGCAGCGGGGGTTTGAGGGTCATGGAAATCAGCTTGCGCAGCACGGGCGGGGCGGCGTGCATCGAGTCGGTGCGCAAGGACGTCCCTGACGCCATTGTGGGTGCAGGCTCGCTGAGCCGCGCGGTGGATTTTGCCGCAGCCGATCGCGCCGGTGCGCTGTTCGGCGCGACCCCGGGGTTGACACCGGATTTGGCTGCCGCGTCTCGCGGGGCTCGATTTCCGCTGCTGCCGGGTGTGATGACGCCCACCGAAGTGATGACGGCGCGCAACGCCGGATTCACGGTGCAGAAACTGCTGCCCGCCACGCCAACCGGCGCAGTATCCCTGTTGAAATTCCTGCAGGGCATCTTCCCGGACCTCGGCTTCGTGCCCTCGGGCGCGATGACGGCGGAAGCGGCCGGCCTATATCGGGACTTGCCGAATGTCGTCGGTGTGTCCGGCTCGTGGAGCGATTTGGACGGCATCATTGCAGCCGGCGAGTGGTCGCGCGTCGAGGCTTGGGCGCGTGAAACCAAATGACGTGAGCACCTATCCAATCGGCACTCCCGGGGTGGCGTGGGGGGAGGCCGAAAAAGCGGACTGGCTGTCGCGCCAGTCGATTCAACGCAGTTACGATGCGGATGTGGTGCGCAGATTGGAACGGCTGGCGGGTGATTATGCGATCGTGGAATACGGTCGGCTTGCGTACGAGCCCAAGGAATATTCCCTGCTCGCGATCAAAACGCGGCATTGGCGCCATGGCTTGCCCTGCGCATTGGTCACGGGGGGCGTGCATGGCTATGAAACCAGCGGCGTGCACGGCGCACTCCAGTTTCTGGAGCGGCATGGGGCGGCCTATGAAAATCGCATCAACCTCATGGTGGCGCCGTGCATCAGCCCTTGGGCCTATGAAACCATCAATCGATGGAACATGCATGCAATCGATCCGAATCGCTCTTTCCGTGAACGCAGTCCGGCGCCGGAATCCGCTGCCCTCATGCGCTTGATCGCGCCCATTCGTGATCAGGTATTGGTGCATATCGATTTGCATGAAACAACCGACACGGATGAGACCGAGTTTCGGCCGGCCTTGGCTGCGCGTGACGGCGTCGAGCATGTTCCGGGTGAAATTCCCGACGGCTTCTATCTCGTCGACGACAGCGCCAACCCAAGTCCTGCATTTCAAGCGGCGGTGATTGCGGCGGTCGCGCAAATCACGCATATCGCGGCGGCCGATGCCAAGGGGGAGATCATTGGATCTCGCATGGTCGCGCCGGGAGTCATCAATTATCCGCTGGAGCAATTGGGGCTGTGCGGCAGCGTGACGCGCGCGCCTTTTAGAACCACCACCGAGGTGTATCCGGACAGTCCTCGCACTTCACCTGAAAACTGCAATGCCGCGCAGGTGACGGCAGTCTGCGCCGGGTTGGATTTCGCGTTGGCCGCTGAGGCCGAGCCCGCGAACTAGGCCGAGGCCGGCTCGCCAGACGGGCGGTGACGCGACTGCAGTTCCGTGATTACCTCGCTCAACGTCAGCCCTTTGGCGTTGAGAAGCAAGAGGGTGTGATACAGCAGATCGGCTGCTTCGCCGACGACGTGGCGGTCCGATTGCGCAACGGCGGCGAGCGCCAATTCGACGCCTTCTTCGCCGACTTTTTGCGCGATGCGGGTGATGCCGGCCTCGAGCAATTCCGTCGTGTAACTGCCGGCGGGCCTCTCGACGATGCGCTGTTGAATGAGCCGCTCGAGTTTCCGCAGGAAGGCGATTCCTTGCGCATCGGATTGCGGCGCATCCTCACCCCAACACGTTGCGGTGCCGCTGTGACAGGCCGGTCCCTGCGGATTGGCGAGGATCAGCAGCGTGTCCTGATCGCAATCCAGCGCGATCTTCACCACATGCAAAAAGTGCCCGGAGGTTTCCCCCTTGGTCCACAGCCGCTGCTTGCTGCGGCTCCAGAAGGTGACGCATCGAGTGGCTGCAGTCGCGGCCAACGCAGCCTGGTTCATGTAGCCCAGCATCAGCACCGCGCCGCAGCCGGCGTCTTGGACGATGGCGGGGACCAGGCCATTCATCTTGTCCCAGTCTATGTTCATGGTCTGACCTCGATGCCATTGGCGCGCAAATGGCGCTTGAGTGACCTGATTCCGATCTCGCCGGAGTGGAACACGCTGGCGGCGAGCGCGGCGTCGACTTCCCCGGAGGCGAATACTTCGGTGAAATGCTCCATGCGGCCGGCGCCGCCCGATGCCACCAGCGGCACGTTGCAAAGGCGCCGCATCGATTGCAGCTGAGCAATGTCATAACCGCCGCGCACGCCGTCGCTGGACATGCAATTGAGCACCACCTCGCCGGCGCCGCGAGCCTGCACCTCCTGGATCCACTGCACCGTGCGGCGCGTGGTGTCGCGGGAACGCGCCGCATCGCCTGTGAACTGCTGCACGCGATAGTCGCCGCTCAGTGTCTGGCTGTCGATGCCGACCACCACGCATTGCGCGCCGAATCGCGCGCTCAAGCGGTCGATGAGCTCGGGGTCTTCCAGTGCCGGCGAATTCACCGAGATTTTCTCCGCACCGGCTGCCAGCACTTGTTCGGCCTCGTCAACCGTGCGGATGCCGCCGGCGACACAGAAGGGGATGTCGAGCAGCCGCGCCACCCGCGATATCCAGGCGCGATCCACCGAACGTCCCTGCGGACTGGCGGAAATGTCGTAAAACACCAGTTCGTCGGCCCCCTCGTCGCGATAGCGGGCGGCCAACTCCAGGATGTCGCCGACGACGCGATGATCGCGGAAGCGCACGCCTTTGACCACCTGGCCGTCACGAACGTCGAGGCAGGGGATTATGCGTTTCGCAAGAATGGCTGCAATTCCTCGGCGGGGATCAAGTCCTCGAGCAGCGCTTTGCCGCTGATGGCGGCGGCGGCCCCGACTTCTTCCAGTGCCCGCAGGTCGGCCGCATCGCGGATTCCGCCGGAAGCCTGCCACTGGATCTGCGGAAAACGCTGCACGGCCGAGGCGTAAAGATCGAGATTCGGGCCGCTCAAGGCGCCGTCCCGATCCACATCGGTGCACAACACATGTTTCAGGCCGTGCGCGAGAAAATTCTCGACGGCGCCCCACAGCGTCACGGTCGATTGCCGTTGCCATCCTTGAACGGCCACTCTCGGCGCATCGCCGCCCGCGATACGTACATCGAAGGCCAGCGTCAGCCGTTCGGCACCGAATTGCTGCAGCCACGCCTGCACCCGGTCTGCTTGCTGCACGGCCGCGCTGCCGATCACCACCCGCGCCGCGCCGGCATCGAGCATTTGCGCGACCGCGGCGGTGTTGCGCAGGCCGCCGCCGACTTGCAGCTTGACCGCGCCCTGGCTAGCCAGTGAAAGGACGATGGCGCGGTTGTCGCAGCCCAGGCCCTGAGCGCCGTCCAAGTCGACCACGTGCAGCCAGCTGGCGCCGAGCTGCCGATACTTGTGCAGCAGCGCCTGGGGTTCGATGGGATAACGGGTCTCGTCGGAGAAGTCGCCTTTGTAGAGACGCACGCAGCGCCCGGCCTTCAGATCGATGGCGGGAATGAGCTGCATCGCTACAGTGCCAGGAAATTCTGCAGCAGCACCGAACCGACCCCGGCGGATCGCTCGGGGTGGAACTGGGCGCCGTAAAAATTGCGCCATTCGACGCAGGCACTGAAGCTGATGCCATAGCAGCTGCTGGCGATGGTGGCGTCGTTGACTTCGAGCGCATAGCTGTGAACGAAATAGGCGTAGCAATCCGGCGCGAGTTCCCGCAGCAGCGCGCTGGGTTTCACCACCTGCAGCGTATTCCATCCCATATGCGGCACCGGGCGGCCGCTGGCGGGCGCGAATCTCCTGGCGCGGCCCGGGATGACGCCCAAGCATTGCACACCGCCGTCGCCGCCTTCGTCCGACGACTCGAACAGCAATTGCATCCCCAGGCAGATTCCCAGCACCGGCTGGCGCAGTTCGGGCAGCAGTTCATGCAGCCGTCGCTGACGCAGACGCTGCATGGCGTCGGCGGCCGCGCCGACACCGGGAAGGATGACATGACTGGCGGCGCGAATCCGCCGCGGCTCCGAGGTCAAGGTCGCGCCTACGTCGAGGCGCTGCAGGGCGAATTGCAACGAGGCGATGTTGGCGCCGCCGTTTTCGATGATGACCACATCGCGCGCGGTCACAGGGTGCCCTTGGTGCTCGGCAGTTCGCCGCTCTCGATCCGTACCGCCTGGCGCAATGCGCGCCCCACGCCCTTGAAGCAGGATTCGATCATGTGATGAGAGTTTTCGCCCCTCACGCTGATGTGCAGCGCCGCTCCAAGGGATTCGGCCAGCGAACGAAAGAAATGCGGCACCAGCTCGGTGGGCAGCTCGCCGACGCGTTCGCGGTTGAACTTGCCCTCCCATACGAAGTAGGGCCGGCCCGAGATGTCGAGCGCAACCTGGGCTTCGGCTTCGTCCATGGCCAGCAAGAATCCGTAGCGGCCGATGCCGCGTTTGTCGCCGAGCGCTTGACGCAGGGCCGTGCCCAGCGCCAGCGCGCTGTCTTCGATGGTGTGATGTTCGTCGATATGCAGATCGCCGCTGCATTTCAGGTCGAGCGCGAACCCGCCATGCTTGGCAACCTGTTCCAACATGTGATCGAAGAATCCCAAGCCGGTGGCGATGCAGCTGGGCCCTTCGCGCGACAGATCCACCGTCACCCGCACGTCGGTTTCCTTGGTCTTGCGCTGCACCTGCGCACGGCGCGAGGCTTCGAGGATGCGCCGGGTGATGGCAGGCCAGGCGTCGTGCGGATCGCCGCCCAAACGGATGCGCACGCCGTGCACACCCAGATTGGCGGCGAATTCCAGATCCGTGTCGCGGTCGCCGATCATGTAGCTGCGCTCCAGGTCGATGCGGTGCGCGGCCATGAAATCCTTGACCATGCCGGGATTGGGCTTGCGGCAGGCGCAGTTGTCGTGCTTGAAATGCGGGCAGATGAAAATCGCTTCGAACTCGATGCCCTGCGAGCGGAACAGCTCCAATATGAAATGGTGTGCGGAGTCGAAGGACTCCTGCGGAAAGCGCGGCGTACCCAGTCCATCCTGGTTGGTGACCATGACGAAGGCGAAACCGGCGCGCTGCAATTCCAACAGCGACGCGATGACGTGCGGCATCAGCCGGATCTTGGCCAGACTGTCGATTTGCTCGTCGTCGACCTCCTCGTTCAAGGTGCCGTCCCGATCCAGGAATAGGATGCGCCGTCCGCTCATGTGCGTCCCACGCTGGCGAGCAATGCGTCGTTCTGCGTGCGTGTACCCACCGACACGCGAATCGAGTTCGGCAGCGCCGCATGACTGCGCAGGTCCCTGACGATGGTACCGCCCGCCATGCTGTCCCTCATGAAGCGCTCCGCATCGTGACAATCCACCAATAGAAAGTTGCTGTCGCTGGGCCAGACCTTGGCGACCAGCGCCGAGCTCGAGAGGCCGATGCGCAAGTATTCTCGTTCCGCCAGCAGGCTGTCACGCCGTGCTTGCGAGACGGCCAATTCCGCCGGCTGCAACGCCCGCAAAGCGGCTTCGATGGTCGACTGAGTCAGCGCGTAGGGTGGGATCACGCGCCGGGCCACTTCGATCAGCTCGGGTGCCGCCAGCATTGCGCCGAGGCGCGCGCCGGCCAGGGCATGCGCCTTGGACAGCGTGCGCAGTATCACCAGGTGGGGAAATTTCGCCAGCCAAGGCGTCAGGCTCGGCGTATTCGACCATTCGATGTAGGCCTCATCGATGACCACCACCGCCTTGTGCTGCAGGCCGACGCAGACGCTCTCCAGCATCCCGGCGTCGAGCAGATTGCCGGTCGGATTATTGGGCGAGCACAGGAACACCAGTTTGACGTTGGGGTGCCACGCCTCGAGCAGTTGCCGCGCATCGAAGTTCCAGCCGCGTTCGCGGTCCAAGGGCACGTCGATGACGCCGGCTCCCTGGATGCGCGCCGCCACTTGGTACATGCCGAAGCTTGGGGAGCATTGCAAGATCGAGTCCACGCCCGCACGCAAAAAAATCCGCGCCAACAAGTCGATGGCTTCATCGGCTCCGCGGGTCGCGAGCACGCTGCCGGCCGGCACGCCATACAGAGCACTCAAGCGCCCGATCAGCGCCGCCGGTTGCGGCTCCGGATAGCGGTTCAATCCCAGGGTGCTGTCATCGCCATTCGGTCGCCACGGCGCTTCGTTCGCATGCAGGCGGGTGAGTGCCGGCAGCCAGGCGGCATGCGAGTAGGCTTTGAGAGCGACTATTTCAGGCCGCGCCAAGGCCAGCAGAGGATTCACGTCAATGCCGCCAGGCGAATCGTCACGGCGGCGGCGTGCGCATCCAGGCCCTCCAGTCCCGCCAAGATCTGCGCGGTCGGCCCCATTTCGCGCAGGCCCGCGGGACTGATCTCCTGCACCGTGATGCGTTTCTGGAAATCCTCCAACGACAGCCCGCTGTACGAGCGGGCGTAGCCATAGGTCGGCAGCGTGTGGTTCGGTCCGGAACAATAATCGCCCATGGATTCCGGCGACCAAGCGCCCAGGAACACCGCGCCGGCTGCCGTGACGCGCGACAACCAAGCCCGGGGCTCGCGCACCTCCAGCAACAGGTGCTCCGGCGCGTAGGTATTCGCGATGCCGAGAGCCGTTTCCAGCGTATCCACCACGATCAGGCGCATGGAAACGATGGACTGGTCCAGGATGGCGGCGCGCGACAGAGTCTGCCGCTGACGCGTCACTTCTACGGCCACGGCTTCGGCCAGCGCGGCGTCGGTGGTGATGAGAATCGCCTGCGCTTCAGGGCTGTGTTCCGCTTGCGCCAGCAAATCCGCCGCCACGAAATCGGCGCGCGCGCCGGCATCGGCAATCACCATCACCTCGGTCACGCCGGCCGGCAGGTCGGCGGAGGCGCCGGCGGGGTCCTGGGAGATCAACAGTTTCGCGGCGGTCACCCAGGCATTGCCGGGTCCAAATACCTTGTCGCACTTCGGGATGCTGGCTGTGCCATAGGCCATGGCCGCGATCGCCTGTGCGCCGCCCACTTTGAAGATCTGGCTGATCCCTGCTTTGCGCGCCGCCGCCAGAACCGCAGGATCCGCCGTGCCCTTGGCGGAGGGCGGCGTGCACATAATGCGCACCGGGCATTCGGCGATGGCCGCCGGCACCGCCAACATCAAAGCGGTGGACGGCAATGGCGCCGAGCCCGCGGGTACATACAGTCCGACCGCGCGGATCGGTACGCTGAAGCGCTCGCACAGCACGCCGCGCGCGGTGTTGATGCGGATCGGCGGTGTGGACTGGGCCGCGTGAAACGCGCGGATCGCGCCGAGTGCGCGTTCGATGGCGGCATGTTGCACGGCGCTCAGCGCGCGGTCCGCCGCCTCGAATTCCGCTGGGGTCACCTGCAGCTGCGTCAGCGACGCCCCATCGAATTTCTGGGTGAGCGACAGCAAGGCCGCATCGCCCTCGTGGCGGACCTGCGCGATCAAATCGCGCGCCGCCTCCGCGACGCGCCCGGCATCGCGCTGGGTGGGCCGTCGCAGCGCGTCGCGCTGTTCGGCGGCATTCAAGCCAAGCCAGTGCAGGATTCGCATCGGTATTCTCAGGCCAGCATTTTTTCGACCGGCAACACCAACACCGAGGTGGCGCCCGCGCCCTTGAGTTCCTCGAGCAATTCCCAGAAGACGTTTTCGCGGCAGACGGCATGCACGGCAACCCGGTCGCCCAATCCTTCCAGCGGAATCACGGTCGGCGCTTCGCTGCCGGGGAGAATTTTCGCGATGGCCGCGAGCGCGGAGCGGGGCGCATGCAGCATGATGTACTTGCTGCCCTTCACCTGTTCGACGCCATCGATGCGCATCAGCAGCCGCCGGGTCCATTCCTGTTTCTCGGGCGCTATCGGCATCGGGGTGCGGATCAGCACGGCCTGGCTCTCGAGCACCGTTTCCACGTGCCGCAGGTGGTTCGCGGCCAGCGTCGAACCCGTGGACACCAGGTCACAGATCACATCGGCGCGTCCCAGACGCGGCGCGATCTCCACCGCCCCGGACAGCACCACGACCTCGGCATTGATGCCGTAGTCCATGAGAAAGCGGCTCAGGATGTTCGGGTAGGTGGTGGCGATGCGTTTGCCCTGCAGCGAGCCGGCATCCTGATATTCGAAATCGTCAGGCACGGCGATGCACAGTTTGCAGCGGCCGAAGTCCAAGGTCTGCACCATCTCGAACAGCGGGTGCACGCCGCGCGCCGCGAATGCCAGACGGCTTTCCTCGACCACGTTCAATCCGACCAACCCCAGGTCGCAGACATCCTCCTGCACCAGGTCGGGAATGTCGTCGTCGCGTACGAACAGCACATCGAGCGGCATGTTCTCGCCGTAGCACATCAGCTGGTCCTTGCCGCGGCTGTACTTCAGCCCGCAGGTGGAGAGCAGGTCGAGGGATGCCTCGGTGAGGCGGCCGCTCTTCTGCACCGCGATTTTCAAGCGCGTCGCGGCATCGGCGGCCGGGTTACGCATGCAGCTTCAACCGGTCGGTGACCGCGCGGTAGCCGCCATTGCCCTGCATCAAATAGCGCGCCACGCGGCCGATGGTGGTGACGCTGACGCCGGTCTGCCTGTGAATCTCGCGATAGGGCAGGCCGCGCTCCAACAACTCCACCACCGCCCAGCGATCGGCCATGGCCTGCAGCTCAGCCGGCGTGCACAGGTCGCGGAAGAAACTGCGGCACTCTTCCAAGGAGCGCAGCGCCAGGATGGCGGTACACAGTGCCCGCTCGTGCTGCTGTTCCTGCCGCAATGTAACCGGTCGATTGGTCTTCATGGTGTCCGTGGCTGTATTAACGTACTAGTACATTAATGCATTGGGTGCGGCGCGGCAAGTTTTGCCGCACTGATGCCTTGACGGCGTGCGGCGGCCTGCTAGAATTTGGCCCAACCTATCTAGACCGGCTGAGGGAAAGGCCCTTAGAAGCCGGGGCAACCATCGAATCCGAGCTCGAGGCTCGTTCGAACGGTGCCAACTCCTGCGGAGGCGGGCCCAGACGGGCTCGGTTCCGGTAGATAGGCCGCCAGCGTTGCACGGCAAGGCCGTGTTCAATGGGCACGAGCCGATGCTCCAGGGGTTTATGTAACCTTGAGGAGCGATCCGCCACGTGGCCGAAGATTTTCCCGAATTCATCGACGATACGCTGGAACTGGCGCCTTTCACGCTGCATTACGGCGATGCATTGCCCGATGCGCGCATCGCCTATCGGTTGATCGGGCATGAGCACGGGCCCTTGGTCGCCGTGCTTGGCGGCATTTCCGCGCACCGCATCGTTTGCGGCAGTCCGCCAGAGCACTGGTGGCCGGAGATGGTGGGCCCCGGTTTGGGTATCGACACGCGCCGCTATCGCGTGCTCGGCATCGACTACATCGGCGGTCGCGGCCAAAGTTCGACGCCGGCCGACGGCGCAAGCTTTCCCTCCATCAGTTGCTACGATCAGGCCAAGGCCTTGAGCTTGGTGGTGCAGCGTCTGGGAGCGCGGCCTCTGCACGCCATCGTCGGCGCCTCGTACGGCGGCATGGTGGCGCTTTGTTTCGCGGAAAAGCACCCGCAGCTGATCCGGCACATTCTGGTTCTGAGCGGCGCGGACAAGGCCCAGGTGTTGTCCACGGCGTGGCGCAGCGTGCAGCGGCAAATCGTGCGCGAGGCGATCGCGCGCGGCGATGGGGCATCGGGGCTGAAGCTGGCGCGCGCGCTGGCCATGGCCACCTACCGCAGTTCTGTGGAGTTCTCGCTGCGCTTCGGCGGCGCGCCGACCCGCGGCGCCGATCGCTTTCGCTTTCCCATCGAGGATTACCTGTTCGCGCGCGGCGATGATTACGTGCAGAAGTACCGCGCCGAATCCTTCCTCGCCTTGAGCGAGTCGATCGATCTTCATTCCATGGACGCCACGCAGGTACAGACGCCCGCGACGCTGATCGCCGTGCGCGAAGATCAATTGGTGCCGTACCACGACATGCAGGCGCTGTCGGCGCGGCTCAACGGCCCGCGGCAACTCATCGAGATCAATTCGATTTTCGGACACGACGCCTTCCTGAAGGAAAGCGCCGCGCTCACACCCATCATCAAACAAGTCCTCGCAGAGCACAGCACATGAGCAATAAACCCCCCCGCAGCAAGAGTATCGCCACGCGCTCGGTGCGCGCCGGCCTGGAATCCGACGTGCACCATGGATCGGTGGTGCCGCCGATCTATCTGTCCAGCAACTTTGCGTTCGAAGCGCACCGCAAGCCGCGCAAGTACGACTACACGCGCTCGGGCAATCCGACCCGGGACACCCTGGCCGAAACATTGGCTGAATTGGAAGGCGGCGCGGGCGCGGTGGTGACCTGCACCGGGTTGGCGGCAATCACCCTGATCCTGTCGACCTTGCCTTGCGGCGCGCGCGTGATAGCGCCCTACGATTGCTACGGCGGCACCTACCGCATGCTGGCGGCCTTCCAGAACAAGGGCACGTTGCGGGTGGAGTTCATCGACCAGAGCAAGCCCGCGGAACTGCAGGCCGCACTGCTCGAGCCGACGGCGCTGGTTTGGATCGAAACGCCGAGCAATCCGCTGCTGCGTGTCGTGGACGTGCGCGCGGTGGCGGCCGCGTCGCATGCGGCCGGCGCGTTGGTCGCGGTGGACAACACCTTTTTATCGCCGGTATGGCAGCAGCCGATTCCACTGGGGGCGGATCTGGTGATGCATTCCACCACCAAATACTTGAACGGCCACAGCGATGTGGTCGGCGGCGCCGTCATCGCCGCGACGCCGGAGCTGCACCGCGACCTGGCCTGGTGGGCCAACGCCATCGGCGTCACCGGCGCGCCGTTCGACAGCTTTCTCACCTTGCGCGGGATACGGACCTTGCACGCCCGCATGCGGGTGCATGCGGAAAACACCGCCAAAATCGTCGATTTGCTCAGTCAGCATGCGTGCGTCGCTCATGTGTATTACCCGGGGCTGACGCATTCTCCCGGGCACGAAGTGGCGCGCCGCCAGCAATCATGTTTCGGCGCCATGCTGAGCTTCGATCTGGTGGGCGGCGAGCCGGCCGTCGAAGCTTTTTTGGAAGGCTTGGAATGTTTCAGCCTGGCCGAATCGCTCGGCGGCGTGGAGAGCTTGATCGCTCATCCGACCAGCATGTCGCATGCCGGCATGGATGAGGTGGCGCGCCAGCGCGCCGGCATCGGTCCGGGCCTGCTGCGCATGTCCGTGGGTATCGAGGATCCGGAGGACTTGCTCGCCGACTTGAGCGCGGCGCTGGACCGGGTCGCTAAATTTCAGACAGCACCGCATCGGCTGCAACACGCGTAGCCGCGGGTTGGGCGCCCGCCGGCGCCAGATCCGCCGGCAGCACGCCGGCATCGATGGCCTTGGCCACGGCCGCCTCCAGGGCGGCCGCTTCGGCCTCGAGTTGCAGCGCATAGCGCAGCAAGAGGGCGGCGCTGAGGATGGCGGCATAGGGATTTGCAATGCCCTTGCCGGCGATATCCGGAGCGGAGCCATGAATGGGCTCGAACAGGCCGCCGCGTCCGTCCGTCCCCAGCGATGCGGAAGGCAACAGTCCCATCGAACCGGCCAGCATCGACGCTTCATCGGTGAGGATGTCGCCGAACATGTTTTCCGTGACGATCACGTCGAAGTCGCGCGGCCGCTTGATCAGGTGCATGGCGGCCGAGTCCACCAGCATGTGCTCGTAATCGACGTCGGCAAACTCGGCCGGCATGATGGCGTCCACGAGGTGGCGCCACAGCCGCGATGTCTCCAGCACATTGGCCTTGTCGACCGACGTCAGTTTCCGCCGCCGCGCCCGCGCCAGCCGGGCGGCGAGCCGCACCACCCGTTCGATTTCCGCGGCCGTGTAGCGGCACACGTCGATGGCTTCGGTTGCCGTGCGCGTCTTCTCGCCGAAGTAGATACCGCCGGTCAGTTCGCGCACGACCATGATGTCGACGCCTTGCAGGAGTTGCGGCTTGATCGGCGAGGCATCCAAGGTGGCGGGGTGGGGCACCACCGGGCGCAGATTGGCGAACAGCCCGAGCGCCTGGCGCAATTGCAGCAGTCCTTGCTCGGGGCGCACTTTGGCATTCGGGTCGGACCACTTCGGTCCGCCGACCGCGCCGAGCAGGATTGCATCCGCCCGCTTGGCGAGCGCCAGAGTTTCCGGCGGCAGCGGCATACCCGCGGCATCGATCGCCGCGCCGCCGATCAAGGCGGGGTGAAATTCGAACTGATGGCCGTACTTCACGCCGATCGCCTGAAGTGCGCGCACGCCTTCAGCAGTCACTTCTGCGCCGATGCCGTCGCCGGCCAGAACCGCAATGCGGGCCTTCACGAGAGATGGGCCGCTTCGAATTTCTCGATCTGCGCCAGTTTGCTGCGCAGGTAGCCGAATTCATCGACGCCGTTCAAGAGGCAGTGCCGCGCGAAAGCCTCGATGGGAAAGCTGACCACCGTGCCGGTGGGCAAGGTCAGCGTGGCGCTGTCCAGGTCGATTGCCACCTCCGCGCCGGGATGCTCCAGCAACCAACGCGAGGTCGGTTCATCCACGACAATGGGCAGCAAACCATTCTTCAGTGAATTGCCGCGAAAGATATCGGCAATTTCCGTGCTGATCACCGCGCGAAAGCCATAATCCAGCAGCGCCCACGGCGCGTGCTCGCGCGAGGAGCCGCAGCCGAAATTACTGCCGGCCACCAACACCTGGGCTCCCTGTGCTTCCGGGCGGTTGAGAATGAACTCCGGCACCGGCGAGCCGTCCGCGCGATAGCGCCAGTCGGCGAACAATTGTTTTCCCAATCCCTGTTTCGTCGTCGTGGTGAGAAAGCGCGCCGGGATGATCTGATCGGTGTCGATGTTGCTGGAGGCAATGGCCACCGTGCGGGATTGAAAGCGCGTTACCGGCGGCATCACAACAGCTCCCGAGGGTCGGCAATGCTGCCGCGCACCGCGCTTGCGGCCGCGGTCAGCGGACTCGCCAGCAGGGTGCGCGCGCCCACGCCCTGGCGGCCTTCGAAGTTGCGGTTGCTGGTGCTGATCGAATACTCCCCGGCCGCCACCGTGTCGCCATTCATGCCGAGGCACATCGAGCAGCCCGATTCGCGCCAATCGGCGCCGGCGGCGCGAAAGATATCGGCAATCCCGCTGTCTTCGGCCTGCTGCTTGACCTGCTGGGAGCCCGGCACGATCAGCAGCCGCACGCCGGCCGCCACCTTGCGGCCTTTCAGGATTTGCGCGGCAGCCTGAAGGTCCTCGTAGCGTCCGTTGGTGCAGCTGCCGATGAACACCACGTTCACGGGTTTGCCCAGCATGGCATCGCCGCTGTGAAAACCCATGTAACGCAGCGCTTTGTCGAACACCTCGTCCCCGCTCTTCGCCGGAATGGGCGCGCTGATGGGCAGCACCATGCCGGGGTTGGTGCCATAAGTGATCATCGGCTCGATCTGCCCGGCATCCAGTTCCGCCGACGCATCGAAGCGCGCGTCGCGGTCGCTGACCAGGGCGCGCCAGCGGGCCACCGCGTCATCCCAGGCCGCCCCCTTGGGCGCAGCGGGCTTGTCTTTCAAATACTCGAAGGTCGTCTCGTCCGGCGCAATCATGCCGGCGCGGGCGCCCGCTTCGATCGACATGTTGCACACCGTCATGCGTTCGTCCATGGACAGCGCGCGGATGGCAGAGCCGCGATATTCCAATACATGGCCGGTGCCTCCCGAGACGCCAATCTTGCCGATGATGGCAAGAATCAAATCCTTGGCCGAGACGCCGGGACGCAGTGTGCCTTCGACATTGATGGCGAAGGCCTTGGCCTTGCGCTGCAACAGGCACTGGGTGGCGAACACATGGCCGACTTCCGTGGTGCCGATGCCGAAGGCGAGGGCGCCGAAAGCGCCATGCGTGCTGGTGTGGCTGTCGCCGCAGACGATGGTCATTCCCGGCTGGGTGCGGCCCATTTCGGGACCCATGACGTGCACGATGCCGCGCCGTGCATCGCGCAATCCGAACAGCTGCACGCCGAACTCGACCGCATTCTGTTCCAACTGCTGCACTTGCCGGGCAGCCGCATCGACTTTGATCGGCACCCTGCCGAAGACCTGATCGCTCGAGGTCGGAATGGAGTGATCCATGGTCGCCAGAGTGCGGTCCACGCGGCGCACCGGCAGGCCCTTGGAGCGCAACATGCTGAAAGCCTGCGGCGAAGTGACCTCGTGGATGAGATGCAAATCGATGTACAACACCGCAGGCGTGTCCGGCGTTTCGGGCACCACTTCGTGGGCTGCCCAAACCTTGTCGAACAACGTGCGCCCGGCCATCGGGTCAGGCCTTGTCGCCTTCGAGCCAGGGCATGCGCGCGCGCAGCTGCGCGCCGACCTTTTCGATCGAATGGCCCAGGTCCGCTTTCAGCAGTTTGGAGTACTTGCGTCGGCCGGACTTGTTCTCCGCAATCCATTGACGCGCGAACTTGCCCTGCTGAATCTCGGCGAGGATTTTGCGCATCTCTTTCTTGGTGGCCTTGTTGACGATGCGCGGGCCGCGGGTCAGGTCGCCGTACTTGGCGGTTTCGCTGATGAAGCGGTGCATCTTGGTGATGCCGCCTTCATGCAGCAGATCGACGATGAGTTTCAGTTCGTGCAGGCACTCGTAGTAAGCGACCGCCGGTTGATAGCCGGCCTCGACCAGGGTTTCGTAGCCGCGCACCACCAACTCGGTGGCGCCGCCGCACAGCACCGCCTGTTCGCCGAACAGATCCGTCTCGGTCTCCTCGGCAAAGGTCGTGTCCAACACGCCGCCGCGTGTTCCGCCGATGCCATCGGCATAGGCGAGCGCCTTGGCCTTGGCCTTCTTCGACGGATTCTGAAAAACCGCGATCAGGCAGGGCACTCCGCGCCCCTGCTGATATTGGCGGCGCACCAGATCGCCCGGGCCCTTCGGCGCGATCAGCACCACATCCAGATCCTTGCGCGGCTTGATCTGCTTGAAGTGAACATTGAAGCCATGCGCGAACAACAGGGTCGCGCCTTTTTCGAATTTGTCCTTGAGTTCCGCGTACAAGGGCTTCTGCGTCAGGTCGGGGACCAGCATGGCCACCAACTGCGCGCCCTTGACGGCGGCGGCGGGCTCCATGACTTGCAGGCCGTCCTTCCTGGCCTTCTTCCAGCTGTCGCCCTGGCGCACGCCGACCACCACATCGTAGCCGCTGTCGCGAAGATTCAATGCATGCGCGCGACCCTGGCTGCCATAGCCGAGCACCGCGATGCGCGCGCCCCGCAAGGCTTTCTTGTCGACGTCTTTCTGCGAATACAAACGCATGCAAAATCTCCTTCGCTAACCATGCTCATCCAAAAAAATGATCGACCCGCGCTTCGTTATGAACAGCGTCCCTTCGGCGGAGTCGGTAAAAGAGGGTGGCGCACCAGCGCTGTCAACTAGCCGCAAATAGCACCACAGAATCCCCTATCATGCAAGCACTTCCAGGTGCGCGCGGCTGAGTCAGGAGGGCGGTTCATGAATCCCGATAGCAACAGTTCACTGCCGTTGTGGCTGGTCTACGAGGATGAGCTCGAGGCCTGGCGCGTCGCGCAACCGGACTTCACCCGACACTGGATCGGCGAACAAAGCTTCAAGGCCGAGAAGCATCGCGTCGCGCTGTTGCCGGATGCGACCGGCACGCTCACCGGCGCAGTGTGCGGATTGGGCAAGCGCCAGGGCGACATCTCTCTGTGGCATGCCGCCGGATTGGCGGAACGATTGCCGGCGCGCGCGTTTCATCTGGCGCAGCAGTGGGGCGGCGCCGATGCCACGCAGATCAGTCTGGGATTTGCCTATGGATGCTATCGCTTCGATCGCTATCGGCAGTCCAAGCACGAGTCGGCCCGGCTGGCTCCGCCGGCAACGGCCGATCAGCACTTCGTGACGCATGCCGCGGAAGCGCTGCGCATGGCGCGCGATTGGATCAATACGCCGGCCGGGGATTTCGGTCCGGCGGAATTTTCGGCAGCCGTACAGCAGGTGGCGCAACGCCATCAGGCGACCTTCAAGGAATGGGTGGGCGAGGAACTGCTGGCGGCAAATTTCCCTGCGATTCACGCCGTGGGTCGTGCCAGCATCCAGCCGCCGCGCTTGCTGGAGTTGCGTTGGACGCCCGCCGGCGGCGATGCGCTGCCCTGCGTGACCTTGGTGGGCAAGGGGGTGTGCTTCGACAGCGGCGGGCTGGACATCAAGCCCGGCGCCGGCATGGCGCTGATGAAAAAAGACATGGGAGGCGGCGCCGTCGCGCTGGGGCTGGCTCATCTGCTGATCAGCGCCAAGCTGCGTGCACGGCTGCGGGTGCTGATACCCGCGGTCGAGAATGCCATCAGCGGCAATGCGTATCGTCCCGGCGACGTATTGACCACCCGCAAAGGCTTGACCGTCGAGGTCGGCAACACCGACGCCGAAGGGCGGCTGGTGTTGTGCGATGCCCTGGCACTTGCGGATGCCGAGCGGCCCGACCTGTTGATCGACTTCGCCACCCTGACGGGCGCCGCACGCGTGGCCCTGGGACCGGAATTGCCCGCACTATTCGGCAGCGACGAACACACCGTCCAGGATCTCGCGCGCTGCGCAGCCGCGGAACACGATCCGCTGTGGCCCATGCCGATGTGGGCCGGCTACGACGATGAGTTGTCGAGCAAGATCGCCGATTTGAACAATGTGGCGGCCTCGGGATTTGCCGGCGCAATTTTCGGGGCGCTGTTCCTCAAGCGCTTCGTGACCGAAACGCCGCGGTGGCTGCACCTGGATTTATACGCCTGGAATTCCAAAGACCGGCCCGGTCGCAGCGTCGGCGCCGAAGCCCAGGCCCTGCGCGGCACCTATCGCTACTTGGTGCAACGCTACGGGGTTGAGTAAGCTCAGCGCAATGAAAAAGAAATCCGCTCCCATTGATAGGCGCCGCTTCTCGCGGCTGGTGGTCGACGGCGTCAAGCAAACGCCCAGCCGGGCGATGCTGCGCGCCGTCGGTTTTGCCGATGCGGATTTCGAGAAACCGCAGGTCGGCATTGCATCCACCTGGAGCAACTTGACGCCCTGCAACGTGCACATCGACGAATTGGCGCGTTATGCCGCGGACGGCGTCGAGCGGGCCGGTGCCAAGCCGGTGACCTTCAACACCATCACGGTGTCCGACGGCATTTCCATGGGCACGCCCGGCATGCGCTACTCGCTGGTATCGCGCGAGGTGATCGCCGACTCCATCGAAACCGTGGTCGGCGCCCAGGGTTTCGACGGCGTGGTGGCCATCGGCGGCTGCGACAAAAACATTCCCGGGTGCATGATGGCCTTGGCGCGGCTGGACCGACCCTCGGTGTTCGTGTATGGAGGCACCATCAAGCCGGGGGCCGATAAACGCGACATCGTGTCGGTGTTCGAGGCGGTCGGCGGCTATGCCAACGGCAGCGTTTCAGAACATCAATTGAAGTTCGTCGAGCGTACCGCCATCCCGGGGCCGGGTTCGTGCGCCGGGATGTATACGGCCAACACCATGGCCTCCGCCATCGAGGCCTTGGGCATGAGTTTGCCCAACAGCTCCGCGCAAGAGGCCGTCTCCGGGCAAAAGCGCGACGATTGCACCCGCGCGGGCGCCGCAGTCGTCAGGCTCATCGATCTGGGCATCACGCCGCGGCAGATCCTGACGCGCAAGGCATTCGAAAATGCGGTGACCGTGGTGATCGCCCTGGGCGGTTCCACCAACGCGGTGTTGCATCTGCTGGCCATCGCCTCCTCTGCAAATGTAAAACTGCAGCTCGACGATTTCACCCGAATCGGGACACGAGTTCCGGTTCTGGCTGATTTGAGACCCAGCGGACGGTACTCGATGTCAGAACTGGTGGCGATAGGCGGCATACAACCCCTGATGAAGACCTTGCTCGACGCGGGACTGCTGCACGGCGAGTGTCTGACGGTCACGGGGTCCACCTTGGCGCAGAACCTGCGCGATGTTGCGCCGTACCCTGAGGGGCAGGAGATCATCAAGCCGCTTGCCGATCCGATCAAGAAGGACAGTCACCTGGTGGTGCTCTACGGCAATCTGGCCCCGGAAGGCGCCGTTGCAAAAATTACAGGCAAGGAAGGACTGCGCTTCAAAGGCCGGGCACGGGTCTTTGATTCCGAAGAGCAATCGCTGCAGGGCATTCTGAGTGACAAAGTAAAGCCGGGCGATGTGGTGGTCATCCGTTACGAAGGGCCGCGCGGCGGTCCCGGAATGCGTGAGATGTTGAGCCCCACCGGCGCCATCATGGGCAAAGGCTTGGGCAATCACGTCGCACTGATCACCGACGGTCGATTTTCGGGCGGCAGTCATGGCTTCGTGGTCGGTCATGTGGCGCCGGAAGCCGCGGTGGGCGGGCCGCTGGCCTTGGTAAAGAGCGGCGATGCGATTTCCATCGATGCGGAACTGCGCCGGATCACGTTGCACGTCAGCGCCGCGGAGTTGAAACGGCGCCGTAAATCGTGGGTTCCGCCCAAACCCTATGCGCGGCGCGGCGCCTTGGCGAAATACTCGCGCTCGGTGAGCAGCGCTTCTTTGGGTGCCGTCACCGATCTTCCGGCCGCAACTTCTGTTGCGTCGAAGCCCACGCGATGACGCTCATTCATGACGCCCGATCGCCGCGCATGCCGTGCTTGCAGTTCGGGCTGGATATGTGTCAGGCTCCTTCAATCGCCGAAGGGAACTTGAAGGGACGCGCTGGAAAAACCAGTCCGTTGGTTCTCGGCGTGCGCTTCGCGCAAGTTCAAGAGCTTAGGGGTAGGGTCGTCCAGACTTATGTATAAATACGAAGAACCGTCTTTGTTTTCAGGCAGGCGCGGCGCTGCCTTCATTGCCGTCATCCTTCTTCATTGTCTGATCGTCTGGGGATTTTATTCCGGGCTCGCCGGCAACCTGATCCAGAAAATTATTCCTCCGGTCGAAATCGCTCAGATCGACAAACCCAAAGACATCGACAAGCCACCGCCTCCGCCCCCGAAGCTGGAAGAAGTTCGACCCTTCGTTCCGCCGCCCGAATTCGTAGACATCCAGGCGCCGCAGGAAACGGCCGCCATTACCCAGACGACCCAGGTGCAGCAGGCGCCTGCCCCCATAGCCCAGGCGCCGCCCGCGCCGGTGCAAAGAGCGGTGACCGGCCCGAAGATGGATCCGAAGCATCCGTTCCACATCGGTGAAGAGTATTACCCGGACGCCTCGAAGCGTGCCGGTGAAGAAGGCCGCTGCATATTGCTGATGAAAGTTGCCTCCGACGGTCGCGTGCTCGATGCCACGATTCAGACCAGCAGCGGCTTTCCGCGGCTGGACGATGCTTGTTTGAAGGGCGTCAAAGGCCAGAGGATGATTCCGGCGATGGAGGACGGCAAAGGCGTCGAAGGCACCTTCCCATTCGCCATCCAATGGCGGCTCCGGTAGAGACAAGAGCGGTGCATTTGATTTTGGAAGAGGTTTCACCAGTTAAATTTCTATAAGTAGAGGGAATCGGTCAATGCAAGAGACAGTCGTTGAAAACCCATATGGCCTGAGTGCGCTGATTGCGCAGGGCAATATCGTCAGCAGGTCGATCCTCGCCGTCTTGCTGATCATGTCGTTTCTGACGTGGTTCATCATGATCACCAAGTTCCTGGATCAGCGCCGCTTGAAACTCCAAGCCATCGAGGCCGAGAGGGAATTCTGGAGCTCGACCAGCCTGACCGATGCCATCAGCAAGCTGAAGGGCAACTCCAACCCGTTCCGCGCCCTGGCCGAGACCGGCAAGCAAGCGTACGAGTACCATGAGGTGAACAAGACCCGCCTCTCCAGCGCCATCGGCACCAGTGAGTGGATCACCGAGTCGCTGCAGCGCACCGCCGATGCCATCATCAGCCGCATACAAAACGGGCTGCCCGTTCTGGCATCGGTGGGTGCAACCGCTCCCTTCGTCGGCCTGCTCGGCACCGTGATCGGTATCTACAACGCGCTCATCGCGATCGGCGTTTCCGGACAAGGCTCCATCGACAAGGTGGCCGGCCCCGTCGGCGAAGCCTTGATCATGACCGCCATCGGATTGGTGGTGGCCGTGCCGGCCGTGCTCGGTTACAACGTGCTTCTGCGCCGCAACAAAGTCGTACAGGAGCGTGTCAGCCATTTCACCCATGAGCTGCATGCCTACTTGATCTCCGGCGCCAAGATGGGCTTGGGGATGGACAAGCCATCCACTCCGGTGGGCAAGCCGGCTGCGGCTCCCGCTCGCTAGGAAATCGCGCCCATGGCAATGAGTGTAGGTGGTAATAGTGAAGGCGAAGCCATGTCGGACATCAATGTCACGCCCCTCGTGGACGTGATGTTGGTGCTGCTGATCATCTTCATCATCACGATCCGGGTGATCGTTCACCAGGTGCAGCTGGATCTGCCCAAGGCGACCAATCTGCCGACGCAGACCAAGCCTGAGAACATCACCATCTCGGTCGACAAGCAGGGCGCGATTTACTGGAACATGAAGTTGCTCTCCGGACAGGACGAACTGCTGCAGCAGCTGCGCGGCATCGTGCGTCAGGAGCCGCAGCCCGAGGTGCATATCCGGGGCGACTCGAATGTGCGTTATCAATTCGTCGGTCAAGTGCTGGTCGCAACTCAGAAGATCGGCATACGTAAAGTGGCCTTCATCACTGAGCCCGACCAGCTGATTCCCACCAGGTAGGATTGAATTCATGGCCATTAGTCTAGGCTCCGGCGCCTCCAATGCACCCCTGGCCGACATCAACATGACTCCGTTGATCGACGTGATGCTGGTGCTGTTGATCATCTTCATCATCACGCTGCCGCACCAGACCCATGCGGTGAAGATCGACAATCCCATGCCTCCGCCGCCCAACATGACGCCGCCGCCGCCGCCGGTGGTCATCGATCTGACCATCGACTTCGACGGCACGTTGTTGTGGAACAAGCAGCCGGTGGATCGGGCCACGTTGCAAAACAACATATCGGCGGAGGCCACCCAGGATCCGCAGCCGGAAGTGCACATCACAGTGGACAAGTTTGCGAAGTACGAAATCGTCGCGCAAACCCTCGCGGATTTGCAGCATCGGGGCTTGAAGAAGATCGGCTTCGTCAACAACGACTTCTTCTAAGCAGGAATCCCCCGGGTGAATTTGCGGCGCGTCATGCCTGGCAACGGGTTTTCGCGGCGTTCGTTGCTTCAAGTTTCATAGCGAGGATTGTAATGAGTCATTCGATACGGGATTTTCGCAGCCTCTGGCTCGATCGGCTGGGTGTGTGTGCTTTGCTGATCACAGCCTGCTTCGCGTTCGCTTCGCACGGCGTGCTCGCTGCGGACAAGGACAAGCCCAAGGGCAATGAAATCAGCCGCGTCATCGCAAAGGAAATAACGGCGGCACAGAAGGCCATGCAGGCGAGCCAGTGGAATGAGGCGCTGAAGAATCTGGATGCCGCGGAGGCGAAGTCCGGGCTGACTCCCTTCGACACCAAGAGCATCGAGTATATGCGCGGCGTTTGCTATGGCAAACTCAACAACGCCAAGGCTGCACAAGCCGCCTTTGAGAAGGTGCTGGCATCCGGGCTGGCGACACCCGAGGAAAAGACACAGCTCACCCGCGCCCTGTTCGGCATGGCCGCCATGGGCAATCAGTATGCAAAAGCCATTGATTACGGCAAGGAAATGGTCGATGCCGGCACGGCCACTCCGAATGATCTGTTGGTGATTGCCCAATTGTATTTTCTGCAGAAGGATTGCAAGGACACCGCCGTCTGGGTTGACAAGGCGGTCGCCGCCAGCCGCAAAGCCGGCGAGGCCCCGAAGGAGAACCTCTATTTGTTCAAGCTGCAGTGCGCCTCCGACGCCAGCGACAATGCCACCATGGCCGTGGTGTTGTACGACTTGATCCGCTTGACCAACAAGTCCAGTTACTGGAACACGCTGCTGCGCATCGAACGCCAAGATGAGCGCGACGATCACAATCTGCTGCAGATCGAGCGTCTGATGTACGACACCAAGGCGATGAATGCCGACACCGACTACATCGAATTGGCCCAGCTGCTGAACGATGCCGGTTTCCCGGGTGAAGCGGCAAATGTACTGGACGCCGTAATGGCATCGCCTGTGATGCAGAATGAACACAAGGAACGGACCAACCGGTTGTTGAACTCGCTGCGGACGCGGGCTGACGCCGACAAGAAGGGTCTGCCGCAAGCGGATGCTGAAGCGGCGAAGAGCGCATCCGGCATGCTGAGCTTGAGCGCCGGCGAAACGCATTACGCCGTCGGCGACTACGCCGGCGCGGTGACTGCGCTGCAGGCCGCTATACAAAAGGGCGGCCTCAAGCATGCGGACGATGGCTACGTCTATCTCGGACGTTCCCAGGCCGCTCTGAAGAACTATCCCGAAGCAAAGAAGGCGTTCTCACAACTGAAGACCGCCCCCAACACCAGCCCCAAGATCGCCAAGTTGTGGGATCTGTACGGCGAAACTTTGGGACACTAAACCAATCGAGGAAAGCCTATGACGATCAAAGCCGGCGAGAAGATGCCTGAGGGCAGCTTCATGCAGATGACCAAGGACGGACCGCAGAAACTCACCAGCGAGCAGCTGTTTGCGGGCAAGACGGTGGTGTTGTTTTCGGTGCCCGGCGCTTTTACGCCGACCTGCGATGCCAAGCACCTGCCCGGCTTCGTCGAGCTGGCGGAGCAGATCAAGGCGAAAGGCGTCGACACCATTGCGTGCACGGCGGTCAACGATGTGTTCGTCATGAACGCCTGGGGCAAGCATGGCAACGTCGGCGAGAAGATCCTGATGCTGGCCGACGGCAATGGCACCTACGCGAAGGCCCTGGGACTGGAGATGGACGGCACCAAGTTCGGGATGGGGGTTCGCGGCCAGCGCTTCGCCATCATCGCCAAGAACGGTGTCGCGACCCACGTCGACGTCGAGAAGCCGGGCGAGTTCAAGGTGTCGGCCGCGGAGCACGTGCTCACCCAATTGTAGGGCCGATGCTGGCGCTGCGGACCTCCGCGCCGGCCGCGGCGCTGTCTCAGCCGATCGAGCGCTCCAGTTCGGGCACGATCTGGAACAAATCGCCCACCAAGCCGACATCGGCCACCTCGAAAATCGGCGCTTCGCCATCCTTGTTGATGGCGACGATGGTGCGCGCATCCTTGATGCCGGTCAGATGCTGGATGGCGCCCGAAATGCCGATGGCGATGTAGATTTCCGGCGAGATGATCTTGCCGGTTTGTCCCACCTGCATTTCATTCGCCGCATAACCTGCATCCACCGCCGCGCGCGACGCGCCCACCGCCGCGCCCATCTTGTCGGCGAGACTGAAAAGCAGTTTGAAGTTCTCCGCGCTGCCGAGCGCGCGGCCGCCTGAAATCACCTTGGATGCCGTTTGCAGGTCGGGCCGATCGGTGGAACCGCTCTTCGCGCCGACATAGCGCGTGTGCGTCGGCAGCGTGACGTCGGTTGACTTGGATTCGACACCCGCGGAACCGCCGCCTGCCGCCGCTTCGAAGGAGGCCACCCGCACCGTGGCGATGAGTTTGCGTGAGGCCTCGGCCTCGACGGTGACGATGGCATTGCCGGCATAGGTGGGGCGGCGGAACCGGTAGGCGGACTCGACCGCCATCAGATCGCTGACCTGGGGAACGCCGAGCAGCGCCGCGACCCGCGGCATCAAGTCCTTGCCGAAGCTGGTCGAGGGTCCGAACACATGGCTGTAGTCGGCGGCGAGCGCCGCCACCTGCGGGGCGAAGGTCGCCGCCAAGGGATGGGCATTTTCCGCCCGGTCCACGCGCAGCACCGCCTTCACTCCCGCGATGGCGGCGGCTTGCGCGGCTACTGCAGCGGTGTCGGCCCCCAACACGGCAATCGTAATCTCCGCCTCCGGCACCTTGGCTGCGCAGGACACGCACTTGGCCGTCGCGGGGTTGAGTGATTTTCCGTCGTGCTCGCCGACGATGAGTATCTTATGCATCAAATCACCCCTTTCTTCTTGAGGACGGCCACCAGTTCGGCCACGTCTTTCACCATGATGCCCTTCTGGCGCTGCGCCGGAGGCTCGGTTTTCACCGTTTTCAAGAACACGCCGTGACTCACGCCGAGCGCATCGAGGCTGGTGACATCCAGCGGTTTCTTCTTGGCCTTCATGATGTCGGGAAGCTTCACGTAGCGCGGCTCGTTCAAGCGCAAATCCACGGTGATCACGGCCGGCAAATCCACCTCGATGGTTTCCAGCCCGGCGTCCACTTCACGCGTGACCTGTGCTTTGGCATCCGACAATTCCACCTTTGAGGCATAGGTGGCCTGCGGACGATCCCACAGCGCCGCCAGCATCTGGCCGGTTTGATTCGCATCGTCGTCGATGGCTTGTTTGCCCAGTAGAATCAAATCCGGGTTTTCCTTTCTGGCCAGCGCCAGGAACACCTGCGCCGCGTTCAGCGGTTCGACCGCGGCGTCGGACTGAACCAGGATGGCCCGATCGGCTCCCATGGCCAGCGCCGTGCGCAATTGCTGCTGCGTGTCGGCAACCCCGATGCTGACGGCAAGGACTTCGATGTTCCCGAGCCGCTCCTTGATGCGCAGAGCTTCCTCGAGCGCGATCTCGTCGAAGGGGTTGATGCTCATTTTCACGCCGTCCAGCAGGACGCCGCTGCCGTCCGGCTTGACGCGGATGCGCACGTTGTAGTCGACGACGCGCTTGATGGCGACCATGATCTTTTGCATGTGTCAAATACTCCTTAAGGCGGCGGCTTCCGGCGCACCCCGGTCCGGGGTCGCCGCGTGCTGTTCAGTGAAGCTGTCGCTGATATTGGCTGCGCATTGCAGCAGCTTTGGCAGAAAACGTTCGGCCGCCGTCATGCCGTCGGCACCTTGCGCGATACAACGCAGGGTCAAACTGGCCAAGGGGCGGTCATCCAACATAACCGGGACGCTCAAAGCCACCTCGTCGGTCAGGCGGCGGGTGCAGATCACACTGCCATAGCCTTGCTGCTTGATATGCGCCAGCGCGCGCAACACCTCGGTCCGATTGCGCGCCGGCTTGTCCTCTTGCTTGCCGGTGCGCGCCAGCGAATCGAGCAAGGTATCGCGTTGTGCCGGCGTGCAATGAGCGAGATAGGCGCGTCCGGCGGCGCTGCCGAGCAGCGGCAGGCGCATGCCGGCGGCGTGGCGATCCAGTGCCAGCGGTGTGCTGTGGTCGGTGACCTCGCGTACGATCATCTGGGTGCCCGACAACGTGGAAATGCAGACCGGCCAGACGATCTCCGCAGTGAGGCTGAAAATGATCGGCTTGGCGATTTGAGTCACCCAGGCCTCGTCATCGAAACCGTCGCTCAGGCCGCGCACGCGGATGGTCAGGCGGTAACGCTCATCGGCGGCGTCACGGTATGCGAACCCGGCGTTACACAAGGTCTCGAGGATTCGATATACGGTGGTGCGGGGCAGGCGTATCTCGTGAGCAATTTCAGAAACCGTCGCGCCGTCTCGCAGATTAAGAACACTCAGTGCATCAAGTCCGCGCGACAGTGCGCGGATGGGGCGGGTTGAGTCCATGAAGCCTCGATTGGATAGCCAGCCGAATAGTCTAAGGACGGGCAGTTCGCTTGTCCACCCTGCGGCCAATCACTTAGACTCGCCGCGATGACTCGCTACTTATTGACGCGGTTGGCGGGCGCGATTCCCACGCTGCTCATCATCGTCACCGCGACTTTTTTTTTGATGCGTGCCGCCCCCGGCGGGCCCTTCGACCAAGAGCAGACGCTGCCGCCGGAAATCATCGCGAACCTGCAGAGCGCCTATGGCTTGGATCAACCGATTTGGATCCAGTACGGCCGCTATCTGCGATCTCTGATGCACGGTGATTTTGGGCCGTCATTCAAGTACAAAGACTTCACGGTGACCGAACTGATCGCGCAGGGATTCCCGGTGACTCTGCAATTGGGCGTGGTCGCCATCGCGTTGGCGTTGGCCATGGGAGTTCCGTTGGGAATATTCGCGGCTCTGCGCCACCAACGTGCCGCCGACCATGCCGCCATGCTGCTTGCCGTTCTGGGCATCGCCGTTCCTTCGTTCGTGGTGCTGCCCTTTCTCGGCCTGGTGTTCGGCATCAGATTGCACTGGCTGCCGGTCGCCGGATGGGAACCGAACTCGCCGCGCTACCTGCTGCTGCCGGTGATCGCGCTGGCCTTGCCGCCGCTGGCCTACATCGCGCGCATGACCCGCGGCAGCATGCTCGAGGTATTGCGCAGCGATTTCATCCGCACCGCGCGCGCCAAGGGTTTGCCGCTGCATTCCATCGTCATGAGGCATGCGCTGCGTCCGGCATTGATTCCGGTCGCCAGCTATCTGGTGCCGGCGGTGGCCGCCATCATGACCGGATCCTTGGTGGTCGAATCGATCGCCGGGTTGCCGGGCATCGGCCGCTATCTGGTGCAGGGCGCGCTGAACCGCGATTACACCCTGGTTCTCGGCATGGTCATCATCTACTCGACACTGCTGATCGGCATGGGCTTGCTGGTGGATTTGCTGTACCTCTGGCTGGACCCGCGGGTCGGCCGCCGATGAATGGTTTCTGGCACGATGCAGCCGACCGGCTGCGTGCCAATCCGGTCGCCGTCGCTGCGTTCGTCATCATGCTGATGGTGGCGCTTTCGTCCATCGTCGGTCCATGGCTCAGTCCGAATTCCACCGAAGCACTGGATTGGAGCCATGTTGCCGCCTCGCCCGGTCTGGAGAACTCTCACTGGCTGGGCACCGATCGCCTGGGCCGCGATCTGTTCGCACGCACGCTGGCCGGCACGCGCGTGTCATTGGCCATCGGTCTGGTGGCGACTCTGGTCAGCTTGGTGGTGGGTATCGGTTATGGGGCGATTGCAGGCTATGCGGGCGGACGCACCGACCATCTGATGATGCGCCTGCTCGAAATCTTGAGCGGCCTGCCGCTGATATTCTTCGTGATTTTCCTCACCGTCATTTTCGGACGGGGAACCGCGCTGCTGTTCTTCACCATCGGCGCCATCGGCTGGCTGACCATGGCACGTATCGTGCGCGGACAAACCTTGAGCCTGCGGCAGCGCGAGTTCATCGAAGCCGCGATCGCCTCGGGTGCAGGCACCGGCCGAATCATCGCCAAGCATGTGATTCCCAATCTCATGGGTCCGGTCATCGTTTATGCCACGCTGACGGTGCCGCAAATCATCCTGTTGGAGAGCTTCTTGAGTTTCCTCGGCCTGGGTGTTCAGGAACCCCGCGCCAGTCTCGGCACGCTGATCGCAGCGGGGGCCGGCGAAATGGAAGCGGCGCCCTGGATTCTGTTGGTTCCCGGCGGCGTGTTGGCCGTGCTGCTGCTGTGCCTGAACATCTTCGGCGACGCTCTGCGCGATGCCTTCGATGTGAAGGAGCGCTGAATGAGCGCCATTCCGATGCTTGAAATTTCGCATTTGAACGTGAACTTCGCCGCGCGCCATGCAACGTTGGCGGCAGTCCGCGATGTGTCGCTCGCGGTGGCGGCGGCGGAAACCGTCGGTGTGGTGGGCGAGTCGGGCTCTGGGAAGACCCAGTTGTTCATGGCGGCGATGGGTCTGCTGACGCGCAACGCGGCCGTGTCGGGCAGTGTGCGTTTCGACGGCAATGAATTGCTGGGCGCGCCGTTGCCGCTGTTGAACAGTTTGCGGGGATCGAGGCTCAGCATGGTGTTTCAGGATCCAATGACGTCCTTGACTCCGCATCTCAAGATCGGTGCGCAACTGTCCGAGGTGCTGACGCACCACCGCAACGCTGCGCCGCGCGAAGCCCTGGAGCTGTCGCGCGACATGTTGGAACGTGTGCGGATTTCGGATCCCTCGCTGTGCCTGCGGCAATATCCGCACCAGCTGTCCGGCGGCATGCGCCAACGCGTCATGATTGCGATGAGCCTGCTGTGCAATCCGGCGCTGGTGATCGCCGATGAACCGACCACTGCGCTCGATGTCACCGTGCAGGCACAGATCCTGGAGTTGCTGCGCCAGGTGCGTGCCGAGTTCGGCATGGCGCTGATTCTCATCAGCCACGACCTCAGCGTGGTGGGGCGACTTGCCGAGCGCGTGCTGGTGATGTACGCCGGGCGCATCGTCGAGGCTTCGCCAACCGGCGAGTTGTGGCGTGCCCCTCGGCATCCTTACACGGCTGAGCTGCTGAGGTGCGCGCCGAACCTGGCGGGGCCTTTGCTGTCGCGCCTGCCGACCCTGCAGGGGCAGGCGCCGCAGCCCCAGGAGGTCGGGGCTGGATGTGCGTTCGCGCCGCGCTGCAACCGCGCCGCCGCAGCATGCCGGCAGGAACTGCCGGTGTTGAGCGGCTCCGCAACCCGCCAGGTGGCATGCCACTTTCCGCTGACCGCATGAGCGCGCCGATTCTCAAGGTGAGCGAATTGAGCGTGCGTTATGCCGCGCGAACCGTGGTGGATCGAGCGAGCTTCGATTTGCATGCCGGTGAGAGTGTGGGTTTGGTGGGCGAGTCGGGTTCCGGTAAATCGAGTCTGGCACGCGCCGTGTTGCGGCTGATCGATGCCGCAGGCGGCCGCGTCGAGTGGCTGGGCGAGGATTTGCTGAGCTGTCCCCCGGCGCAGCTGCGGGCCAAGCGGCGCGATCTGCAAATCGTCTTTCAAGATCCTTTGGCCAGCTTGAATCCACGCATGTCGGTGGGTGAATCCATCTCCGAACCCTTGAAAATATTCGAGCCGCGCATGGAAGGCCCCGAGCGGCGGCGGCGCGTGGCGGACATGCTGCGGCGGGTCGGCCTGGATGCGGCCATGGCCGGGCGCTATCCGCACGAATTCAGCGGCGGACAATGCCAGCGCATCGGCATCGCGCGCGCCATGATGCTGGACCCGAAGCTGTTGATTTGCGATGAGGCCGTCAGTTCCCTGGACGTGTCCGTCCAAGGTCAGATCGTCAATCTGCTGCTCGACCTGCAGCGGGAAACGGGGATGGCCATGCTGTTCATCAGCCACAACCTCGCCATCGTGCGTCACTTGAGCCGCCGAGTGTTGGTGATGTTCAGGGGCCGATTGGTGGAAATCGCCAGCCGCGATGCGCTGTTCGCCGCTCCCGTCCATCCCTACACCCGCGCCCTGTTGAAGGCCGCTGCATTGAACGGCACGGCGGAGCCGCCGGTGGAAGCGGCCGCCGGCAGCGGCGGCTGCGCCTACTGTGACCGTTGCCGCCACGCGCTGCCGCTGTGCGCCGCCACCGAGCCGCCGCTCGAGCTGATCGAACCCGGATGGCAGGTGGCCTGCCATCGCGCCGGCGAGCCACAATTCCGTTATTCTTGAGTTCATGAGCTCAAGAAAATCCGTGCGGCCCAGCCAGGGCCTGGCCAACGTACGCTACGAGATCCGGGGCAAGCTCGCGCATCGCGCCTTGGCGCTGGAGCGCTTGGGGTACGACATCGTCTCGCTGAACATCGGCAATCCCTTCGCCTTCGGGTTTCGAACGCCTGAAACCATGCGCCTGGCGATGATAGAGAATCTGCGCAACAGCGAAGGCTATGTGCATCAGAAGGGAATTTTTCCGGCGCGCGAAGCGGTGGTGATGCAGCAGCAGGAGCGCGGAGTGCGCGGGGTCACGGCTGAAGAGGTGTTCATCGGCAACGGCGTCAGTGAACTGATCGATCTGACCCTGCGCGCGCTGCTCAATCCTGGCGACGAAGTCCTGGTGCCCAGCCCGGATTATCCGCTATGGACCGCCGCGGTCAATCTCAATACCGGGCGCGCGGTGCACTATCCGTGTCATGCGATGAACGCCTTCGTGCCGGATCCCGCTGAAATCGAGTCGCTGATCACGGCGCGCACCCGCGCAATCGTCATCGTCAACCCCAACAATCCCACCGGCGCCGTGTATCCGCGCGCGACACTGACGGCCATCGCGCAGCTGGCGGAACGGCATCGCCTGGTGGTGCTGAGCGATGAAATCTACGACCACATTTTGTACGACGACGCAGAGTTCGTGCCGATGGCGACGCTGGTCAATGACACCTTGTGCGCCACGATGAGCGGGCTGTCCAAGGTTTACCGGGCCTGCGGCTACCGGGTCGGCTGGGCGTCTTTTTCCGGCGACATCGAGAGCGCGAGGGATTACTTGAGCGCGCTGGAATTGCTGTCATCGCTGCGCCTGTGCAGCAATGTACCCGGTCAATGGGCCGTGCAGACGGCATTGGGCGGCTACCAAAGCATTCTCGAGCTTACGCGCCCCAAGGGGCGCCTGTTCGAGTCTCGCCAGGCCATCATCGATGGTGTGGCGCGCAGCAAGTACCTGCGGCTGCGCAAGCCGATGGGCGCGCTGTATTCATTCGTCGAGGTGCGCAGCGATGTGTTGCCCGATTTCGACGACCAGGCATTCGCGCTGGAGTTGCTGGAAAAGAAACACGTGCTGGTGGCGCCCGGGGTGAGTTTCAACGTCGCCTACCGGAACGCGTTCCGCATCACCAATCTGCCGGAACCGCAGATCATCGCGACAGTCTTCGCCCGCATCGAGGAGCTCCTCGATGCTCATGCCGCGGCTCGACCGGAACTGCAGGTGGTGGCGGCCGCCAAATCACAGCGCCGCTGAAACATGCGGGTACCTGTTCAATTGATGGCGGCGGCAAGCGCCGGCCATACGCTGCTGACGCCCAATGCGGAACTGGCCGCGGCGCTGATCGATGCGGTGGAGCGCGAGCACCGCGCCCTCGGCCGAGAAGTCTGGCCGACGCCGCGTATCCGCGATCTTTCCAGCTGGCTGCGCGAACTGCGCGCCGCTCGAGTACTTCTCGATCCGTCACTGCCGCGCTGTTTGACCGATGTGGAGGAGCGCGAATTGTGGCGCGCCGTGGTCGAGGACAGCGCCTCGGCCCGCGAGTTCACGGATCCGGCGGCGGCCGCGCGCGCGGCGCGCCGTGCCCGGCGCGCCTTGCAGGAATACGGAATACCCTTGGCCGCATTGGGGCAGGAACCGGCCGCGGAGACCCAGGCCTTCCTGCAATGGAACCAGGAGTTCGAGCAGCGTTGCCGCCAGGTTGGCTGCATCGGCATGGACGCGTTGCTCGAGAGCACGCCCCCGCCCACCGATCGCCTTGAATGGATCGAGTCCTCGGCCTGGAGCCCCGTAGCGCGCCGCTGGCTCACGCGCCACGGCAAATCCATGCCTGCCCAGGCGCTTCCCGCCGGTGATTTGTTCGGGTCGCATGGCTGGCGTTACGAGGCGGCATCGCCGCAAATCGAGATCGCGGCGGCGGCGCAGTGGGCAGCGCGCCGGCTGCGCAGTGACGAGAACTTCCGGGCGTGGATCTTGGTGCGCGACCTGAACCGCCGCCGCGCCGAGGTGGTTGATGCATTCGATGCGGTGTTGGTTCCCGGACGCTTCGAATTGCGCGAGGATCGCGCGCCCGCCGCCTATGCGTTGGCCGGCGGCACACCCTTGGCCGACTACGCGCCGGTCCGCATCGCACTGCAGTTGCTGGCTTCGAGCGTGGGGACCATCGACTTCCAGGCTTTCAGCGAGCTGCTGCGCGCGCCCGAACTGCATCTGTCGGTCGGCGAAGCCGCACTCGCCGCGCGTCTTGACCTGGCGCTGCGCCGCCGCGCGCCCAGCGAGGCCGACCTGCCGGCGTGGCTGGCGCTTTCGGACGAGGCTGCGCGTGCCGAAGCATGGGGTCCGATCGGCGCCCTGCAACGTCTGCAGATGGCGTCGCGCCAGCTGCTGGCGCTGCGTGGCGCGCACCCCTTCAGTACCTGGCTGCCCATCTGGATTTCCGCACTCGAAGTTGCGCCATGGGCTCAGCGGGCGCAATGGTCCAGCGTCGAGTATCAAGCCGCGGAACGCTTCCGCGAATTGCTGAGTTCGTTGGCTGCCGCGGATGCCATCGTCGGCAGCCAGACGCGCGAGGTTGCACAGCGGGTACTGCGGCGCGCGGCTCGCGATACGGCCTTCCAACCGCAGACCGGCGTGCCCGCCATCTGGGTGAGCGGTCAGCTCATGGATCCTTGGCTGAACTACGACGGACTGTGGATCGCCGGCTGCAGCGATGAGCGCTGGCCGGCGCCGGTCGCGCCGATCGCGCTTCTGCCGATACGGCTGCAGCGCCAATACAATGTCACCGTAGCCTCCGCCGAGTTGCAAATGCAGGCGGCACTCGATTTGCAGCGCTGCTGGCAAACCCGGTCCGAGCACAGCGTGTTCAGCTGGGCGCATGCCGATGACGGCATGCCGGCGGCGCCCAGTCCGCTGCTGCCGCTGAATTTGCCGCTGCTGGAGCAAGCATCGCCGGATCTGCAAACGCATCCGCATTGGCATGCCTTGCGGGCGGCGATGCCGCATCTGGAAAGGTTCACCGACGAACTGGCACCCGCGTTCGGCGCCGATGAACGCACGCATGGCGTGGCGACGCTCAAGGCTCAATCCCGCTGTGCATTTCGAGGCTTTGCGGAATCGCGATTGCGGGCGCAGGGATTGGAGCTGCCGGTACCGGGTTTCAACGCAGGCGAGCGCGGCGAATTGGTGCATTTCGCCCTCGAACACGTCTGGTCGGAACTGCGCGATTCCGACAGGCTGGCCTCGATTGACGCGGCGGCGCGTGATGCGCTGTTGGCCGCGGCCGCCGAGCATGCCCTCGGCAAGGTCTATCCGCGACGCAAGCCGGGCCGGCGCTGGCGGGAGCGCGAACAGCTTCGCCTGCACGGTCTGCTCGGCAAATGGCTCGACCTGGAAGCCAAACGCGCGCCGTTTCGCGTCGAACAAATCGAACAGGAAACGCAGGTTGCCGGTTTCGCAGGGGTGGAGTTTCGAGTGCGCATCGATCGCAGCGACTCACTGCATGATGGCGCGCGCGTGTTGATCGATTACAAAACCGCATCGGTGACGGCCGATTGGCGCGGCGAACGCCCCGACAACCCTCAATTGCCGATCTATGCGCTGCTGCAGCCGGAGCGTCTGGTCGCCGTGGCCTATGGCAGTGTGAATGCAGCCAAGCCCGAGTTCGTCGTGGAGAGCGAACGGCGCGATGTGTTCAACAAGAAGCGCATGACTCAAATGGAGGGCGAGCCCAATTTTGCGGCGTTGATCGCCGTCTGGCGGTCCAGAATCGAGAAATTGGCCGCGGAGTTTGCCGCAGGCCGCGCGGAGGTGGCGCCTACCCGCAAGGCCTGCGCCAGCTGCGACTTACAAGGATTGTGCCGCGTGCCGGGGGCACTGGATACGGATGATGATGAGGAAGGCGAGGGCGAAGGCGAAGGCGATGAGTGACATCGTCGATGCGGCGGCGCGCGAACGCGCGGTCGGTTCATTGGGTTCGGTGCTGGTGCAGGCGCCGGCCGGTTCGGGAAAAACCACGTTGTTGACGCAGCGCTACCTGCGCTTGCTGGCCCAAGTCGATGCGCCGGAGAGAATCCTGGCATTGACCTTCACCCGATTGGCGGCTCAGGAAATGCGCCGCCGGGTCTTGGACGCATTGGCGGCGGGGGCCTTGGACGCGTGTCCCGCTGCGATGAACCGCCGTACCTGGGAATTGGCGGTCGCCGCCAAACGTCACTTGGACGGGCTGAAACTGAACCTTGACCTGCAGCCGGGCCGCCTGCGAATCGAGACCATCGACGCCTTCAACGCCTGGTTGGCCAATCAGCTGCCCATCGCGGCCGGCGTAGGCTCGGGACTGCAGGTTCTCACCGACGTGAAGCCTTGCTACGAGGAAGCGGCGCGCCGCGCGCTGGCGCACCAGGGCGATGATGAATTCGGCGTGGCGGTCGAGCGCGTGCTGGCTCTCGATGATCAGCGCTGGAGCAAGCTGGTCGCGCTGATCGCCGAGATGCTGCCCTCCAGAGACCGTTGGTTGCCTTTGCTGGCGGGCAACCTGCGCGCAGCGAGCAAGCTCGATGAGGCGCAGCTGTCCAGCATCAGGGCGCATTTCGATCAAGATCTGCGTTTGTTGATCACCCGCACCCTGCTGCGGGCGCGAGAGATTCTCGGCGCGGAGAAGTTACAGGCTGCAGGCCGGCTGATGCAAGGCGCCGCCCAGCGCTTGGGGCAAGGGGCCGCGCACATGGCCGCCTGCCGCGAAGAGGACACGCCATTGCGCGCAGCAGCGGACGACGTTGCGCGTTGGCGAGCGTTTGCCATCAACGTATTGACGGCCGACGGCAAGAAAATACGCGCGAGGCCCACCAAGGATCAGGGATTTCCGAGCGGCTGCGCCGCGAAACAAGAGATGCAGGACCTGTTGGCGGAACTCGGCACGCTCGACTCCGGGTGCGATGTCCTGGCCGAGCTGTATGCGCTGCCGAACCCCACCTACGGCGATGAGCAATGGGCGCGAGTGAGGGACGTGGCTCAGGTCCTGGTGCTTGCGGCGGCCGAACTCGACGGCGTGTTTCGCGAGCAAGGCGGGGTGGATTTTTCGGCGGTGTCGATCGCAGCGCTGCGCGCCCTGGGCGGGGACACACCGACGGATCTGGCGCTGCGGCTGGACTACCGGCTGCAGCACATTTTGGTGGATGAGTTTCAAGACACCTCCGCCGCGCAATTGGAGCTGGTGCGGCTGCTGACCGCGGGTTGGCAGGCGGACGATGGGCGCAGCGCGTTTTGCGTCGGCGATCCGATGCAATCCATCTACGGATTTCGCGAAGCGGAAGTGCGGGCGTTTCTGGAGTTGGCCGAAGAGGGCATCGGTGAGGTGCGCTTCGATGTGCAACGGCTGCAGACCAATTTCCGCTCGAGCGCTCCGGTGGTGGCTTGGATCAACGCCTGCTTCTCGCGTTTGATGCCGCCCATCGACGATCGTGAACGAGGCGCGATTGCGTTTCGCCCCAGCCAGCCATCGCCGCAACACCCCGGCGGTGAGCAGGATGCCGTGCAATTGCGCGGATTCGCCGGTCGGCAGGAAGAGTCGGATGCGATTGCTGAAATGATCGACTCTCGATTGCAGGAGCATCCGCAGTGGCAGATTGGGGTGCTGGTACGCGCCAAGAGCCACGCCGGCGAGATTGCCGCCAGTCTGCGCGCGCGCGGCATCGCGTTTCGCGCCGTCGACATCGAGCCGTTGCGCGATCGCGCCGTGGTGCGGGACATCATCATGCTGACGCGGGCGTTGCTGCATTTCGGCGATCGCATCGCATGGCTGGCGGTGCTGCGCGCACCGTGGGCCGGCTTGGAACTGGCCGATCTTCTGCTGTTGGCACGCGCGCATCCCTTGATTTGGGACGGGCTGCAGGATGAAGCTTTGCTGCAACGACTCGGGTCCGCCGCCCGCGCGCGTTGCCTGCGCGTGCGAGACACCTTGTTGGCGGCGCAACGGGTGCGCAACGACACCTCATTGGCCCGTTGGGTGGAACGTACCTGGCTGTGCTTGGGAGGCGCGGGATGCGTGGCCCACGCTCAGGAACTGGAGTTGGCGGACACCGTATTTGCACGGCTGCGAAGTCTTGAGGAGCGTGGATTGCCCGACACGGCGGCGCTGTCGGACAGCTTCGCCGACTTGTTCGCGGACAGCGGCACTTCGGGTTCCGTGCAGATCATGACGATTCATCGTTCCAAGGGGTTGGAATTCGATTTGGTGGTGTTGCCGGCGTTGGATCGCGCCACGCCTGCCCACCGCGGCCAGTTGCTGTTGTCGCACCAATTTGCGCGCACCGGCCGGGGCGGCATGGTCATGGCCGCGCGCCCGCCGGTGGGCGCCGATCGCGATGGCTTGTTCGAGTTTCTGCGCCGCCAACAACGCGACGCAACCCGGTTGGAGGCTCAGCGACTGTTGTACGTGGCCTGCACCCGCGCCAAATCGAGGCTGTGGCTGACGGCGACCTTCAAGGCAGCGGCACAGTCCAAAGACACTGAATCCGCGCCGGCGCCGCAGCCCGGCAAACCCATCAGCGGCAGCCTGTTGGCGGTGCTGTGGCCGGTGGTCGGCCGGCACTTCGTCATTCCGTCCCTGCCGCCGGGACAGGCGCGCTCACCCACCGACGGAGCCCCGCGCGGCGGACCGCTGTCGCGCTTGCCGGTGGAATTCACCCCTCATTTCGCCGCCTTGCCGTTGGCGGGCGATGTGCTGCTGCCGCGCCCCACTCGCGAGGAGACACCGATATTCGACTGGGCCGGTGAGACCGCGCGGCGCGTCGGCACGTTGGTGCATGCGGAATTGCAGGGCATGAACTTGACCCGCACCGATGAGGCTGCCATCCGGGCGAGGCTGCCGCAGTATCGTCAATGGTTGGCAGCGCACGGTGTTCCCAAGGATCGTCTCGCGCAGGCTGCGAGCCGCGCCGCAGACGCCTTATCGGCTGTGCATCGCGATCCGCGCGGCCAATGGATTCTGGCCACCGGCTATCGCGACGATTGGCGCGAGTTCGCGGTCTCCGGCCAATTGGACCAACAGGTCCACCACGTTGTATTCGACCGCAGCTTCATCGACGCGGGACAGCGATGGGTCATCGATTACAAAACCAGCCAGCATCAGGGCGGCGGCTTGGAGGACTTCCTGGATCGTGAGGTGCAGCGCTATCAGCCCCAGTTGCAACGCTATGGCCGGCTGGCGCAGAAGCTGGGGCCCGAACCGGTTCGCCTGGGCCTGTACTTCCCGCTGATGCGCGCCTGGCGCGAGATTGACTTCCCCTGAAACTGGTTATATAAACAGGCTGTATATACAAACAGCTTCACAAGGAGAAGCGCATGATCGGATATGTCACTTTGGGCACCAATGACCTGGCACGCGCCGCCGCGTTCTACGACACGCTGCTGGCTGAAATCGGCGCCAAGCGCATGATGGAAGGCGAAGCTTTCATCGCCTGGGCAACCAGCCAAGACAAGCCCGGACTGGGTGTTACGCGGCCCTTCGACGCCAAGCCCGCCACCGTGGGAAACGGCGTGATGGTTGCGATCGAGGCGGAGAGCGCCGCGAAGGTCGATGCCCTGCATCGTAAGGCCTTGCAACTCGGCGGCACGGACGAAGGCGCTCCGGGTCAGCGAGGCCCGGGGTTTTACGCCGGATATTTCCGCGACCTGGATGGCAACAAGCTGAATTTCTTCTTTACCGGCTAGAAGTTGAATTCCAGATCGACGGGAAATCGCCCGCTGGCGTCTCGCGCATGCATTTGCGCGAGACTGCTCAGTTGATTGCGCAGATCGGCGGAAGCGTCGGGGCCTTCTTTGAGCGTGCCCGACAACATGCCGGTGCGAGCGCCCGGTGAGAGCTGAATTTGCGCGCGCAGTTCCACCGGTCCCCCGGTGTCCTGAAGGGTCGCGCTGAGCGTGCCGTCGGCGCCGACAGAACCTTTCGGCAACTGCAGCTCGTAGCCGCCGAGATCCGAGCCTGCGGCGATGCCGGTCGATGTCAGATTCGCCACTTCGATCCTGCCGACGGCGGCATCGAGGCGGCCGGCGGTACCGGAGATCTCGTCAAAGGCCAGCGTTGCGATTCCCCGCCAGCCCGGGGCGAGGCCGAGGTCGCTCAAATTCTCGATGGGACCACCGCCGTGAACGTCGCGCGCCGCGAAGTGGTCGCGGGAAACTTCCGCCGTACCGTCGATCACGAAGCCGATCTTCACCCAATGAATGTCCGCCACCAAGCGCAGACGCAGCCAAGCGGCAGGGTGCAGGCGCCACTCCACCGCGCCGGCGTCGCGGCCGGCCACCTGCAGCTTTCCCGCCGCGCCATGCAGCAGGCTGCCGGAGAAGTCCTCGGCGCGCACGCTGGCGGGAAGAAAGCGCGACAGCAGAGACGCGGGCAGCACGAATATCGAAGCCATCGCCAACAAGATGATGGCGAGCAGAATCAGCGGCCAACGTCGCGCCGCGCGCGGGGGCTCAGTGGGCGGGCGCGGCGAACGAGATGTTGGCATTGACCATTCCAGCCGCGGGCGCCTTGTCCACCGTGATCGAATCGATCGAAAAGCCGTAGCGTCGATCCAGGGTCGCCAGCCACACAATCATCATGTCGAATGGCGCCGCCTCGAGTTGTACGCGCACACCGCCCGTGCCGTTGGGTTGCGAACCGCGCAATGCGCTGCCCAGTCCCGCCTCCCGTCCGACGCGATCGACCAGCACCACCGGCGCCTCACCGGTGCTGGCAGGAATCGTTGCGGCGGCGGCGCGCACCTCATCGGCGTTGGCTCGCATCCAGGCAAGATCCTCGCGCTTGGTGTCGTTGTCCCGAAGCAGCCGCGAAACCTTGGATTGCAGGGGCAGGAGAATTCCGCCGACCACGATGATGATGGCCAGCGCCACGCCGCCGATCGACACCATGCGCTGCTCTCGCGGTTGCAGTCCGGCGTACCAGCTTTGAAACTTATTCACCGTCGCCCCTTCGCATTTTGATTGCGCACCTGCATGTGCGCCTCAATGCCTTGACCCACCGGGTTCGAGGATTGGATTTCCGCCGTCAATCCCTGCTTGGACATCAGCTGCGACAGCTGCGACAGCGCATCCAAGCTGGGCGCGCTCAAGGTCAAGTCCAGATACTGATCGTGATAGCCCATGGAAGTGATGGTGGTCTTGGGCACCGCAGCCAGGGCGCCGCTCAGAGTTTGCAACGAGCGCAGAAAATATTGCGGACCCGCGCCGGACTTGCGCGCGCGATCCAACTTCGCCTGCATCTGGCGCCGCGGATCGGTGTTCGGATCCGATGGCATGGCCGATGCAAATACCTGTGCCATTTCCGCATCCAGAGCTGCGGCTTCGTGCTTGCCTTGTCGGATCTGCAGGGCCTGGGCCGCGACGTGCACGCACAGCAAGCCGGCTGCCAGCGCCGCGGTCAGCCGCCAGCGTTGCCAACGTTCGCTGTAGTCGGTGACGCGCGCAAACTCGCCTTGCAGCAGGTTGACCGCTTCGACCCTATCGAGGCCGCGCGCCAACCACGGCAGCGGGCCGTCGGCGAGCAGCTGCACTTTCAGCGACTCGAAACTCTCCGCCAGCTGTTCGAATTCAGCCTGCGTCCGTGACCAATCCTCGCGCGAGATGTAGAGAATCGCGCTTTCCAGGGGCCTCGGTTCCAGCGGCGGGTCCAGCGGATCGGCGATGATGCCGGCCACCACCAAGGCATCCTTCACGGGCGACAATTCCACCGCGAAGGGCAACTGCCCCGGCCGCCTGACCGCCAGCCTGTCATTTTCCAGCCACAGCACGATTTGGCCGGGATTCTCCGGCATCAGGGAAATGTCGGCATAGATGGTCTGCGTATCGAGTCCGGCAGAGCGCAAATCGGCAATCCAACCCTCCAGCACTGAGCGCGATACCACGGCCACAGGAGTGGCGCCGTTGTCGCGGCGCTTGCCGATGGCGAAGCTCAATTGATCGACGTCTTCGGTGAGCTGTTCCTCGAGCGCGAAAGGCACCGCACGGGCCAGTTTTGCGCCGCCGCCCGGAGGCAATTCAGGTTCCGCCAACAGAATCTGCGAGGAGGGCGCCAATGCCAGCACCTGGCCGGAGCGCCATACCGCCGCTGCCAGACTCAAGGATCCGCGCTGACGGGTCGGCTCGGGTTCTCCGCTGTCGCCCACGATCAGCCACTCGGTTTCTTCTTGTCCCGCGGACGGAATACGCAGTAGCAAAGTTGGCGGCATGTGTCAGTAAGACCCGAAGGAGCGCAGCAGCGGAGTTATTTTGGAGGACCGGTTCAAAAGACTGTACAAGGTGAACTCCGTAGTGCCAAGCGTGACGCGGGTGGTGAGCAAAAAATACGAACTCGGGGTGTTCGATTCGATTCGTTGCGAGACATCCGCGGTGGCCGCGGTGGCGCCGCCCGACGAGGTCAAGACGCGTTGGAAGGTCTGCGGGTCGGGAAAGCAACCAGACTTGCGGGCATTGGCCACCAGCGCCGGATTGCCCGACCACTCGCCCGCCAGATTGTCGGCAAAGCTCTCCAGCACCAGGGGCTGCGCAGTGCAGAGGTTGATCTTCGAGTTCGCCAGCGGCAGGGCGGTCACATAGGGCGCGATCTTTCGATAGCGATCCCAACCGAAGCCCGGCAGATTCATCAATTCGCTCGGCGATGTCATCGGCCAGTTGCTGGCGCGGTATGGCGGATTCTGCGAGGTGTAGACCGAATCCTCGGCGCCATCGGGTTCAGTGACGTCGCTGTCCGAGTCGATCCAATCGCGCGCCATCGCCGCCCATTTCGGCTCGAGTCCTACCGACACCAACAAACGGCGGAATTGCGCCAGGGGTTGCGGATCCTGAACCATGGCGCCTGCGCCCTGCGTCGTCTGGCCGCCCAGTGTCGATGCGGCAAGCGAGTTGCCGGCCCCGGTGCCGGCCGTGGTGGCGGGCGAAATCATATGGGCCAGATTGTTCAGATTGAAACGGCCTTCCATGTCCTCCAGCGAACCCTGCAAGGTCCCGATGGGTTCACCTTCGGCGTCGTTTTGCGGCGTGATGGGCAGGGGTGGGGTGGCTTGTGCCCAGGGTCCGGCCATCGTGGTGGGCCCACCGGTTTGTGCATCCTGCACCAGCACATCCGCGGCCAAAGCTTCCGCGCCCAGCCCGAATTGCAGAGCCTGTTCCGCGGCCAGGACGCCGACGGTGCGGCGTTGTTCCAGAAATCCGTCAAAGGTCAATTTGGAGGCCAGTATGGTCGCCAGCACCACCAGAATCATGGCAATGATCAGCGCGATGCCGCGTTGTTTACGCGGGCCGCCGTTGAAAGTCTTCATCCGGCCACCTCGACCAAGCGGCGGATCGGACCCCAGTCCTTGAACTGCACGATGATTTCCACGGCAACCGGACGTGATTGATTCTGGTCGATGCCCATCGATCCGGCCGGCCAAATGCTTTGCCAGGCCTGGTTGCCGTCCATATACCGCAGCTGCACGCCTTGCACCCCGGTCAACAGATCCTGCAGCTGCAGCTTGTTGCCGAGCACGGTGTCGAGTGAGGTCTGGTAGCTGCGTTTCAGCACATCGCCGACCAGCGCATAGGAGACGCGTTGCAGGGTGCCGCGTTGCTGCCCGGCGGTGTTGGACCAGCCGGCCCGCGTCAAGTCCACCATGGACACTGCATTGGCATCGGAGCTCGACCCGAGACCGGAACCTGAATTGAAGCCCGGACCTGAATTGAAGCTCATGCCCGTGCTGTTGCCCGAGGCCAGGCTGGAGCTCGAGTTGGCGCCGAGCCCGGATGAGGTGGCGGTGACCGTGCCGGCGCCCGGCGTGCCGCGCAGTGCCGGCAGGCGGCTCTGGCCCAGCACGTCCCGCACCGGATGCGGCGACATCTGCGCGAAGTCAGCCACCATGGTGCGCATGCCGAATTCGATTTCGCGCGAACGCTTCAACGATTCTTCGGTGCGCTCCGCCGAGATTCGCGCTGCGCGATAGGTGTTGTAGCCGAGAGCGGCCATGATGGCCAGGATCAGCAATGCCACCAGGATTTCGACCAGGGTGAAACCGAGCTCGCCGCGGCGCGGCGCTTGTGGCTCGCGCAGCATCAGTTGATCGGCGCCGTCGGCGCCGGCGGTGACACCACCGGCGTGGTGGGAGACGTCGTGGTGGGTGCGGTCGTTGGCGCGGCAGGACCTGCGGGCGCCACCGGAATGGCGACCGCGCCCGCCGTCCAATCCGTGTTGTTCGATGTGCCCTTGACGCTGACGGCGGCGCCGGTGAAGCCGACCGATTCCACCAACGGATTGCCCTTGGTCTTCGAATCGCCGAGATACACTCTCACCACCACGCGCTTCATGGTCGCAATGCTGGTGTCGAAGTAGCGCGTATCGTAGTGCCATTTTCGATTGCCAAAATCGATCTCCCCGGTGTCGCTGTTCTGGCCGAACTGGGTGGTGTTCAAACGCACTTCGGTGATGCGGTTCAGTGCGATCCATTGGGCGAGAGTTTTATCGCGCAAATAGCCGCTGGTCCGTGCTGCGCCGCTCACTGCGACCATCAGCGCGGCCAGCGCCACCGCAACCACCATCAGCGCCACCAACACCTCGACCAGGGTGAAGCCGCGTGCGCGCCTCACGTGCGTTTTTCCACATGGTCGGTGCCCCAGCGGCTGACCTTGCCGAGCGCGTCGCCATCCACCGACGCATGCGCGTGGGTGGCGTCGCGCTGCAACGTCAGGCGAAACGGCGTGCCTTCGCCGCTGGCGGCGATGGCCACCTGAGGCGGGGTCGGTGACTGATCGCTGGCCAGGTTGTGATCGACCGGCTTGATCACCACGACCTGCGAGTCGAGCATCAGTATGAAACTCACGCCTTTGGGCAGCTCGCGCTTGCGAAACTCGTGCTCCTGATCGAATGGCAGCCAACGATAGGTACGCGTGTCATAGACCAAGAACTCGTATGAAGTCGGTTCGATGCGAAGTCCGAAGTCACGTCCCTCGAGCAGCGCGCGCTCATGCAGCAAGTCCACCAACCCTTCGATGCGCCGGGTCTCCTCATCGAGCTGGGTGTCGCGCCCGGTGGAGTTGACCGACAGCACGGTGAGCGAAATCACCACGGCGATGATGACGATGACCACCAGAATCTCGACCAGTGTGAAGCCCTTGCTGCGCATCACGGCGCCGGCCGTTGGACCGCTATTTCTGCTCGAGCGTGGAGTTGCTGATGTCGGCATCGGGACCGGTGCCGCCGGGTTTGCCGTCGCGTCCGTAGGTGAGAACGTCGTAATCGCGGCCGTCGGCGCCGGGACTTGCGTACAGATACGGCTGATTCCAAGGATCCTTGGGAATGGTTTGCAGATAGCCGTGCGCCGGATAGTTCGTGATGGTTGGATCGTTCGGTTGCTTCACCAAGGCCTGCAGTCCCTGCTCGGTGGTCGGGTACTTGAAGTTGTCCAGCCGGTACAGATCCAGCGCCGTGCCGATGGCGCGGATGTCGGCTTGCGCCCGCGTGACGCGGGCCTGATCGACCTTGTCCAGAATATTTGGCACCACGAGCGCGCCAAGCACTGCCAGAATGACCACGACGACCATGATCTCGATGAGAGTGAATCCGCTTTGGCGATTACGCATAGTGACCTCGAAAATTCCTCGAATGATACCAAAATAGGCTAGCGATGCCCTTTCATGCCGCAAATCGTTTCACGCAGATCGCCGCGGCACTTCAATGGGATCGCGGCCGATGGATTTGGTTGCTAATGATTTTGCTGATTCTGGCCGCGGTGTTGGGTCTTGGCGACAGCGTCGGCGCATTGCTGCGCTATGACCGCAGTGCAATTGCCGCCGGGGGCTGGTGGCGGTTGCTGACGGCCCACATCGTGCACCTCGATGCGCATCACCTGGCGCTGAATTCGCTGGGGCTGGTGTTGGTCTGGTCGCTGTTTGCGCAGGACTACGCCGTCGATGAATGGTGCGCCATCGTGTTGGGCGGTGCGCTGGCGATCGGTTGCGGTCTTTGGTGGCTGAGTCCGCGCGTGGTTTGGTACGTCGGTGCTTCCGGCGTGCTGCATTCCGTCATGGCGGCCGGGGCCGCGAAACATTGGGTGGCGCGCAGCTGGGATCGATGGATACTGTTGATCGGGCTGAGTGCCAAACTGGCATGGGAGCAGTGGGGCGGTCACGCATCGCCGATGGTCGTGGTGGATGCGCATCTGTACGGATCCGCCTGGGGATTCGTGTTGGGGGCTGCGCTATCGTGGAGGATGGCTATAATCCGCAAGCTCGCGCCCCCCAGTTCGCGCGTCTGAAGGAATTACATGTCGCTTGCGTTCGTGTTCCCAGGTCAAGCCTCCCAATCGATCGGCATGATGAGCGGGTTGGCGAAAACTTCCCCCATCATCACTGAAACTTTCGCCGAGGCCAGCGATGTGCTCGGCTACGACTTGTGGCAGCGCTGCCAGGAAGGGCCGGCCGAATTGTTGAACGCCACCGAATGCACCCAACCGGCGATGTTGACCGCCGGCGTGGCCACCTATCGGCTGTGGCGCCATCGGGGCGGCAAGCTGCCGGCAATGATGGCCGGTCACAGCCTCGGGGAATTCAGCGCCCTGGTGGCGGCGGGTTACATGAAGTTCAAAGACAGCGTCGCTCTGGTGAGGTATCGCGGCGAATCGATGCAAACCGCCGTTCCGCACGGACAGGGAGCCATGGCGGCGATCTTGGGGTTGGAAGACGCCGACGTCGAAGCGGCGTGCGCGGAAGCTGCGCAGGGCGAGGTGGTCGAGGCGGTGAATTTCAATGCCCCGGGTCAGGTTGTGATCGCGGGGCTGAACGCGGCGGTCGCACGCGCCATTGAAATCGCCACAGCCAAGGGTGCGCGTCGTGCCATGAGCTTGCCTATGAGTGTGCCGGCGCACAGTTCCTTGATGCAGCCGGCGGCCGAGAAGCTGCGCGCCAGGCTCGAGGGCATGAGCATTGCGGAGCGCGGCGAAACCGCCGTATATGGCGTGGATGTGAAGCTTCACAGCAGCGCCGCCTCGGTGCGCGCGGGCCTGGTGCGCCAGCTGTCGACGCCCGTGTACTGGGCTTCGACGATTCGCACCATGATCTCCGCCGGGGCCGATCAAATCGTCGAGTGCGGTCCCGGAAAAGTGTTGACCTCGCTGAACCGGCGCATCGACAAGAATCGCGAACTGAAAATGCTGGCGCTCGAGGATCCTGCGTCCCTCGATGAAGCGCTGGAGCTGACCGGAGGCTGAGTGAAAGGCAAGATTGCATTGGTGACCGGTGCATCGCGCGGTATCGGCGCAGCGATTGCGCAGCGACTCAGCCTCGAGGGCGCGCGGGTGATCGGCACGGCGACGACCGCGGACGGCGCCGCGCGCATCGGCGAACAACTCAGGGGCCAAGGTGGCCGCGGGACGGTGCTCGACGTAACCGCTCAGGAATCCATCGATGCCGTGATCTCGGACATCGAGGCGCGTGAAGGGGCCATTGGCATCCTCTGCAACAACGCGGGCATCACCCGCGACACGCTGTTGTTGCGCATGAAGGAGGAAGACTGGGATGCGGTGCTGCAAACCAATCTCGCCTCGGTTTTTCGCTTATCCAAGGCGGTGCTGCGCGGCATGATGAAGGCACGGGAGGGCCGCATCATAAACATCACCTCGGTCGTGGCATTGACGGGCAATCCGGGCCAGGTCAACTATGCGGCCGCCAAGGCGGGCATCATCGGCTTCACCAAATCGCTGGCGCGCGAGGTGGGCTCGCGCGGCATCACGGTCAATTGCGTCGCCCCGGGCTTCATCGATACCGACATGACCCGCAGCCTCAACGAGGCTCAACGCCAAACACTCAATGGCCAGATTCCGCTCGGCAGGTTGGGTCAACCGGCCGATATTGCCGCCGCGGTCGCGTTTTTGAGCTCGGATGGGGGCGCATACATCACCGGCGAAACCTTGCACATCAACGGCGGGATGTATATGGCATGACCCTAAGCACAGCAGGTTTGTCAAGGCTTTGGGGGTCTTAGGCCCATCAAATGTGCGTCCCAGGTAGCCGTCGTCGCTGGCTTCACATAAAATACGCGCCCGGTCGATGTCCGGCTGGCCGCCGGCCTGTTGATAAATCGCGTGAGTAAGTAATTCTTCAAAGGACACCATAACGATGAGTACGGTTGAGCAGCAGGTAAAGAAGATCGTGGCCGAACAGTTGGGCGTCAAGGAAGAAGAAGTCACCAACGATGCTTCGTTCGTCGATGATCTGGGCGCCGACTCGCTGGACACGGTTGAGCTGGTGATGGCGCTCGAGGAAGAGTTCGAAACGGAAATTCCCGATGAAGACGCCGAGAAGATCACCACCGTCCAGCAGGCGATTGATTACATCAATACGCACAAGGGCAAGGCTTAAGGCCGCGGGCGGCCTGCCCTGATGCGGGACGGACGCCGCTCGCCATGAGCAAACGACGGGTCGTTATCACGGGTCTTGGCATCGTCTCGCCGGTGGGCAACGATGTCGACACCGCTTGGGCGTCCATCCTGGCGGGTCGCAGCGGCATCGGCAAAGTCGAGCGCTTCGACACCAGCAACTTCCCCACCAAGTTCGGCGGCGAAATCCGCAACCTCAATTTGGAACCGTACATGAGTTCCAAGGAAGCGCGCCGCATGGATGCCTTCATGCAGTACGGCGTGGTCGCCGGGACGCAGGCGATGCGCGATTCGGGACTCGCAGTCACCGAGGCGAATTCAGAGCGGATCGGGATCATGATGGGTTCTGGGATGGGCGGGCTGGAGTCCATCGAGCAAGCCTACGACCGCTATAAGGACACCAACTCGCCGAAGCGGGTCTCGCCGTTTTTCATACCCGCCAGCATCATCAATCTGGTCGGCGGTCATTTATCCATCA
>CAZZWM010000002.1:51910-57820 GCA_964657945.1 uncultured Steroidobacteraceae bacterium
AGATCACCGGTCCGAATCTGGCGGTGGCCACCGCCTGCACGACGTCCACGCATGCGTTGGGGCTGGCCATGCGCCTGATCCAGTACGGTGAAGTGGACGCCATGATTGCGGGCGGCTCTGAGATGGCCACCTGCGTCACCGGCATGAGCGGATTCGCGCAGGCCAAGGCGCTGTCGCAACGCAATGACGATCCGCAGGCGGCAAGCCGGCCGTGGGACAAGGATCGCGACGGCTTTGTGATGGGCGACGGTGCCGGTGCCATGGTATTGGAAGAGTACGAACACGCCAAAGCGCGCGGCGCCAGGATCTACGCGGAAGTCGTCGGCTTCGGCATGAGCGGCGACGCATTTCACGTCACTGCGCCGCCCGAAGACGGCGAGGGCGCCCGCAAGGCCATGTCCAAGGCATTGCAGGATGCGCAGTTGAACCCCGAACAGGTGCAGTACGTCAATGCGCATGCGACCTCCACCGAATTGGGCGATCGCGCCGAAACGCTTGCCATCAAGCGCGCCTTTGGTCCCGCAGCGGCAACATTGGCGGTGAGTTCGACCAAGTCCATGACCGGCCATCTGCTGGGAGCGGCCGGCGCCGTGGAAGCTATTTTCTCGGTGCTGGCGTTGCGCGATCAGGTGGCGCCGCCGACCATCAATTTGCATCAGCCCGGCGAGGGCTGCGACCTCGACTACGTGCCCCACACGGCACGGCCCATGTCTCTGCAGTACACGCTCTCCAATTCCTTCGGGTTCGGTGGCACCAACGGTTCGCTCGTTTTCCGCCGAATTTGAACCGCTCTCTCTGATCGAGCAGTATCCGGAGCGTTATCCGGCCTTGCTCGAAAGCGGCGCGCAGCGCGCCGCCAATGATGGTCCCCGGTTCGACATCCTGCCATTCGCGAACGGCGAATCTCTGCAACTCAACGCCGCTGGTGAACTGGCCGGTCCCCACGCGGCGGGCGCCGGATTCTTGAGCGCCCTCGAGCGCTGGTGGAAAACGCTGCGTACCGAGCCGCTGTCGGAACTGCCGTTCACGGGAGGCTGGGTGCTCTACCTGGGCTACGAACTTGCCGCTGAAATCGAACCGAGCTTGGTGCTGCCGCGGAGTCCGGACCGTTTGGTGGCGCTGGCGCTGCGCGCGCCCGCCGGCTGGGTGCGCAATCGTGTCGACGGCAAAGCTTGGTTGATCGCCGAACCGGGCAGCGAGTCGCTGCTCGATGATTTCGAGCGTCAGGTCGCAGGTCTTCGAGAACCACGGGCGCGGCGCGTTGCACCGTTTCGCGTCCGCGAGGAAGACCCGGCGCAATTCTTGCGGGCGGTGCAGCGCGCGCTCGAGTACACCGCCGCGGGCGATGTGTACCAGACCAATTTGTCGCGCCGTTGGCAGGTCGAGGCGCCGTCCCCGCTGGATTCGGTCGCCGTTTACAGGCATCTGCGCCAAACCAATCCGAGTCCCTTTGCGGCGTTTTTGCGGTTTGGCGATTTCGCGCTGCTGAGTTCCTCGCCGGAACGATTGATGTCGATCCGCGGCGACCTGATCGAAACGCGGCCGATTGCCGGCACGCGGCCGAGGGGCGCCACGCCGGCGGACGATGCGGCATTGATCCGCTCGCTGCTGGAGAATGAGAAGGAACGCGCCGAGCACATCATGCTGATCGATTTGGAACGCAATGACCTGGGGCGCGTGAGCGTGGCGGGCTCGGTGAAAGTCGATGAATACATGACAGTGGAGACCTACGCGCACGTTCACCACATCGTCTCGAATGTGAGCGGGCGCCTGCGTCCCGATGCATCGCCCATCGATGTGATTCGCGCTCTGTTTCCCGGCGGTACCATCACCGGGTGCCCGAAAATCCGCTGTATGCAAATCATCGCCGAGTTGGAGAACTGCGGCCGCGGCGCCTACACCGGGTCCATCGGTTATTTGAATTGCGATGGCGGTTGCGATCTGAACATACTGATCCGCACCATCACCGCACAGGGCGCATCGTTGAGTTTCCGCGCCGGCGCCGGCATCGTCGCCGACTCCCTAGCCGGTCAGGAATTGGCGGAAACCCGTGCCAAAGCCGAAGGCCTGCTGCGGGCGCTGGATGCGCTGCTGTGAGTACCTGGATCAACGGCCGGCGGGCAGAGTTGGTCGATAGCCGCGACCGGGGACTGCAATACGGCGACGGATTGTTCGAAACCATGTACGTGCGGCGAGCTGGAATCCGCTTCCTGGATCTTCATCTGCAGCGCCTGTATGCCGGTTGCAGCCGCTTGAAGATTGCCGCCCCCGCGCAGGCCTCGCTGCGCGCGGAGCTCGAGCGGATCGCAGCCACCCGTGGTGACGGTGTATTGAAGCTCATTCTGACCCGCGGCCATGGACCCGGGAAAGCGCGATCGGGATACCGGCCCTCGGGCAAGGAGCGTTGTATGCGCATTGCGACCCTGCATCCGCTTCCCGCCTCACAGCGCAACGCCGATCCTGAAGCACCGGTACGCGTGAGGCTATGCCGCACCCCGGTGAGCGTGAACCCGGCGCTGGCTGGCCTCAAGTCGCTCAATCGGCTGGATTCGGTGCAGGCACGCGCCGAATGGAGCGATGCACGCATCTGGGAAGGCTTGATGGGCGACACGGACGGACACTGGGTCTGCGGTACCATGTCGAACTTGTTCATCAGACGCGGACCGGTGCTGTTGACACCGCCGGTGGTCCGCAGCGGCATCGCCGGCGTCATGCGGCGTTGGGTAATGGAAAACGCAGCGGGGACGCAATTGCGCCCGCGGGAGCGAGAACTCCGCTGGCGCGACCTGCAGGGCGCCGACGAGGTGTTCATGACCAACGCCCTCGTGGGCGCGAGATCGGTAACAAGCATTGAGGGAGGCGGAAAGGCGGTGAAGTTCGCGCATTTCGACGCCTCGCGGCGCTTGCGGCTGCTGTTGGAGTCGCAATGAAGAAGTGGCTGCTGCGTCTCGCGGCGGCGGCGCTGCTGCTCGTCGTGGCGGTTGGCGGCATCATTCGTTGGGGCCTGAGCACCCTGGATGTTCCCTCGCCGCTGCAGTCGGCACTTCGCTACAAGGTGGCGCCGGGAAGCAGTTTCGCGCACGTGGCCAATGAACTGGCGGCACAGGGAGTGGTCGCGCATCCGAAAATCCTGGCGCAGTACGCGCGCTGGAGCGGCCAGGCAGCCGCCGTGAAGGCCGGCGAGTATGAGATCACACCGGGAATCACGGCGCGCGAGTTGCTGACCAAGATGGTCAATGGCCAGGTGCTGCTGCATTCCTTCACCATCGTCGATGGCTGGAGAGTGCAGGAAATGCTCGAGGCTTTGCGCCGTAATCCCGACGTCGCCGGCACACTGCCCGCCGGGACGCCGGCCGCCGTGTCCGCAAGTCTCATGGAAAGGATGGGAGCGCCGGGCGTGAACGCGGAAGGCCAGTTTTTGCCGGAGACCTACCGTTTTGTTCTCGGCACCACGGATATCGAATTGCTGCGCCAGGCGCACGCCGCACTGACGCGCGAGCTGCAGGCTGCGTGGGCAGAGCGCGAGCCCGATCTGCCATTGCATGATGCCAATGAATTGCTGATCATGGCCTCCATCATTCAAAAGGAAAGCGGTATCCCGCAGGAAATCCCCAAGATTGCCGGCTTGTACTTGCATCGCCTCAGCATCGGCATGCGCCTGCAGGCCGATCCCACCGTCATCTATGGCATGGGCGAGCACTACGATGGCGATATCCGAAGCGTCGATCTGCGCACCGATGGCCCTTACAATACCTACACGCGCGTCGGCCTGCCGCCCACACCGATTGCCTTGCCGGGAGCGGCGGTCATTCGCGCCACGGCGCATCCGGAAAAAACCGATGCGGTTTATTTCGTCGCCTCGACCAAGGGCGACGGTACCCACGTATTCTCTGCCACCTTGGAGCAGCATAATGCCGCCGTCGCGGCCTACGTCGCCCATCAGCGCCGCAAGGGCGCGGCGGAAACGCATCCGTGAGCGCTCCCGGCCGATTCATCACCTTGGAAGGCATCGAAGGCGTCGGCAAGAGCACCCAAATCGCGCGGCTGTCGGCGGCCTTGAGGGAACGCGGCATCGAGCATGTGGTGACGCGCGAACCGGGCGGTACGCCGCTGGCCGAGAACATCCGCCAGCTGGTATTGCAGAGCAACGGCGAAGCGGTGCCGCCCAACGCCGAACTTCTGCTGATGTTCGCGGCACGCGCCGTGCATCTGAACAACCTGATTCAGCCCAATTTACAGACCGGCCGCTGGGTCATTTGCGATCGCTTCACGGATGCAACCTACGCCTATCAGGGCGGCGGCCGCGGGATGGATACGGCGCAGATCGCTCGTTTGGAAACGTTGGTGCAGGGCACGTTGCGCCCTGATCTGACCCTGTTGTTGGAGGCGCCTGTAGCCCAGGCGCTTCAGCGTGCGCGCAAGCGCAACGCCGACACGCAGACGGATCGCTTTGAAGCCGAACGCGCCGAATTCTTCGAACGAGTCGCGGCCGCTTACCGTGCGCGCGCCGAATCGCAGCCGCAAAAGATGGTCCGGATCGACGCCTCTCAGTCCGCCGATGCGGTGACTGCCAGCATGTTGGAAGTTCTCAAGAGGCGCGCATGGATTTCCTGACTGCCGATTCATTGCCCTGGCTTGGCATCGCGCAGCAACAGCTGCGGACAGCCGCGACCGCCGGCCGAATGCCGCATTCATTGCTGCTGCTGTCGGTCCCAGGTCTTGGCGCCGAAGCATTGGCGCATTGGGCCACCGGATTGGCGCTGTGTGAATCGGCGGATCCACGGCCGTGCGGCGTCTGTCCCTCTTGTCAGCTGCTGCGAGCCGACAGCCACCCGGATGCGCATGTGGTGCGTCTCGAAGAAGACGCGCAGCAAATCAAAGTCGATCAAGTACGCGAGCTGATCGAGAGTCTGGCACTGAAAAGTTATCGCGGCGGGTTCAAGGTGGGCATCATCGAAGGGGCAGAGGCATTGAATACCAATGGTGCCAACGCCTTCTTGAAGACGCTGGAGGAACCCACGGCAGACACCGTGCTCATCATGATCGCCCGTCCCAATCATCGGCTACCGGCGACCATTGCCAGCCGCTGTCTGCGCATCAACCTGCGTGCGCCCGACCGGCGGGTTGCTCTGGCTTGGCTCGACTCGAATTCCCCTGCGAAGAGAAATTGGAACGCTGCCTTGGGGGTGGCGGGCGGTGCGCCCCTGCAGGCCATGGCCATGGAAGCCGCGGGACTCGACGCATTGCACGAGGACATGCAAAAAGCCATGGTGCAACTGGCGGCGGGCGCCTTGGACGTGACTCTGCTGTGCGAAAACTGGAGCCGGTCGAATCCGGGACTGCGTATCATCTGGCTTGAGAACTGGATCACACAGCGCATACAAGCAGCGGTCGCCGAGCCAAATTCCGCTCAAAGTGCGGAACAGGTCCGCTTGCCGTCGGCTTTACTTAAGCCCAAGATAAGCGCCTTATTCGAGCTGCTGGACGCTGCGCGCGACATCAGGCGCTTCGCCTCTACCGGCATGAATTTGCAGTTGGCTCTCGAAGCCTTGCTGGTCGGTGGTCGAGAGGCGCTGTCTCAATAATTGCGGGAATGGTAGGAATTGCGAAGTCCAAGTAATAAACCGGGTCTTTTGACGCTTACCATCAAGGATAAGAGCGCGCTGTATCTCGCGTACATGCCCTTCGTCAAGAATGGCGGCCTGTTCATTCCCACCAACAGCAACTACCGCTTGGGCGATGAAGTGTTCATGCTGTTGAACCTGATGGGTGAGGAAGAGAAATTGCCGGTCGCCGGCCGCGTCATTTGGATGACGCCGAAAGGCGCGCAGGGCAAACGCACCGCCGGCATCGGTGTGCAATTCAGCGATCAAGACCGCGGCAACACGCAGAAGAAGATCGAGAACTATC
>CAZZWM010000003.1:0-48209 GCA_964657945.1 uncultured Steroidobacteraceae bacterium
GGCCACCACTAGCGTTTGTCCTACATGCGCTGCGGGGCCGCACCTACGCGGCGTAGGCGAGAGGCCAGCCGATAATCCCGACGCCGAGCCACATCGGATAGGGGTCTAAAATTTCGAGCAACTTGGAACGGTCGCAGCAGGCCGCGGGATCGCCGTTTCCGCGCGGTGCCAACTGGGATGGACGCGGCGTCAATTTTTCGCTGTTTTCCGAAACATCGGAGTCGGTCGAACTCTGCTTGTTCGATGGAAATGGCGCCAACGAACGCCGCATTCGGATTCGCGAGCGCACCAAGGGCGCGTGGCATGTCTACATGGAGGGCCTCAAGCCCGGCCAGTTGTATGGCTACCGGGTTTACGGTCCGTATGTTCCGGAGAGCGGCATGCGCTTCAATCCGAACAAACTGCTTCTCGACCCGTATGCAAAGGCGATCGGCCGCCCGCTGCAATGGGCTGACGAATTGTTCGGCTACCAGGTCGGCGATGCCAGCGGCGACTTGTCTTTCGATGATCGCGACAGCGCCCCTTTTGCGCCTCTCGGTGCGGTGATCGATCCGGGTTTCGATTGGAGCGGAGAACAGCGGCCCGCCCACGCTGCGCACGAAACCATCGTCTATGAGGCGCATGTGCGCGGAATGACGCAGATGCATCCCGGGGTTCCGGAGCACTTGCGTGGCACCTACGCCGGCATGGCCTGCGCGCCCATCATCGAGCACCTGCATGCCCTCGGCGTCACCGCATTGGAGTTGATGCCGGTTCACTATTTCGTGCAGGACCGGCATTTGATCGACCAGGGGCTGCGCAACTACTGGGGCTACAACACCTTGGGGTATTTCGCGCCGGACCTGAGCTACGCTTCCAAAGCCGGCCCGCCCACCGATGTGGTGCGCGAGTTCAAGCAAATGGTCAAGGATTTGCACAACGCCGGCTTCGAAGTGATTCTGGATGTGGTCTACAACCACACCGCCGAGGGCAACCAGGCCGGACCGACGCTGTCATTTCGCGGCATCGACAACCTGGCTTACTACCGTGTCGTGCCGGGCGATGCCCGTCACTACATGGACTTCACCGGTTGCGGCAATACCTTGAACATGGTGCATCCGCATTCTCTGCAGTTGTTGATGGACAGTTTGCGCTACTGGGTCACGGAAATGCACGTCGATGGCTTCCGGTTCGATCTGGCTTCCGCGCTCGCGCGTGAATTGAAGGACGTCGATCAGCTGGGCGCATTCTTCGACACCATTTATCAAGACCCGACGCTGGCACCCGTCAAGCTGATCGCCGAGCCTTGGGATCTGGGCGAGGGCGGCTATCAAGTCGGCAACTTCCCGCTTGGCTGGATGGAGTGGAACGGCAAGTATCGCGACACCGTGCGGAAATTCTGGAAGGGAGACATGGGCCTGCACTCGGACATTGCCACGCGTCTCGCCGGCAGCGCCGACTTGTACGAAAGCACGCGCCGGCCGCCCTCGGCCAGCATCAACTTCGTCACTGCCCATGACGGATTCACGCTGCATGACCTGGTGAGTTTCGAACAGAAACACAACGAAGCCAATGGCGAGGAAAACCGCGACGGCGCCGACGACAATGCGTCCTGGAATTGCGGCGCCGAGGGCGACACCGAAGATCCGGGAATCGCGGAGCTGCGCGAGCGGCAGATGCGCAATTTCTGGTGTTCGCTGATGTTCGCACAGGGTTCGCCGATGATCAGCGGGGGCGATGAGTTGAGCCGCACCCAGAACGGCAACAACAACGGCTACTGCCAGGACAACGAACTTTCCTGGTATCACTGGGATTTGAATCCGACCAAGAAGGCGTTCCTGGAGTTCGCACGGCGCATCGTGCGATACCGCAAGGCGCACCCGAATTTTCACCGCAATGCGTTTTACGATCACGATCCGGATGCCAAGCATCCGGACAAGAACATCGTTTGGTTCCGGGCGGACGGCAAGCGCATGGAACCGAAGGATTGGGAGGACGGCGGCTGGATGCGCACCCTCGGCATGTTCCTCAACGGCGAGGCGCCGGAAATTCGCGACAGCCAAGGCCGCTGCGCGCGCGATTGGGATTTCCTGCTGCTGCTCAATGCGCATCACGAGGCGGTCTCGTTCCGCATTTCCCATGAGCTGTATCACTCCGGCTGGCGCATCGCCTTCGACACCGCGAGACCTACGTTGGAAATCGACAAGGAGAGCGTGAAGCGCAACCGCTTGGTCAATCTGACGGCGCGTTCATTGGTGTTGCTGAGCCATGATCGCTGAGTGGGTTGCCACATACCGGTTGCAACTGCACGCCGGATTTCCGCTGGCCGCGGCCCAGAAGATCCTGCCCTATCTGGCCGGTCTCGGCATCAGCCACGTCTATCTATCGCCGTGCCTGCAGGCACACCCGGGAAGCCTGCACGGCTACGACGTCACCGATCCGTCGCGGATCAGCGGCGACCTGGGCGGCGAGCAGGCGTGGGGCGAATTCGTCACGCAGGCGCGCGCGCAGGGCCTGCGGCTGCTGCTCGATATCGTGCCGAATCACATGTCGGCGTCGCAATACAATCCCTGGTGGGACGATGTTCTGAACCATGGACCTTTCAGCCAGTACGCGCAGTATTTCGATTTTCGCAGCCCGCCCGGCAGTCCCTTTCGAATTCACATCTGTTCGCTGGCGCACCCTTACGGCGCCGCCATTCAGGCCGGAGAGCTGAAGATCGAGATCGCAGACGGCCTGCCTCGCATCAGACACTACGACAATGGCTGGCCGCTCAATGCCGCCTCCTGGGGCGCGCTGCTCGGAATCGAGGATGCGTGTTTCGATGAATTGCAGCGCCTGCAAAATCTGGGCGAGCGCGGCCCCGACGACATGGCGCAGTACCGACGGCTACAGCTGCGCGCCCGCGAGCTGTTGCAGGATCCCGGCGCCGCGGCGCAACGGGCGAACGGCGATCCGATGAGGCTGGATGCGGTGCTGCAACGCCAATACTACGTCCTGCATGGTTGGAAGTTGGCGGGCGAATTGACCAACTACCGGCGCTTTTTCGATGTCGGCTCGTTGGCGGGTGTCCGCACGGAACGCGAGGATGTCTATGAGGCCACTCATGCGCGCATCCAAAAAATGCTCGATGACGGCGAACTCGATGGTTTGCGTGTCGATCATCCCGACGGTCTGCGCGATCCGCTGCAGTATTTCACGCGGTTGCGGCAGGCATTGCCGACGGGACGGATCTACGTCGAGAAGATCCTGGAGAACGATGAGCGGCTGAACGAGGATTGGCCCATCGACGGCACCGTCGGCTATGACTTTCTCGCCAAGGTGAACCGTCTCTGGATGGACGATCAGCGCATCGATGTACTGACGGCGACCTATGCGGATTTCACCGGGCATTCGGTGAATTTCGGCAAATTGGTGCGCGCCATGAAGCTGGCCATTGTCGAATCCACCTTCAGCGGCGATCATGAGCGCCTGGCCGAGGCTGCATTGGATCTCGCTGCGGCGGACTGGCGCACGCGCGATCTGAGCCCGCGTCACCTGCGCGCGGCGCTCGCCCGCCTGATCGTGGCAATGCCCATATACCGAACCTATCGGACCGCGCAACTGCTGCACGATCAGGACAAGAAGATCCTGTTGGAGGCCCTGCAGAGCGCGCGCATCGGTTCGACCGACATCGACGCGGCCGCCTTCGATTTCCTGGGCGATCTGTTCACCAAGCCGCAGCTGAACGCCGCGGAAGCGGAATTCGTGGCCAAGTGGCAGCAATTGACGCCGGCCGTGATGGCCAAGGGAGTCGAGGACACGACCTTCTACGCATTCGATCGCCTGGTGTCGTGCAACGAAGTGGGATCGCAGGCCTCGCTGGTCGGCATATCGGCCGATCGCTTTCATGAGTTCTGTCATCACTTGAGCGAACACTGGCCGAACGGCATGTTGGCCACCTCGACCCATGACAACAAGCGCAGCGAGGATGTGCGCTCGCGAATCTCGATACTGTCGGAAATTCCCGAACGCTGGGCAGAGGCTCTGCATCTGTGGTCGCAGTTGAACGCCATGGCCTGGCAGAATCGAATTCCGGATCGCCACGCCGAATATCTTCTGTACCAGACCTTGATCGGCGCCTGGCCCATTGATCCGGAACGCGCCTGGGCTTACATGCTGAAGGCGTGCCGCGAGGCCAAGATCAACACCTCGTGGCATGAGCCGAACCACAGTTACGAGGAGAAGATTCGCGGCTTCGTCGGCGCAGTGTTCCAATCCCCGGAGTTCATTGCCAGCCTGCAGCAATTCATCGCGCCGCTGATTTTACCTGGGCGCATCAACAGCCTGGCGCAGACCCTGATCAAGATGGTCGCGCCGGGCGTGCCTGATTTCTACCAAGGATCGGAAATGTGGGACTTGAGTCTGGTGGATCCCGACAATCGTCGGCCGGTGGATTTCGAATTGCGCGAGCAGGCGCTGCTGCGCAGCCGTCGATATTCTGCGGCGCAAGTGTCCGCCGAGTGCGATTCGGGTATCCCCAAGCTGTGGATGATCGATCGCCTGCTGTCCATGCGCCGTGAACGGCCGCAAGATTTTTCGCCGCAGAGCAAGTACCAGCCGCTGGTTGCACAAGGCAGTCATCTGGGCAGGTTGCTGGCATTTCGTCGCGGCGACAATCTGATCGCCGTGGTGCCGCGCTTTACGTTGACGCTCGGCGGCGATTGGGGCGATACGCGGCTGCCGCTGCCGGGCGGGGTGTGGCGGGACTTGTTCAGCGGGCAGATCTTGCAACGTGAAGCGTCGCCGGCCGTGCTGTTCGCCGACTTTCCCGTGGCGCTGCTGATTCGGGAGGCCTCATGATTCTGAGCGTTTGGGCGCCGGCGGCGAAATCGGTCGAACTCGTGACGCAGGGGACGCGCCTGGCATTGCAGCCGCTGCGGGAGGGCTGCTGGCAGATCGAAGCGGCGGATGCGGCGATTGCCGCGGGTTACAAGTTCTCGCTCGACGGCGGACCGCCGCTGCCCGATCCGCGCTCGGCGTGGCAGCCGGATGGCGTGCACGGGGCATCCCACCCGCCACCGGCATTGCGCGAAACGCCTGCCTTCAACGCCAGGGCGCTGGAACACGCCGTCATCTACGAAATGCATGTGGGGACTTTCACCCCGGAAGGCACCTATGCCGCCGCCCGAGGCAAGCTTCAGCATCTGGTTGGGTTGGGAGTAACGCATCTCGAATTGATGCCGCTGGCGAGTTTCCCCGGCAAGCGCGGCTGGGGCTACGACGGCGTGGATCTGTTTGCGCCGTTTTCGCCCTACGGCACGCCACAACAGCTGGCTGAATTCATCGACGACTGCCATGCGCGCGGCATCGCGGTCATTTTGGACGTGGTCTACAACCACTTCGGACCGGACGGCAATTACCTGGGAATGTACGCTCCGTACTTCACCGATCGATACAAAACCGGCTGGGGCGCGGCCCTCAATTACGACGGCGCGGGCAGCGACGGAGTGCGGCGCTTCGTCATCGACAATGCCCTGATGTGGCTGCGCGACTACGGCTTCGACGGCCTGCGTCTGGATGCCGTGCATGCCATTTTCAGCTTCGAGGCGGTGCATTTGCTCGAAGAGTTGGCGCAGGCGGTGCGCAGCTTGAGCGAGCGGAGCGGCCGGCGCTTGATACTCATCGCCGAAAGCGATCTGAATGATCCGCGTTTGATCCGTTCCGCATCCCGCGGCGGCTATGGTCTCGATGCGCAATGGGTCGATGATTTTCACCACGCCATCCATCGCTTCTTCACCGCCGAGACCGATGGCTACTACGCCGATTTCCGCGGGCTGGAAGACGTGGCTGCGGCCTTGCGCGACGGTTATGTCTATCAGGGTCAGTACTCCTCGCATCGCGGACGGCGTCATGGCAGAGCACCCACGGGCGTTCTGCCGCAGCAGTTCATCGTCTCTGCGCAGAATCACGACCAAATCGGCAATCGCGCACAGGGCGAGCGTTTGAGCATGCTGCTCGAACCCTGGCAGTTGAAGGCGGTGGCAGCCTTGCTGTTGCTGTCGCCCTTCGTGCCCATGCTGTTTCAAGGCGAGGAATGGGGAGCTAAAACACCGTTCCTGTACTTTACCGATCACCAGAACGCCGAACTGGGGCGACTGGTCGCGGAAGGGCGCGCGAAAGAATTCAGCAGCTTCAGCTGGCAGGGCGAAGTTCCCAATCCGCAATCGTTGGAAACCTTCGAGCGTTCGCGGTTGGATTGGGATGAGTTGCCGCAGCCACAGCATGCTGAACTGTTCGACTGGCATCGCCGGTTGATTGCCTTGCGCGGTCTGAAGAAGCCCGGAAAGGCCAAGGCGGCGGTCAAATTCGATGCAGACAGGCAATGGCTGCGATTCACGCATCAGGGAGTGCTGGCCCTGTTCAATTTAAGTCCGCATGCGCAGCGCGTGCCGCCGCCCGCGGGCGAATGGGAACTGCGTTTGCGATCCGATGACTTGCACGCAAGCGCGGCCGCAGAACTACCCGCACACTCCACTTTTGTCTATGTGGGCCGTTCCGCCGCGTAGGGCCTCGATCGATGGGCGCCCACCGGCAGCGTGGGAATACCGCTGCCGGCTCGATTGGTGATGCCGGTGACTTACGGAGACGGTGTGCTGGTGCTGCTGCGTCTGCGCCGCGCCACCAGATCGTCGGTGATTTCGATGACGGCATGCCGGCCGGTTGCGCCCACATCCTTGCGTGCCTCGACGGTCCGGTCCTTGAACCGCTCGCGCTCGGCAATACTGACGCGCTTGATGGCCGGCTTGTCGTAGTACGGGGACAAATAGCTCGCCACCGCCTTGGCCGCGATTTCGGCGCTGAAGAAACCGACACGCAGCGAGTGCACGACATCGCTCGCGCCGAGTTCCGCAACTGTGTACAAACGATATTCGGCAAAAATGTCCAGGTTCGGGACGGTGTCCGGATCGAACGCTAGATTTGCCGTGGCAAGTTCGATGACGTACCACGCCAGCGCATTTTTATCGTCGAGCTCGGCCGTCGTGATGGCGCGCATCGTCTCAGTGGTTTCCAGCGCCATCGATGGATCGCGCTGCCCGGCCGCCGGCGGCTTCTGCGGGTGCGGTGTTTTCGGTGCCCCCGTTGCCGCTTTGGCTTGGGGAGCAGCCGCGACGGGCGGTGCCGCGACGGAGACACTGCCGGCCTGCGCGACTGATGACTTCGCCGGCGCGACGGGTTTTGCCGTCGCAACTCCCTTGGCTGCGCTCGCACCCGGACTTGCCGCGGGCGGGCGGCGAACCAAGGGCGCGCTCACCGACATGGCCGGTTTGCCGACGGCAAACTGAGGTTTCTGCACGGTCGAACGTGAAGCCACCGGCAGTGACGACCAGATCGAAGCCGGTTTCTTGACCGGGCTTACGATGGACGGTGTGGTAACTGGCGCGGTTTTCTGTACCGGCGACGCGGTTGTCAGAGGCGCCTTTACTGGCGCAGTCATCGCGGGAGGCGTGCCTGCTGCTGCGGGCGCTCGCTCCTTCGGCATTGGAGCTGCGGCGGTCGGCTTCGGGATCTTCACCTCAGCACGCTCGGTGAGCAACGGCGGTTCTACAGACCTGGACGCGGGCGATTGCAGTGGTGTATCGGTGCGAACTTCGACCGAGAGGGGATTCGGCATCTTGGGCGCGTCGATGTCGGCGAACGAGATGTCTACATTGAACGAAATCGCTTCCTCCAGAACCACGGGCTGTGGAAGCGCAACGGGTTTTGCTGCGGCCAAGGCAGGAGGTGCAGCCGCTGGTTGCGGCTTTGCTGGGGCTGGTTCGGCCCGTTCTGCAACCAGCGCGGGTTCCGGTTTCTTGGATGGCTGTGTCGGCCGGCGCGCTTCAGCGGCTGCTGCGGCCTTGGCGCGGATCGAGGCAATGGCCTTCAAATCATCGGACCCGGCGGTAGCGGCAAGCGCACTCGGATAAATCTCGCGCACCATGTCCAGTAGAACATCCGCTTCTTCCTCGGTTTCAAACGGACCCAAGCGCAAGCGGTAGCGCGTGCGGCCATCTTCGTTGCGTTGAATTTCGTAGGCATGCGCGGAGTCGCCGGCGGCAAGCTTCAATGTCGGCAGACCCATGCTGGCCATGGAGGAACTGAGGTTGATGACGAATGGACCGGGCCCACCTAGCCGGGGCTTTTCCGGCAACGGCGCGAACAGATCGTCGATGCTCAGGTGCCAGATGTCTTCCGTTGCCGGCGCTCTCAAATTCGTCGCCATATAGCTCCTCAGGGAATCGATCAGGGCACGTTCCGCATATTGGCGAACCAGCCCGGGCGAAACCGTGACCGGCGTCTCTCAGCGACGACACCGGAAAGAATGAGCATTTATATGTAAAGTCGTTTGTGTTGTTTTTACGCAGCGGCGCTCGGGCGAGCGGACACGCGCTCATGCCAGTGGCGTAGGCGCGTCGGATCCTCGGCGTTTTGGGCGCCATTTTGAACTGCCACTGGAGACTTGTGTCACATAATCATGGTTTCCATCCCCGATCGGACTGGTGCGGCCACGCGCGCGGGCGGATGCTAAGAGGCTTAAGTGAAAATAACGCCTGCCAATCAGACGTTTATCCCGGCGTCAAACCCCGGCAGGCAGAGTTTTGCCGTCACATCGCGCGACCAACAGGCTGGCAGCGAATTGGGTCAGGCGTTGCGCACGGCGGTCGTCGGCACGCAGCTTCGCAGTGTCACCATCGTCGCCGCCCGGGCCGGCCAGGTTCCCGTCGGCAATGCGCAAACCAGCGGGGCCGAAGACAATGTGGTGGTGGTGCAGGCGCAATTTGCGCCCGACTTGGATTCTGAAACGGCCGCCACGCCGTCCAGCCCCAAATTGATCTCGCGGCCATCGTCCGGATCGGGCCGCGGTCCTTCCTACATGTCGCCTCTGGAACAATACGCGCGCACCCAAGCCGGCGAGATCACATTGCAATCGCGGGTGGATGTTCGGGCGTAGTCAGTTCGCGCGCGACTTCGGGTGCCAACGCCGCTTGCGCACGCCACCACTGCGCCGTCAGCAGGCAACCATGCTCGCGGACGAAAACATCGGCTAACGCAGACGGGATCGAGAGAAAGGGCAGCCACTGTTCGGGGAACACGTCCCGCGGGCCGAAGTGAAACCAGGGTTCGGCGCTCGATTCCTCTTCTTCGGTGCGCGGCTGAGGTAGATCGCGAAACACGCATTCCGACACCGGACAGATCTCATCGTAATCGTAGAAGATCACGCGGCCATGGCTTGTTACGCCGAAATTCTTCAGCAGCAGGTCGCCCGGGAACAGATTGGTGGCCGCCAGATCACGCAAAGCATTGCCGTAGTCGATGATCGCCGACTCGGCGGCGGCCGGTTCCGCTTCACGCAAGAAAAGATTCAAGGGGCGCAGTCGCCGTTCGACGTAGCAGTGTTCGACGATCAGATCGTCACCTTCGATGCGGCAGCTCTCGCTGGCCTCGCGCAGCAACTCCTCGGCGAGTTCGGGCATGAAGCGCCCGCGTGGCAGGCGCAGCCGCTTGAACTCCTGCGCATCGACCAATCGGCCGGCACGGTCATGTCGAAACACGAATTGATAGCGATCCATCACTTCCGCCCGGGTGGTGGTCTTCGGCGCGCCGAAACGATCGCGAATGACCTTGAATACCAGATCATGCGAGGGCAGTGTGAACACAATCATGACCAAACCGCGATCGCCCGGCGCGTGCACGAAACTGTCGATGGACTTGCTCAGGTGGCGCTGCAAGGCGAAGTAGCGCTCCGTCTTGCCTTGTTTGGCCCGGCCGAGCACGGTGTACAGCTCATCGACGGACTTGCGCGGCATGAACGAGCGCAACAAGGTGATTGCCGCGCTGACCACCGGTAGATCGACGTGGAAATACGAACGCGCATAGCCGAACAGCGAACCCACATCGGCGCGCGACATCATCACGGCATCGACTTGCACGCCGGCCGACGTATTGGTGAATGCCAATACCAAGGGCGTGATGGCGCCGTCGCCGATCAGCCGGCCGACGACAAAGGCCTGCAACCCCCGATAGAACACCGGCTCGATGAATTCGATGGACTCAGGCGCCCCGCTATGGCGGCCGGTCTGGAAATAGCGCCCGATGTCGGCGCTGATGCGATGCACTGCCGCGTCGAGCCCCGCGATGGCGGCGCCAAACGGCAGATCGGACAACACTTCACGCACCGCCGTAGGCAATGAGGATCCCACGCGGTAGACCCGAATCGGCACGGATCCGGACGCGCGGCCCACGCTGGTACTGCAGAACTCCACCTCTGTGTTGACGCCGACGGTGCCGAACAGGTCGCGGGTGACGCTGTTGAAAAACGTGTGATAGAAATCGCTGTCGGGCCGGCGCGCCACCAGCGTTTCATACAGGCGTTTGATCTCGCTCCAGAGTTCGACGTCGGTGCGCTTCTCGCGCAGCTGTGAGCCGATGGCGGCCACGCAGCGCGCCACCCGCTGTTCATACAGCTCGATGCGTTCGATGGCATCGCGCTGCGATGCCCTCCAATCCTCGACCAGAAAGTTGAGCGCCGCACGCCGGGTGATCCGGCTGAATTCCTCGTTGTAGAGCCGAAAATGCTCGGCAATCGCTGCGGCATGGTCCTTGGCGCCGGCGCCCGCACCCGTCGCGCTGCGAGCGAGCGCGGCGACGGGTGCGGTGGCGGATTCAGCGCCCATGAGCTGCGTTACGCAACCACTCGATGCAGGGTGGTTTGTGGCGGCGCCGTGAACTGCTCGGTCTCGGTGCTGCCGGCCATGGCGACGGTCGAACTGTTCGCGCTGATGGCCGTCTGAACCGCATCGAAGTAGCCGGTGCCGACGAAAGCCTGATGCTTGGTGGCTCGGTAACCGGCCTTTTCCTGCGCGAATTCACGTTGCTGCAGTTTGGAATATCCGAGCATGCCATCGGCACTGTAAGCGGTCGCCAGTTCGAACATCGACAAATTCAAGGCGTGCCATCCGGCCAACGTGATGAACTGGAACCGGTAGCCCAGCGCCGCCAGATCTTCGCGCCACTTCTTCATCGCCGCTGCGTCAAGCTTGGTGGCCCAATTGAAGGAAGGCGAGCAATTGTAGGCCAGTAGTTTGCCCGGATACTTCGCATGGATGCCATCGGCAAATTGCTTGGCTTCCGCCATGTCGGGATGAGAGGTTTCGCACCAAATCATGTCGCAGTAAGGTGCATACGCCAAACCGCGCGCGATGGCCTGATCGATGCCGGCTTTCACGTAGAAGAACCCCTCGCTCGAACGTTCGCCGGTCAGAAATGGTTTGTCGCGCGGATCATGATCCGTCAGCAGCAGATCGGCTGCATCGGCATCGGTGCGTGCAATCACGACGGTTGGGACGTCCATGACGTCTGCGGCCAGTCGCGCCGCGACCAGCTTGTTGATTGCATCCTGCGTGGATACGAGCACCTTGCCGCCGAGGTGGCCGCACTTCTTGGCAGACGACAATTGGTCTTCGAAATGCACGCCTGCGGCGCCCGCTTTGATCAAGGCCTTGGTCAATTCAAAGGCATTCAGATTGCCGCCGAAACCCGCTTCGGCGTCCGCGATGATGGGGGCCAGCCAATCGATGTCGGATTTCCCTTCCATGTGATGGATCTGGTCGGTACGCAGCAGGGCGTTGTTGATGCGTTCCACCATTTTGGGCACGGAGTCGACCGGATACAGGCTCTGGTCTGGGTAGACTTCACCGGAAGAATTCGCATCGCCGGCGACCTGCCAGCCCGAGCAGTAAATCGCCTTCAGTCCCGCCTGCACGGTCTGAATCGCCTGATTTCCGGTCATCGAGCCGAGGCCCGCGACCACGGGCTCGCTGTGCAGCAAGCGCCAGAACTTCTCGGCGCCAATTCTCGCCAGTGAATGTTCGATGTGCACCGAACCTCGAAGCCGCGCGACGTCCGCCGCAGTGTAGGGCCGCTCTATGCCGTGCCATCGATTTCCAGGGTCCTTGCTCAAGTCGGTTCTCCTTGCGTGTCGTGATCCGCACAGTCTACAGTCTAACGGGGCCGCGACGCGTATTTATACATTAGAAATTTCACAGTGTGAATTTCACCGGGGTCGAGAATGACGGGGCTGATCCGGCAGGGGCATTTCTTGGGCGCCAAGCTGCGTTCCTTGCGGAAGCGCAACAATTTGACGTTGGATGAGCTGTCGGCGCGCTGCGTTCAAATCGACGCTGCGGGCGCCCCGTCGGTGTCCTATCTGAGCATGGTCGAGACCGGAAAACGCATGCCCTCAGCCGGCATGCTCAACATGCTCGCCGGGATATTCAGCAAGGATGCCCGCTGGTTTCTCGATGAGAACACCGAAGTCGAGGCGGCTCCCTCGCCGCGGCAACGCGGCGGGTTGGAAGCGATGCCGCTGGAGCCGGCGTTTTTGTTTTCCCACGAACTGCTGCAGAACGCACTGCCGGAATTGCTCTCGCAAACCGGCACGACCGGACGCCAGTTCGCGCAATTACTGATCCGTGTCTGGCAGGAAACGCGCCACAATAACTTTCCGGACATCGAACGCGCTGCCGAGGGCTGCGGCAAACGCGAGATGCCGTTGAGTGTGGATGCGGTGCTCGGGATCTGCAATCGGCATGGATTGGAGATCAAATGGTTCGACGGAGACGGCCGCAAACCCAGCGGCGCGCTGGTGCGCTCGCGCTTCGAAGCGCCGGGCACGGTTTTCGTCAACAAACGGCTCCTCAATCAGGAAGAGCGCCTGAAGTACGAGCTGGCGTTCTTCATCGGCCACAGGATTTTGCACAACGGCGACGGCGCCATCTCTCCGCATAGCGCCGCTCCGTCGGGCGACCTGGAGCCGCCCATTTCCGGAGCGGGCATGGGCGCACAGGATGTTCTGTATGCCTGGCGCGACTTCGAATGCAGTTTTTTCGCCGGCGCGCTGCTTTGCCCGCGAATCCCGTTCCGCCGCTTTCTGATTCGCGAAGCGCACACGGTCACCGGCTGTCACAAGTTGGGCGTGACCCCCGCGTTGGTGATGCGGCGCATGACGGCCGTGTCGCCCTATAGGCACTGGCATTTCTTCGACGCCTATCCACCCGGCTATTTGCGCGCCGTGTACCGAGGCAATGGCATTCCACTGCCGTGGGGCAATATGAGTCTGGTATCGGATCCCTGCCCGCGATGGGCGGTATTCCGTTTGCTGCAGCAGACGCCGGACGCGCCGGCGTTGCAAAAGCCCAAGTCGCAGATCTCGGTGATGCAGGATGGCAAGCGCGATCGGCTGTACTGCTGTCATTCGCTGCTGACCCGCGACGCGCTGGATGAATTGCACGTGCTTTCCGTCGGCGTGGATTTGCTGCCGGCGCTCGATGCCCAGGGATTTTCGGGCGAGTCGATCGTCGCTGCCGTCGCTGAATCCTGCCGGCGGGGCGGAGGCGATGGAGCCATCCCCGCAGAGGCGGCCACGGCCATCCGTGCCGCCTCGCAGGTGCTCAACATTGCGTGGATCGCGGATGCCCTCGGCTCGCAGGCCAGCGTAATTTGTCCGCGCAGCGCTGCTTGTCCGCGCGAGCCCGTAAGCTGCGCCAGCCTTTAGGCAACGCTCGTCCTGATAGAGGACGGGCTATTGCGCGGGGCTCGATGAACTGATGTGAGGCGACGTTGGCTGCCAAGGAGACTGCATGAAAGCTAACGCTCGGGATCGAAATCCACCCCGGCATCTCGCTCGGGTTGAGTGTTCTGGGAATCGCTCCAATGCGCGTAACCCGCTCAAGAACACGTCATTGAGTCGAACCGCGCCAAGTTCCGCGGCGAACGGCGTGAAGCGCCCGCGCTCACCCAATAATACGTCGGGGGTGAATTGGGTTTCGAGGCCCTCGCCTCGAAAGTGTCCCCATTCAAGCGCCTCGCCGCGAGCCACAAGGGCATGTAGGGACGAGAAGGTTGCCTTGTCGAGTTTGAATTCTCGATTTCTAACGAGATGCAAAAGGAAGCGGCATGAACACCGGGATTGAGGGCAGATGGAACATCGTCTTGAAGACGCCCATGGGCGAGAGGCGAGGCGTGCTCGAATTGGCGACGGCCGGTACGACCTTGACGGGCTCGATGTCGGATGGCGAGCACGTGGCCTCCATCAGCGATGGCCGGGTCGATGGCAATCGCCTGAGTTGGTCGGCCAAGCTCACCAAGCCGATGCGCATGAACCTGAAAATCGTCGCACAAGTCGAGGAGGATCGGATCAGCGGTTCCGCCCGCCACCTCTTTGGAAGCGCGACCTTCACCGGCGCACGCGCGCGGTGACGCCCCACCCGATGCCTCCCTGCATCATTCCATCGCCTAGTCCGCTTCCTGCAACTCTCCGGCGGCGCTTTGCACGTAGTTCTGCAGACCCATCTTTTCGATGAGTCCCAACTGCTCTTCGATGAAATCGATGTGTTCTTCTTCGCTCTTCTGTATGTGGACCAGAAGATCGCGGGTCACGTAGTCCGACACCGACTCGCAATGTGCGATGGCCGCCTTGTACATCGGGTGTGCCGCCATCTCCAGCTTCAAATCGCACTGCAGTACTTCGCGCACATCCTCGCCGATGTACAACTTGCCCAGGTCTTGCAGATTCGGCAGGCCGTCGAGAAACAGGATGCGCTTGACGAGCCGGTCCGCGTGCTTCATCTCATCGATGGATTCCTGGTACTCGATTTTACCGAGGCGTTTCATGCCCCAGTTGTCGAGCATGCGAGCGTGCAGAAAATACTGATTGATCGAGGTCAGCTCGTTCTTGAGCGCCTGATTCAAATAATCCAAGACCTTGGTGTCGCCCTGCACGTGAGCCCCTCGTCGTTACGCATGCGCTGATGCGCAAGCGACGCGATTGTATCACTGCAATCCTAGGCGGCGAATTCGGGGGAGGGAGAGAACAGATTCGAGCGCGAGAACTCGCAGGAGCTCAGGCTTTCCGACAAAGCCGAACGCGCTTCGGGAATGCACTTGCCGCAACAAGTCCCCACCCCCAAATCGCGGGTCAGATCGCGCATGCATGCCGCGCCCTGTTTTACGGCGGCTCTGATCTGGCGGTCTGAAACGGCTTTGCATACGCAAACAATCATGGGCGTAGCATGAACGCGAATGCGAATGATTGTCAATACCGTATTGCCCATAACGCAAGTCTGGTTATTAGCTCAGTTCATCATTTTGTAGGCGCTCGCAGTTGATTATGTGGGTGCCCGGCACGATAGTCAGGCAACTGTCAAATATGCGGGATGCGACCTCGTACGAAAGGTCTGATTGCCGAGGGAGATTTTGTGAAAACTATCAATAGATTGGGCGCGATGTGCGCCGCCGTCGGCATTTTCATTGGGATGGCCTCCTGCGGCAGATCCGGCGGCCCTCAAGGCCCCCCTCCGCCGCCGCAAGTCAGCGTCGCCCAGGTGCTCGAGAAAAAGGTCAAGGATTGGGACGAGTTCACCGGGCGTCTTCAGGCCATCGAAACCGTCGAAATCCGCCCGCGCGTTTCGGGCTACATAGACAAGGTGGCTTTCACCGAGGGCGCCCAGGTGAAGCGCGGTGACCTGCTGTTCGTCATCGATCCGCGCCCTTACAAGGCTGAGTACGATCGGGCCAATGCCGACCTTCAGCGATTCAAGACCGCGCTCGAGCTCGGGCGCATCGAGCTGACCCGCGTCCAGCGACTGAAGGACAGCGGAGCGGTGTCGGAAGAGGAACTCGATGAGCGCAAGAGCACGCTGGCGCAAGCTCAAGCAAACGTAGCGGGCGCGGAGGCGTCTCTCGAGACCGCCGCGCTCAACTTGAGTTTCACCCGCGTTACCAGTCCCATCGACGGCCGCGCCAGCCGCGCCGAGGTGACACGCGGCAACCTGGTCACCGGCGGCAGCAATGGCGGTACCTTGCTGTCATCGGTGGTGTCGTTGGATCCGATCTATCTGTACTTCGATGCGGACGAGCAGAGCTACCTGCGCTACACCAAGATGGCGCAAAACGGCGAGCGGCCAAGTTCGCGCGACAACGGCAATCCGGTGCAGGTGGGATTGGCCAACGAAGACGGTTTCCCGCACGCCGGCAAAATGGATTTCGTCGACAACCAGCTCAACCCGCAGACCGGCACCATCCGGGCGCGCGCGGTGCTGCCCAACAAGGACGGACAGTTCACCCCCGGACTGTTCGCCCGCGTGCAACTGCTCGGCAGCGGCGAATACTCGGCAATCCTCATCGAGGATCGCGCGGTCAACACCGATCAAAGTCAAAAGTATGTGCTGGTGCTCGGCGCCAACAACCAGATCGAATATCGCAAGGTCAAGCTGGGGCGCGTGATCGATGGCTTGCGCGTGGTGCGTGAAGGCTTGAAGCCGGGCGATGTGATCGTGGTCAACGGCGCGCAGCGCGTGCATCCCGGCGTTACCGTCACGCCGCAGAAGGTCGTGATGGGCGCCGACACGGCCGTACCCGCCGCGTCGTAAGGGCCTCAAGCGATGAACATTTCTTCGTTTTTCATCGAGCGGCCGATTTTCGCCACCGTGCTGGCCATCCTCATCACGGTGGCGGGTTTGCTGGCCATGCCGACGCTGCCCATCAGCGAATACCCGGAGATCGTGCCGCCAACCGTGGTGGTCAGCGGCCAGTATCCGGGTGCATCGCCGAAGACCATTGCGGAAACGGTGATCACGCCGCTCGAACAGCAGATCAACGGCGTCGAAAACGCCATCTATACCAATTCGACCGCCACGCCCGACGGCACGTTTTCCATCACCGTCACATTCCGTTTGGGCACCGATCTCGACATCGCGCAGGTGCAGACGCAGAACCGCGTCAGCCAGGCCGAAACGCGCTTGCCGGACGTGGTGCGACAGGTCGGCCTTGTAACCCAGAAACGTTCCCCCGACTTGACCATGGTGGTGTTCCTGAAATCCGCGGATCGCCGCTACGATTCCTTGTATCTGCGCAACTACGCCGTGATCCAGATCAAGGACGTGCTGGCGCGTTTGAAGGGCGCCGGCGACGTGGAGGTGTTCGGCTCGGGCGACTATGCCATGCGTCTTTGGCTCGACCCCGGCAAGATCGCCGCCCGCAACATGGATGTCGATGAAGTACTGGCGGCCGTGCGCGAGCAAAACGTGCAAGTCGCCGCCGGTCAAATCGGCGGCGAGCCTTCGCTGCCGGGTACGCAGTTTCAATACATCGTCAATGCTCAAGGCCGCCTGCAGACCGAGCAGGAATTCGAAAATATCGTGGTGAAGAGCGGCGCCAATGGTGAGACCACCTATCTGCGCGATGTGGCGCGGCTCGAACTGGGCCCCGACAACTACGCCCTGCGCAGCATGCTGGACGGCGGACCCGCGGTTGCGATTCCCGTTTTCCAGCTCCCCGGATCGAACGCGCTCGAGCTGTCGGATTCGGTGCGCTCCACCATGAAGGAGCTGGCGAAGAATTTCCCCGAGGGCGTCAGCTACGAAATCGATTACGACCCGACCGTGTTCGTGCGCCACTCGATCGAATCGGTGGTGCATACCTTGTTCGAGGCCGTGCTGCTGGTGGTGTTGGTGGTGGTGGTGTTCCTGCAAACCTGGCGGGCCAGCATCATTCCCCTGGTTGCGGTGCCGGTGGCCATCATAGGGACCTTGGCGGCGTTGCTGCTGGCAGGCTTTACCATCAATTCGTTGACGCTGTTCGGCTTGGTGCTGGCCACCGGCATCGTCGTCGATGATGCCATTGTGGTGGTGGAGAACATCGAACGCAAGATAGAGCAGGGCCTGAATCCACATGCGGCCGCCCATGCGGCCATGGGCGAGGTGACCCGGCCCATCATTTCCATCGCCTTGGTGCTGTGCTCGGTGTTCGTGCCGGTCGCGTTCGTGTCGGGCTTGACCGGCCAGTTCTACCGCCAGTTCGGCATCACCATTGCCGCCAGCACGTTGATCTCCACTTTCAACTCACTGACGCTGTCGCCGGCGTTGGCGGCACTGCTGCTGAAGCCGCGAAACGCGCCGCCGGATGTATTTCAACGCGGCATCAACAAGGTGTTGGGAGGCTTTTTCAGGTTATTCAACCGCGGTTTCGAAGCGGCGTCCGAACGCTACGGTCATGGAGTGAAGCGCATCACCGCCATTCGCGTGGTGATATTGGGTGCATTCGCGGTTCTGTTGGCGGGGACCTGGGGCATGTTTCAGCTGGTCCCGGGCGGATTCATTCCCTCTCAGGACAAGCAGTATCTGATCGGCGTCGTGCAGTTGCCGGACGCGGCATCGCTCGATCGGACCGAAGCCGTGGTGGCGCGAATGTCGAAACTCGCCCTGGAAACCCCGGGCGTCGATCACGTCATCGGCTTCTCCGGTTTGTCGGTGCAGGGCTTCGTCAACCTCAGCAACACGGCGGTGTTGTTCTTTCCGCTGAAGCCTTTTGAAGAACGCACCACCAAGGAACTGTCGGCAGGCGCCATCGCCCAGTCCTTGAACGGCAAGTTCAGCACCATTCAAGACGCCGTGATATTCGCCGTGCCGCCGCCGCCGGTGCAGGGTCTGGGCAACACCGGCGGCTTCAAGCTGTTCATCCAGGATCGCGGCGCGCACGGCTACGACGAACTGGCGCGCATCACCAACGAGGTGTTGAACAAGGCGCGCCAGACGAAGGAGTTGAATCCCTACGCCACGTACACTACCTTCCAGAACAGTGTGCCGCAGTTGTACGCGGATGTGGACCGCGTCAAGGCCAAGCGCCAGGCGGTTCCGTTGTCGAAAGTATTCGATACGCTGCAGACCTACCTGGGTTCCACCTACATCAACGACTTCAATCGATTCGGCCGCACCTACCGGGTGTATGCGCAGGCCGAACCGCAGTTTCGCGCACAGCCCGAGGACGTGGCGAACCTGAAGATGCGCAATCTCAATGGCGACGAAGTGCCCATGGGCGCGGTGGCGGACATTCATTTCGAAGCGGGTCCCGACAGGGTCTCGCATTACAACGTGTATCTGGCGGCCGACATCAACAGCCAGGGTGCGCCCGGGGTCTCCTCCAGCCAGGCGACGACGGCGATGGAGCGTGTGCTGCACGACACCTTGCCCAATGGCTTCGGCTTCGAGTGGACCGACCTGACCTTCCAGCAAAAGTCCGCGGGTAACACTGCGCTGCTGGTGTTCCCGCTGTGCGTGATGCTGGTGTTCCTGATCCTGTCGGCGCAGTACGAGAGCTGGGCCTTGCCTTTGGCAGTGATCCTCATCGTGCCCATGTGCCTGTTGTCGGCGATGATCGGCGTGTGGTTGAAGGGTTCGGATAACAATGTGCTCACGCAGATAGGTTTCATCGTCTTGGTGGGATTGGCCTGCAAGAACGCCATCCTCATTGTCGAGTTCGCACGCGAAAGGGTGGAGCATGGCTTGGCGCCGGTGGACGCGGCCATCGAAGCCTGCCGCCTGCGTTTGCGGCCCATCCTCATGACCTCGTTCGCCTTCATCATGGGCGTGATCCCGTTGGTGACGGCGACCGGCGCCGGCAGCGAGATGCGCCAGGCCATCGGCATCGCGGTGTTCGCTGGCATGTTGGGAGTCACCATGTTCGGCTTGTTCCTGACGCCGGTGTTCTTCGTCACCATCGAGAGCTGGCTGGAACGGCGCAGGCACCCGGGTGCAACGACGCTGCCGCCAGCGGACGGACAGGAGACGCATGGTGGTTAGCAAGCTAGCGGCAATATTCATGGCCGGCGGCGCACTCTCGGCTTGTGCGGTCGGACCGAACTACCACCGGCCCGAGACCCCCGTCGATGCTCATTTCGCGAATGCGGGCGAACCGGGATTCACCGAGAGCGATCCCGTGCAGCGGTATTGGCTGGGCTTCGCCGATCCCACGCTGTCACAGTTGGTGGACGACGCGTTGGCGCACAACAAGGATCTGGCGGCGGCTGCCGCCAATCTGCAGGCGGCTCGCGCCGCGAAGCGCCTCGCGGGGTTCGATCTGTATCCGACGGTGACTTTGGCGGCCGGCTACAGCAAGAATCTGGAAACTCAGCAGCAACTGCCCGGATTTGACCTGCATGATCGCATGTTCGATACCGCGGACGCGGGCTTCGATGGCTTGTGGGAGTTGGATTTGTTCGGGCGCGTGCGTCGCAATGTGGAAGCGGCGCGGGGCGACCTGGGGGCCGCGGCTGCGTCGCTGCGGGATGCCAGAGTGAGCGTGATCGCCGAAGTGGCACGGAATTATTTCATTTTGCGCGGGCTGCAGGATCAGCTGGCGCTCACCGAGCGCAACGCCGACAGTGAGCTGAACACCTTGAAGCTGACCCGCAATCGTCTCGAGGCGGGGCGCGGCAATGAACTCGATACTTCGCGGGCCGAAGCGCAGTGGCAAACCACCCTGGCTTCGATTCCGAGCCTGCAGACCACCGTCGCAACCACCATCTACCGTCTGAGCGTGCTCACCGGGAGGCAGCCCAATGCCTTGACCGAGCGCCTGGGTCCGCAGGCGCGAATTCCGGAGCTGCCCGTCATCAACTCCATCGGCTCGCCGGAACAGCTGCTGCGCCGTCGGCCTGACGTGCGGGTTGCAGAACGACGCCTGGCGGCGGCGACTGCGCGCATCGGTGTGGCCACCGGCGATTTGTTTCCGAAGGTGACGTTCAACGGCGAGATCGGCTATTCCGGACCCACCATCAGCGACCTCGGCAACAGTCCGACGCGTTTCTATTCATTCGGTCCCAGCATCTCCTGGGCTGCGTTCGATTTGGGCAGGGTGCGGGCGCGCATCAGCTCCTCGAAAGCGTTGACGGAGGCGGCATTGGCCGCCTACGAGGGGGCGGTGTTGGGCGCGCTCGAGGATACGGAGGGTTCCCTGATCAGCTACGGGCGTGCACAATCGCGACGCGACTCGCTGCGCACCGCGGCAGCGGCGAGCGACAGGGCGGCGGACTTGGCGCGCAAGCGCTTCGAGGGCGGTCTGATCGATTTCCTCGAGGTGCTCGACGCGGAACGCACCGCACTGAGCGCGGAGTTGCTGCTGTCGCAGAGCCGCACCGATGCAGCCACCTCGCTGGTCGCGGTGTACAAGGCGCTGGGCGGCGGCTGGGACGCCGGTTGGGAAGATCAACACAAATGAGTCACGTGTGAGAATCTATTCGTGGAACGTCAACGGCATTCGCGCCGTATACAAGAAAGGCTTGTTTCAGTCCTTTCTCAAGGAACATGATCCTGACATATTGTGCCTGCAGGAAACCAAGGCCGAGCGCGGGCAGATCGAAATCGATCTGCCCAATTACAAGGAGCATTGGAACTCGGCGCTGAAGAAGGGCTATTCGGGGACGGCCATATTCTCGAAGCATGAGCCGCTCGAGGTGATCAACGGCTTTCCGGCCGATTTCGCCAAGCGATTCGCGTTTGCGGACGAGTTGAAGCGCGACAGCTCGGAAGAGGGCAGAGTCATCACGGCTGAGTACCCGAAGTTCTTCATTGTGACGGTGTACACGCCCAACGCAAAGGACGACTTGAGCCGCGTGCCGCTGCGATTCAAGCATTGGGACCCGGCATTCCTCGCCTACTGCAGCCAGTTGGAGAAGACCAAGCCGGTAATTTTCTGCGGCGATCTGAACGTCGCGCACACCGAACTCGATCTGGCCAATCCCAAGCCGAATCGCGGCAAGAAGGGATTCACGGATGAGGAGCGTGCCGGCTTTCAGGCCTTCGTCGATGCCGGATTCATCGACACCTTCAGGATGTTCACCCAGGGCAATGGCCACTATTCATGGTGGAGTCATTTCGCCAATTCGCGCGCGCGCAACGTGGGTTGGAGAATCGACTATATCCTGGTCTCCCCCAAACTGCGCGATGCCGTGAAGAAGGCCGAGATTCACGCCAAGGTGCTCGGCAGCGATCATTGTCCCGTCAGCATCACCCTGGATTGCTAGTGCAGTGGCGCGGCAATCCGCTCGAGGGCGTGCTGTTCGATCTGGACGGCACGCTGTTCGACACGCTCGATGACATCGCGACTGCGCTGAACGCCGCGGTCGAAATTCGCCACTGGGCGCCGTTCGCCGCGCATGAAGTGCGCGGCATGATCGGACGCGGTTCACCGGTGCTGATCCAGCGCGCGGCCGCGGCACGGCGCGTGGTTCTCGATGCTGATGAGGAGGCGTTGCTTCTGCAACGCTTCTTTCATGTCTACGAAGAACTGGAGGAGTCCGGACGCAGCAGCGCACGGGCCTATGAGGGTGCCGCCGACCTGCTGATCCGGCTGCATCAGGCCGGGACGCGGATCGCCGTGGTGACGAACAAGCAGCATCGATTTGCTGCGGCGCTGATCGAAAGCCGTGGATTCAGCGGCTGGGTGGATGTGATCGTCGGCGGCGACAGCTGCGAGCGGCGCAAGCCGGACCCGCAGCCCCTGCTGTTCGCCTGCGAAGCCTTGCGCTTAAGCCGCACGCGGTGTCTCATGGTCGGGGATTCGAGCAACGACGTTCAGGCGGCACGGGGCGCCGGCATCCCGGTGGTGTGCGTGAGCTACGGCTACAACGAGGGGCGGGATCCGCGCACGCTCGGCTGCGATGCCTTGATCGATTCCTTGTCGGAGTTGGCCCCGCTGCTGCTTTAGCTTATTTCAACTCGGTGATGACGGCGCGCATGTGACCCTTGACCAGCAACTCGCTGTGGGAACGATCGCGCTTGTTGAACCGAATGTCGCCGTCCTTGTACTCGTTGACCACCACCTTGCCATCCTGCGTGGTCGAGCTCAGCGCGCCCGTGTCCTCGAAAACCACCAAGGCGTCCTTGTCGTGGAAGTGCATGGGGGTTTTCTGGCCGCGATGCCAGACGTAATTCCACACCACCACCTGATCATTCTCGAACAGCTTTTGCACGTGTGGGCGCGGAAACGCAAGCGGCAAGCCGGTGGTGTTCTCGAGCGGCGGCAGCGTCACGCCTTTCAATTCCACCACGACGGTATGCGCCCCGTCCGTGGCCGGAATCTCGCCCTTGCGGCCGAATTTCGCCTGGCCTTTGTGGTCCAGCGAGATGGCAACGAAATCGTGCTGGGCGGCAGGCAACGCCGACGTGGCGTCCCAGACCGCGATACGTTCGTTGTCCAAGACCGGGGCGGCATGGCCGGATGCCGCGCAGGTCAGCAGCGACACAGCGCAGACGATGGCGGTCATTCGATGGCTTTGCATGAGTTTCAGTCTACACCAGCGCAGCTTTCCGACGCGAGCCTCGCAACAGTCGTGAGCGCTGCGCCGAGGCCGACCGCGAGGAATGCGATCAGAAATCCGCCCATGTTAAAGTGCGGAAAAGCGGCCACCGATACCGCGCGCGAACGTGGGGGCGGCGATGGTCCATTTGGGCGTGCTCGAGATCATGCGGGGTGAATATGAAGCAGACACCAAATTGGCGCAATCAGGGCGTCAGGGTGATCAAGAGCGACCGCTTGGACGGCAACACCGCGCAGACGCCGGGAATGCTGCGCGCGGCCGCAATCAACTCCGCCCGCGTCGGCTCGCAGAAGCTCTGGGCCGGCACGGTGCTGATCAATCCGAACGCGAAGACCGGCGCACATCATCATGGCGCCCTGGAGAGCGTCATTTATGTGGTGCGCGGCGCCGCGCGCATGCGATGGGGCGATCGATTGGAGTTCACGGCCACGGCGGATGCCGGGGACTTCATTTTCGTTCCGCCGTATGTGCCGCATCAAGAGATAAACGCTTTGAGCGATTCACCACTGGAGTGCGTGCTGGTGCGCAGCGACAACGAATCGGTGGTGGTCAATCTGAACATCGACGCGGCGGAGCGGTTCGAAGAAGTCTATTGGGTCGATCCGATTCATGCGGCGCCCCAAAAATAGCGGTGGCGGCGATGTTCCCTAACCCAGCGCCTCATGTATCAGGCGAATTTGTTCGTCTGCCTGCGAAAGAATGACGGTGCAGTCGGTAGGAGTCACGCCGATGCTCAAAAACGCGTTGATGCCGTCGCTGTGGATGGCGCGCGGCTCGGGCTGCTGCAATGTGTCCGCGAGAACCAGACTGGCGATGAGAATGTCCGCGAGCGTGGCGGTGTGCTTCCAGCGGCGTTCCGTATCCTCCTGTTCACCCACCGCATCGCACAGCGCCTGGTCGAATCCCCAATTTTCCAACACTGCCTTGCCAATCGATGCATGCCAGCCGGCAACGGATTGCATCACCGATTGGCTGTCGGCGTTCGCCGCAGACCGCGCCAGGATGTAGAGATGACCGATGCCATGCAGCAATCCGGTCAGGAAAGCTTCATCGGTATTTATCCTGGTCTTGGCGGCGATCAGGCGGCTGAGCGAAGCGACCGCAATGCTGCGATTCCAAAGCTGCGCGAGTGGCGCGGCGATGGGCCGCAACGATTGCTCGTTCTTCATCTGCTGCACGGCATAGGACATGGCGGTGCCTTGGACCATCTGCTGTCCCAGCCTGGTGATGGCGGAGCGCAAGTCGGTCAACACTTTGCCGGAGCTGTTGAAGGCGGCGGAATTGGCAGTCTGCAGTATCCGCGCCGCGAGGCGCGGTTCGGCGCCGACGATGGTGACGATGCGGTCGGCATTGGTTTTCGCATCGGCCAGTGCGAGGGAGATGCGCACCACCACGTCAGGGAAACATGGCAGATCGATGCTGCCTTCCGATACCTCCTTGGCCAGCCGCTGCAGGAATGCCAGGGCGCCCGCGTGTTCATCCGTCATCGATTTTGCCCACCGTGCCAGCCAGCGCAGTCCTGTTCTACATCGTAGTGTGCGCCTGATTCCGGTTGCCGCCGATCAAATTCTGCGGATGCCGCGCGGCGGCGACTTGGTTAGGTCCACAGCGCAGGTCGGTGAAGCGCGCTGTAAGGAATTGCTGACAAGCACTCGCAACATTATCCGTCCGTCGCTCCCATGGAATGCCTTGAGAATAGGCTCGGTGCCGACCCACCACGGCGCAATGGAATCAACTATGCCTGTGCCACGGTATGCCCATGGAGCGATCGGCTTTATCGCCCACTACGTGCGTAGACGCATCCTGAGCCATGCCGTGGTTCTCATCGCCGTTTTTGCCGCCGTCAGTTGCGCCGTGGCATCTCAATACGCAGTCAAGAATCTGGTCGACGTGTTGGGCACGCACAGCCCGCCGCCTTACACGCTGTGGGGCGCGGTGGTGCTGCTGCTGGCGTTGGTCGCCGGCGATAATCTGTTGTGGCGGCTGGCCGGCTGGGTGTCGACCTACGCTTTCGTGGCTGTGGGCGGCGACATTCGGCTGGATCTGTTCAACCATCTGTCCGGCCAGGGCACGCGCTACTTCGTCGAGCAGTTTCCCGGCGCGCTGGCCGGCCGCATCACGGCGGCGGCCAATGCGGCATGGCTCATTGAAAACTCGCTGACCTGGACCACCATCCCGCCCGGTGCGGCGGTGATCGGCAGCATCGTTGTGCTGGGCACGATCAACTGGCATCTCACCGCGGTGCTGTTGTTGGTGGTCGCCGGACTGGGCGCGAGCATTGGTTGGCTGGCCGCGCATGGCCGGCATCTGCATCAAAATTTCGCGGGCCAGGCAGCGCATGTCAGCGGCGATCTGACCGACGTCGTCAGCAACATAGGACTGGTGCGGGCCTTCGGCGCCGCGCGCCGCGAACAGGAGCGCCTCGGCGGCAAGATCCGCGACGAGATGCGGGCGCAACAAGCCAGCCTGCGCTCGCTCGAGCGGCTGCGGCTGTTTCACGCCGTCACGGTTTTCATGGTCACCGCGGGCGTGCTGGTTTGGTCGGTGGAACTGTGGCGCCGCGGCAAGATATCCACCGGCGACGTGGTGTTGACCACGACGCTTGGATTCACGGTTCTGCATGCTTCGCGGGATTTCGCCATGGCATTGGTCGACATGGTGCAACAGATGGCGAAGCTGGCCGAAGCCGTGCAGGTGCTCGGCCTGCCGCATGAAATGCAGGATGCGCCCGATGCTAAGCCGCTCACCGTGCGCGGCGGAAAAATCACGTTCGAAAAGGTGTCCTTCAGCTATCCGAGCGGCCAAAACGTACTGAATGAATTCGATTTGGAAGTGCACGCCGGGCAGAAAGTTGGCCTGGTGGGACGTTCCGGCGCCGGCAAATCGACCATCATCGCCCTGATGCAGCGTCTCTATGATCCGGACTCTGGGGCCGTATTGATCGATGGACAGAACATCGCGCAAGTCACCCAGGAGAGCTTGCGCAGTTCCATTGCAGTCGTACAGCAGGACATTTCATTGTTTCACCGCTCGCTGTTGGAGAATTTGCGTTACGGTCGACCGGAGGCCAGCGACGAGGAGGTGTTCCGGGCGGTGGAGGCTGCGCGCTGCACCGAGTTCATCAATCGTTTGCCCGACGGTTTCGACACCCTGGTTGGCGAACGCGGCATGAAACTGTCGGGCGGTCAGCGCCAGCGCTTGGCCATTGCGCGCGCCTTTCTCATGGATGCCCCCATCGTGGTGCTGGATGAGGCCACCTCATCGCTGGATACCGAATCCGAACAGTCCATCCAGGAGGCCTTGTCGCGTCTGTTCAAGGGCCGCACCGTCATTGCCATCGCCCACCGGCTATCGACCCTCGATTCCTTCGATCGCATCGTGGTCCTGGACCGCGGCAGGATCATCGAAGATGGCGCGCCGCGACTGCTGCTGCAGAGCCGAGGCGCCTACAGCCGCATGTATGGCCGCCAGATGCGCGTCAGCGTGGAGCAACGAGCATGAGCTACCGAGCGATCATGGCATGCGCCGTCATCGGCTTACTGAGCGCCTGCCAGAGCCGGCCGGTGGCCGAACAACGCATTCAAAAGCAGCCCGAACCGCAAGCCCCGATCGACGCGACGCCATCCAGCCCACCCGTGGAGGAGCAGACTCCCGACACCGCACCGGTTCCGAACGCGGACGTCGCGAACGCCGCCCCACCCTGCGTGCCTGAAACGCCAAAACCGAGGGTCGTGAAACGCCGCCCGCGGCCCGCCCCGGAAAACGAAAAGCCGGCGCCGGTGGAACCGCAGCCGGTACGCGTCGCCACGGCCCCTGAGGTGAAGCCCATCGAAGCGTCGGTCGCATCCATCCTGGGCAAGAAGGTGCTAAGCGCCGACGGCGAGGATTTGGGGCGGGTGGTGGATGTGCAGGCAGATGCAGGCGGCCGTGTGCGCTTGGTTCTAATAGAGTTCGGTGGTTTTCTCGGCGTCGGCAATCGACGCGCCGCGGTCGATTGGGGATTGCTGCGATTTCACCCGGACGATCCCGAGAGGCCCATCTCCTTGGTTGTGAACGCCAAGGTGGTGCAGGGCACGCCCGAATATCGCCAGGCCTCGCACCCGCGGGCATTGATGGCACCCACACCGATTTCAGCGCCTGCGCCGGCGCCGACGCCCGCATCGGCACCCGCCCCCCAAGCCAATTCTCAGCAGGCGCCGCCTGCGAACACCGTGCCGCCGCAGAACAAGTGATTGCATGCAAAGCGCAGCCGAGTTCAATCCGCCGGCACATTCAACCGCGGGAATTCCGCAGCCGCCGCCGGCGAATCAAGACGCGTCCGCGGGCCGCAACACCGATGGCGGAGGTGGGCCGGCGCCGGATGGCGCAGGCAAGGCTCTCGACTGGTTCAATCTTTTCGTTGCCAACATTCAAACCGGCTTTGGACCGTTCATCGCAGTCTATTTGACGGCGCAGAGTTGGACTCAAACCTCGATCGGATTGGCCCTGAGCATCGGCACCGTCGCCGCGATGGCCAGTCAAGTGCCGGCAGGCGCATTGGTCGATGCCATGCCCAACAAGACTCGCGTGGCGGCCTTCAGCGTGCTGGCATTCACCGCCTGCGCGCTGATGTTCGCGGTCTACCCCATTCCACTGTTCGTCTATTTGGCGGAAATTCTGCACGGCTTGTCCAGTTGCACGTTGGGGCCGGCGACGGCTGCCATGAGTTTGGTGATCGCCGGCCGTTTCGGCATGGGCGTGCGCCTGGGGCGCAATGCGCGATATGCGGCCATCGGCAACGGTGTCGGCGCCGCGCTGATGGGCGCCTGCGGGCAATACGTGTCGGAACGGGCCGTGTTCTATTTGACCGCCGCGTTGACGTTGCCGGCGCTGGCGGCGCTGTGGCCGTTGCGCAAAGTGGCCATCGAGAAACCGCGGCCGATCACCACACGGGCGCAGGAGGGCATGACCCGCACCGGATTTTTTCACGTGTTGGGCGATCGGCGCATCCTGATATTCAGCGCATGCGCCATGCTGTTCACGTTTGCCAACGCACCCATGCTCATGCTCGTCAGCGGCACCATGACGGCGCGCGTCGGCAACCCCAGCTTGTTGATCGCGGCATGCATCGTGCTGCCGCAAATCATCGTGGCTCTGGCCTCTCCATCGGTCGGGCGCATGGCCGATACGCGCGGCCGGCGGCTGGTGCTGATGCTGGGCTTTTGCGTGCTGCCGGTGCGGGCTTTGATATTCGCCGTCACCTCCGATCCGACGGCGGTGGTTGCGGTGCAGGCGCTGGATGGTATCGGCGGCGCATGCTTCGGCATCATGGTGCCGCTCATCGTCAGCGATGTCGCCGCCCGCACCCGGCACTTCAACCTGTCACTGGGGTTCGTCGGATTCGGCGTGGGCATCGGCGGGACGCTGAGCACGCCGGCCGCGGGCTGGCTGGCCGATCACTTCAGCACGCGCATTGCGTTCTATGCGCTGGCAGCCGTGGGCATGGCCGCCACCCTGTTGGTGGCGTTCGCCATGCCGGAAACCCGGCCCAATCGCGACGAAGATCAGTAGCGAACCACCACCGATACGTTTCCGTCGCGGCGCGTCTGGGTGACCGCCACATCCGCGCCATGCCGCTGCAGCAGCACATCGGCCGAGCCGCCGCTGAGGCGCAGATTGCGCAGGTGCAGGGTGTCGAGAAATTCCGGCAGGACGGGGCGATAGAAGGCGATCTCGTTGGCTGAATCGGCGAGTTCCAAACCGAGCGAGGCCTGCAACAGCGCCAAGACCGTGGCGCTTGCCCATGCCTGCGGCGCGCAGGCGACAGGATACTGGGTCGGCGCATTGTGCTGGCGCCGCAGGAAACCGCAGAACAGTTCCGGCAGTCGCCGCAAGTCCATGTAGGAGCCGGCGTCGAAAAGCGCGGTGAAAACCTGCGCGGCCGCCTCTTTGTGACCGTAACGCGCCAATCCCAGTGCAATCAGCCCGTTGTCATGCGGCCAGACAGAGCCATTGTGATAGGACATGGGGTTGTAGTGCGGTTCGCACAGTCCCAGCGTGCGAATGCCCCAGCCGCTGAAGCAGGCCGGTCCCAGCAGCGTTTGCGCCACGCGTTCCGCGCGTTGCGGACTCGCGATGCCGGTGAGCAGCACCTGGCCCGAATTGGAGGAGATCACCCGGCAGGGCTGCTTGGCGCCGTCCAGTGCAATTGCATAGACGGACAGTTCATCGCACCAAAATTTCTCCTCGAAGTTCTTGCGCAAAGCTTCCGCCTGCAGGTGCAGCTGGCGGGCGTGAGTCTCATCGCCGAGCACCGCCGCCAGTGTCGCAGCGTGCCGCTTGGCGCCATACACGTAGGCCTGCACCTCGCACAGTGCGATCGGACCTTCGGCATAGCGGCCATCGCGATGGAACACCGCATCTTGCGAGTCCTTCCAACCTTGATTGGCGAGGCCCTCCTTGGTTTGCCGGTAATACTCCACGAAACCATCGCCGTCGCGATCGCCATAGGTGTCGATCCAATCCAAGGCCGCTTTGGCGTGCGGCCAGAGGTCGCGTACCGTGTCCGCATCGCCGGTGCGCATGAAATACTCGCCCAACAACAGAACGAACAGCGGCGTGGCATCGACGGTACCGTAGTAGCGGCCGAAGGGGACCTCGTGCAGATTGGCCATCTCGCCATGGCGCATTTCATGCAGAATCTTGCCCGGCTCGGCATCGCGTTCCGGCTCCACCGCGGTGGCCTGAGTCATGGCCAGAAAGCGCAGCACACCGCGGGCAATGCTTGGGTCGGCCCACAATGTCATCAAGGCGGTGATGATGCCGTCGCGGCCGAACGGCGTGCTGAACCACGGTGTGCCGGCATAGGGATAGGGTCCCAGCGGGGTATCGGTCACCAGCATGTACAGATCCGCAATGGCGCGGCGCGCGATCTCGTTGAACACCGAGTTGGAGCTGGCGATGCTCGCCGCGCGGCCGCTGGATTCGCGCAGCGCGTGGCGCGCGGTGCGCATGTGCCGATAATAGGTGCGTCCGCTCCATGGCGTGCCTTCCGTGTCGGCCAGTCCGCAGCGCACGAAAATGCGCCGCACTTGGAGAGGCTTCAGTTCGACATCGTATATGGCGCGCGACACGCTCAAGTTCTGCGGTGCCGGTTCGAATTCGAGATTGGTGACACGCTCAATCTTGTCCAACCCCAGGTAACGCAGCTCGACGTGGCGGTCGCTGAGCCGCGACGCTGCCGCGGTGCCGCGCGCCGCGCGTTTCTCGCCGCGGACCTCGAATAGATCGGCGAAATCCGCGCCGAAGCGCACGGTCAAACGCACCTGCAGGGGGCTGACGCTGAAATTGCGGACCAACAGCCGTTCATAGCACGCGCCGCACCACAGGAATTTCAGGCGATGCACGTGCACCTGTTCGCGCCGCAGCGCGATCTTGTCGCCGACCAGCAGATCCGGGTTGCTCAGATCCGCGCTGAACACGGTGTTGTCATCCTGAATCATCGAACTCAACAACAGCGGGCGGGCTTCCTCCAGCAACACGGTGAGCTGCGAAAGAATGCGCGTGTCGCGGTGATAGATGCCCTCGCTGCTGCCGGGTTCGCTGCCCATGTCGCCGCGATGATCGAATACCGCAAAGGTGTCGCCATGCTTGAGCGTGCGCGTGCGGCGCTCCTGCGAGCTGGCGCTGGCGGCGATCCGATACTGCGATGCCGGCACTTCCTCGGCAGCGGCATCTTGGCGGGAGGGATCGAGGGCAACGGCAGATGAAATCACGGGCGGCTCCAAATCTGGCAATGAAGAAGTTACAAAATGCGTTTCGCGCATTCTCTCGTAAGAGTCGTCTGATGAGCATACGTTCCCAAAGCCACCTTGTGCAGGGGAACTGTATGCGTTGTGATGCATCGAAGAACTTTTCCGGTTCTGTACAGGGAGATTGCCTATGAAGATTGCCCAGGTTGCGCCACTCATCGAGGCGGTGCCTCCGAAACTCTATGGGGGGACGGAACGTGTAGTCGCTTATCTGACAGACGCATTGGTGGAACTCGGACACGAAGTCACGTTGTTTGCGTCTGGCGACAGCGGCACCAAGGCGCAGCTTGCGCCGATCTGGCCTCGGGCACTGCGCCTGGATCCGGGCGTGCACGACTACTTCGCGCCTTTGTTCATGCAGTTGGAGACCGTGGCGCGCCGCGCCCATGAATTCGACGTGATCCATTGTCATCTGGACTATTTCGCATATCCCATGCTGCGGTTGCTTGGCGTGCCCTCGGTCACCACCTTGCACGGGCGGCTCGATCTGCCGGAACTGCCACACCTCTACAGGATGTTCCCGGATACGCCGGTCGTATCGATTTCCGATTCGCAGCGCGAGCCTTTGCCGCAAGCGAATTACGTGGCCACCATCCATCACGGTCTCCCGCAGCAGCTTCTGCAGAAGGGCGCGGGCGGACAATATCTGGCATTCCTCGGCCGCATCTCGCCTGAAAAAGCCCCCGATGCGGCCATCCGCATCGCGGCACGCGCGGGCATGCCGTTGAAAATCGCTGCCAAGGTCGACAAGGTCGACCAGGAATATTTCAAGACCAAGATCGAGCCCTTGCTGGCCGGCGCGGACGTGGAATTCATCGGCGAGATTGCCGAGCATCAGAAGAGCGAGTTCCTGGGCAATGCAACCGCATTGCTGTTTCCGATTGCCTGGCGCGAGCCCTTCGGCCTGGTGATGATCGAGGCCATGGCCTGCGGCACCCCGGTGATTGCGTTCAACAATGGATCCGTGCCGGAAGTCCTGGAGAACGGCCTGACGGGTCAGATCGTTTCCAACGAGGACGAAGCGGTGGCCGCACTGCGCGAGGTGCCGAAGATGAGCCGCGATCGCATCCGAGCCGAGTTCGACCGGCGCTTCACGGCACAGCACATGGCGCAGAATTATCTGAGGCTGTATGCGCGTCTTGCGAAGATGCGCGCCAGCGCGAATACGGCGGCGGCCGAATCGGCATTTTTGCAAAGCGCTTCGATGGCCGCGCAAGCGGTCGCCATGCCGGTATTCAGCTAGCTCCTTCTGCTTCCGCCGGGTGACCCCCTGTCCTGATAGGATGGGGGGTTGCCGGCAGTGGGAGAGTTCGTGGCTTGGCGGGGATGGCTTGCCTTCGTGGCCCTGGGAATCATCTGGGGTTTGCCGTATTTCTTCATCAAGATTGCCATTCAGGAAGTGCCGCCTTTGGCGCTCGCATTCAGCCGTCTGCTGCTCGCCGCTCTGGTGCTGCTGCCGATCGCGTGGCATCGCGGCGCCTTGCGAGGCCTTGGCAACCGCAAGCTTGCGATTCTGATGTTCGCGTTGGTGGAGTTTGCAATTCCCTTCAGCGTGATCGCCATCGGCGAGCGCTGGATCAGTTCGTCGGTCACCGGAATCTTGATTGCCATGGTGCCTTTGTCGATTGCGCTGATTCAGCGCTTTTTCGGCGTACGGGAATCGCTGAGTGGCTGGCGCATCATCGGCTTGTCGGTCGGCTTCATCGGCGTGGCGGTGCTGGTGGGAGCGGGCACCATCGACGGACAGATGGGCTGGGTTGGGGTCGGCTGCATGATCGTGGCGACCATCGGGTACGCCATAGGGCCGCTGATCATCCAGCGTCACCTGAACAACCTGGATTCCATCGGACCCTTGAGCGTCAGCCTGTTGGCGGCGTCGGCGATGCTGTCGGTGCCGGCGCTGCTGGAACTGCCGATCGGCATGCCGTCCTCGCCGGCGCTGGCTTCCATCGCCATACTCGGCCTCGTGTGCACGGCAATAGCCATGCTGCTCATGTTCTACCTGGTGCGGCACGCAGGCGCCTCGCGCGCCACCGTGATCACCTATATCAATCCAGCCGTGGCAGCGCTGCTGGGCGTGCTGTTGCTGCACGAGCATTTGGGGGCGGGCGGCATGATCGCCTTCGTGCTCATTTTGTTGGGTTCATGGTTGGCGACGCGCGGCGCTGCAATGTAAGCGGCGAATCCCCGGTCTGATAGGGCAGGAGTAAGATTTCCCTCATGGCTATTGTCATATTGGTGTTTTTAGGCGGCGTGCTCACCATTTTGAGTCCTTGCATACTGCCGGTATTGCCCTTCGTATTTGCCCGCTCCGAGAAGCGGTTCTTGTCGAACGGATTGCCGATGTTGGCGGGCATGGCGGTGACCTTTGCCGCGATAGCCACCCTTGCGGCCGTGGGCGGCGCGTGGGCGGTTCGCGTCAATCAATATGGGCGGATATTGGCGCTGATCGTGCTGACCTTGTTCGCATTGACCCTGGTCTCGACGCGATTGGCCGATTGGCTGGCGCGGCCCTTCGTGGCCATGGGCAACCGCCTGACGCAGACGGGCGAAAACGGCGCCGAACGGCAGGGCTTGCTCAACTCGTTGCTGCTGGGAGTCGCGACGGGTTTGCTATGGGCACCCTGTGCGGGCCCGATTCTCGGACTGATATTGACCGGCGCAGCCATCTCCGGCCCGAACGCCCACACGACCTGGTTGCTGTTCGCTTATGCGGCCGGCGCGGCGGCTTCGCTGGCGGTGGCTCTGCTTGCGGGCGGGCGGATATTTGCACTCATGAAAAAATCACTGGGCGCGGGCGAGTGGGTGCGCCGCGGCTTGGGTGTGGCCGTGTTGCTGGGAGTGCTCGCCATCGTCTTCGGCTGGGACACCAGTGTGCTGACGCGTTTGTCGATCAACGGCACGAATTCCTGGGAGCAGGCGTTGATCGACAAGATCAATCCTGGCGCGGCCGGCGGCAAAGCCACCATGGCCATGAGCAACTCGGCGATGAGCGGTGCGAATGCAGATGGACACGCCATGATGATGTCGGCGGTCAAGCCGGCGGGCGATTTGCCCGTGGAAGGCGAGGCGCCCTCGTTTGCCGGCGCTTCGTCATGGCTGAACTCGCCGCCGCTCACCATGCAAGGCCTGCGCGGCAAAGTGGTGATGGTGGATTTCTGGACTTATTCCTGCATCAACTGTCTGCGCGCGCTGCCCTTCGTGCAGGGCTGGTATGACAAATACAAGGATCACGGGCTGGTCATCGTCGGCGTGCACTCGCCGGAGTTCGCATTCGAGAAGGATCCGGGCAACGTACGCCGCGCGGTGGCGGATTTGAAGGTCACTTATCCGGTGGCGTTGGACAACGACTACGCCATTTGGCAGGCATTCAACAATCAGTATTGGCCGGCGCATTATTTCATCGACGCGGCCGGCAACATTCGCGCGCATCACTTTGGCGAGGGCAACTACGATGAATCCGAAGCCACCATTCGCAAATTGTTGACCGATGCCGGAAACACCAATTTGCCGCCCGCCGGCATGGGCGCCATGCAGGCCGCGGGCATCGAGGCGGCCGCCGACGAGGCGCACGATCAATCGCCGGAAACCTATGTGGGGTATCGACGTGCGGAGAACTTCGTCTCGGCCGGCGGCTTCACCCAAGATCAGCCGCATGCCTATTCGATTGCCAGTGGCTTCAAGCTGAATCAATGGGGCCTGAGCGGCACGTGGCTGGTGGATCCCGAAAAGGCCGTTTTGAGCGCATCTCCCGGAAAAATCCTCTTTAAATTTCTCGCGCGGGACCTACATCTGGTGCTGGGCCCGGGCGCGGACGGCAAGCCTGTACGCTTTCGGGTGACGCTGGACGGGGCCGCTCCGGGGGCAAGCCACGGCGTCGATACCGACGCCGGCGGCGTGGGGCAGGTCGACAGCCAGCGGTTGTATCAGTTGATCCGTCAGTCGGGCGATGTCGCGGAACATGTGTTCGCCATCGAATTCTTCGATCCCGGCGTGCAGGCTTATTCATTTACGTTCGGATGAGGTTAGTACCATGCGAGCAGCTTTCAATCGTCGATTCTTACTGGTTTCACTTGGCGCGTTGGCGATGACGCCGCTGATCAAGCGGGTTTCGGCGGCCACGCTCTCCGGCCCGCTGATGACCGACAAGGAAGTGTCGATCGAGAATTTTTCGCCAGCAGGCAAGAGCCTCGGCGTTTCGCGTGTCCCGAAGTTGGTCAAAACGGACGCGGAGTGGCAGGCTCAATTATCGCCGCTGGCGTTTCAGGTTGCCCGCCAGGCCGGAACCGAAAGGGCGTTCAGCGGCGAGTATGACAAGAACCATGCCGATGGCATCTATCACTGCGTGTGCTGCGGTACACCGAACTACGATTCGAGAACCAAGTTCGATTCGGGCACGGGGTGGCCGAGTTTCTGGCAGCCGATTTCCGCCATGAACATCGTCAAGAGCGCAGATTCGAGCTTCGGCATGCAGCGCGACGCCATTGCCTGCCGGTTGTGCGACGCCCACCTGGGTCATGTGTTCGACGATGGCCCCAAGCCGACCGGTTTGCGATATTGCATGAATTCCGTCTCTCTTCACTTCGTCGCGCGCGCGTAAAGGAAAACCACCATGTCATCGATCTCCTCTCGCAGTCCCTGGCGCTTCGCGCCGCTCGCGGCGTTGGCAGCGGCCGCTCTCTTGCTGTGGCACTCGCCGCTGTTCGGCGCCGAGCCGCCGGTCATCATCGCGCCCCCCGCTGTGGACAACCCCAGGGCGGCAGGCCCGCTGCAAACCGCGGTGCTGGCCGGGGGCTGCTTCTGGGGCGTTCAGGGCGTATTCGAGCACGCGCGCGGCGTGAAGAAAGTCATCGCTGGCTATGCCGGTGGCGAGAAGGCCACCGCGCAATACGAAACGGTGAGCTCCGGCGCCACGGGGCATGCAGAGTCAGTGCAAATCACGTTCGATCCGGCGGCGATATCCTACGGCCAGATTCTGCAAATCGCTTTCTCCGTGGTGCACGATCCGACGCAGCTGAATCGTCAGACGCCCGATGTCGGCACCCAGTATCGCTCGGCGATATTCTATGCCGATGACACGCAGAAGAAGATTGCAACCGCCTACATCGCCCAACTGGAGAGCGCCCACGCCTTCCCACGTCCCATCGTGACGCGAGTGGATCCGCTCAAGGGCTTCTATCCGGCGGAGGACTATCATCAGGACTATTTGATTCACAATCCGACGCAGCCCTACATCGCGTTTTACGACATTCCCAAAATAGAGAACTTCCGACGGACCTTCCCCGAACTGTATAGTGGAGCTCCGGTGCTCGCCCACAACTAGGGTCGCGTTCGTGAGAAAAATCCTTGGCGCATTGCTGCTGTGTGCGGCTGTGGCATATGGCCCGTCCGCTGCCGCCGACGAGCGGAATGCCGGCATCACCGTGTTCGCCGCGGCATCCTTGACCAATGTGCTGCAGGATCTGGGCGACGCATTCACCAAGGATTCCTCCATCCCGGTGCGCTTCTCGTTTGCGGCCAGCTCCACGCTGGCCCGGCAAATAGAAAATGGTTCGCCCGCCGACATGTTCTTCTCGGCGGACTTGGAGTGGATGGACTACCTGCAGAGCAGACAATTGATCCAAGCAGCGTCGCGCCACGAGATGCTCGGTAATGAGCTGGTGCTGATCGCGCCCGCCGCCAGCACCATCGAGCTCAAGATCGAGCCGCACTTCAAGCTGCTCGCCGTGCTCGGTAAGGGGCATCTGGCCACCGGCGATCCGGATTCGGTGCCGGTCGGACGCTATGCCCGCGAGGCGCTCACCTACCTCGGCGTCTGGAACGAGATCGCGCCGCGGCTGGTGCGGGCCGACAGCGTGCGTTCGGCGTTGGCCTTCGTCGACCGCGGCGAAGCAGCGTTCGGAATCGTCTACGCCACCGACGCATTGATCGACAAGGACGTGCGGGTCGTGGACACCTTTCCAAAGGACAGTCACAAACCGATCATCTATCCGGCTGCCCTGACCGCCAAGTCGAACCCCCGAGCGGCGAGGTTTCTGGCGTTCCTGCGCGGTCCAGCGGGCGACGTCGCATTCCAGCACTACGGTTTTACCCCGATTCATTAGGGCTCGATCGGCGGAATTCCCCGGCGGATGTCGATCGAGAAGCTGTCGCTGTCGCCCGATTGCCGCGCTCGCTCGGTGATGCGTCCCATGACGCGCAATTGTTCGAGGGTGTAGCGGACATCCAGTCCGCCGACTTCGTAGACGTAGCCCGGCAGATAACCGTCCAACAGGATGCGATAGTTGAGCGGCAGGTATCCCACGATCCGCTTCATCATGTGATAGACCAGCGTGGTGCAGTTGGCCGTAATGGTGTTGTAGAAGCGCGGAGACTCCACCAGACTGTTGGCCTCGCCGATGTAGCCCAAGAACAAGGAACGGATCGCTTCCACCGGCATACGCAGCCGATACAGGTAATCGTCTTCGCCGCGTACATTGGTGCGCACGCGGATGACATCCCGTTCGTCGGCAGCGATGACGCTGAGTTCGAACTGTTTGAAGAATCCGCCCAGCTCCGAATAGTCTGCGCTCTTGAGACGGCGGACTTCGACGGAGAAGACGACGAACTGGCCATCCTCGAAGCCGAACGACATGAGCATGTGTGCGATCGCCGGCCCGGACCAATAAGACATGACCATGTCGACGCCGCGCAATTTTTGCAGATCGTAGACGCGCGATTCCCATCGCTGGGTGTAGTCGGTGTTGCTGCGCCAGACGAAATTGCGCACGTTGTTCAATGTGACGATATTCCCCTCGACGCTGCCGGTGGTCATCTGCGCAACGTCGTCAGCCCACAGCCGATCGTTGGTCGGCGGAATCCGCTGCCACCAAAGCAGGAGAATCGCGAACGCCAGCGCGAATGCGATCAGTCCGATCGCGGCCCGGCTGTTCCACACAGCGAAAATCATGCCGCCGCCGAATGCCACCCAGGCCAAGAGGATGATGGATTTTACGAAAGGATTTCCCGGCGCCTGGTACCACAGTGCCAGCACGGCCCACGCAGCGGGCAATCCGATCAGCAGCGTCGCCAGCGAGGCGGTCGCGATACGTAAAATGCCGGATTCGCCCGCGCCGTTCATATGTGCAGTTTGACATGCACGGGCGGCGCGGAGTACGGTTTCGTGTGACCCAAGCGACCGCCTTTCGACACAACGTTCCCTTTGTCACCGAACTCGGCATCGAGTTCATCAGCGCGGCAAACGGTCGCGCAAGCGTCGCTCTGCACCTGGAGCCACGTCACCTGAACAGTTGGGCCGTTGCCCATGGCGGCGTGCTGATGACGCTGCTCGATGTGGCGATGGCGGTGGCGGGTCGTTCTCTCGATCCCGGTGCCGGTGCGGGCGTCACGGTGGAAATGAAAACCAGTTTCCTGCAGCCGGGCAAAGCCGGCGCGCGTCTCACGGCCACGGGCCATGCCTTCCATCGATCCACGACCATGGCGTTCTGCGACGGGGAAGTTCGCGACGCCAATGACCGGCTCATCGCCAAGGCGATGGGCACTTTCAAGTACCACAGAATAAAGGAAGAATGATGTCCAAGAACTACAAGCGAATCGTGCTGGCTTCACGGCCCCGCGGCTGGTGCAACGAAGAGAATTTCAAACTGGAAGAAGTCCCCATTCCGCAACTCAAGGACGGCGAAGTTTTGGTGCGCAATCACTTCATGTCGCTGGATCCTTATATGCGCGGCCGCATGAACGACACGAAGTCCTATGTGGCGCCGCAGAGCCTGAACGAAACCATGCAGGGCGGCACGGTCGGCGAAGTGGTTGAATCGCGTCACGCCGATTTCAAGGTTGGCGACAAGGTCCGCGGTATGCTCGGTTGGGCCGAGTATGGCGTCGGCGTTCCCCCCGGACTGGCGAAAATCGATACGCGTCATATCCCGATCTCCGCGTACTTGGGTGCGGTGGGCATGACGGGCATGACGGCGTGGTATGGCGTCAATAAAATCATGGAGCCGAAGGCCGGACAGACCGTGGTGGTGAGTGCCGCAGCCGGCGCGGTGGGTAGTGTCGCCGGACAATTGTCACGCATCGCCGGCGCACGTGTCGTCGGCATCGCGGGCGGCGCGGACAAATGCCGCTACGTCACCGAGGAGCTGGGGTTCGACGCCTGCGTCGATTACAAGGCGGCCACCGATGTCAAATCGCTGGCCGCCTTGATCTCGGCCGCCGCGCCCAAGGGGGTCGATGCACATTTCGAGAATGTGGGCGGCGATGTCTTGAATGCCGTGATGAACCTGCTGAATCCGTTTGCGCGCGTAGCCATCTGCGGCATGATCGCCGATTACAACAACGCGCCCGGCACCGTGCCGAAGTCGGCCATTTTGAACCCGGTCATGTTCCTGGTGGCGCGCTTCAAGATGCAAGGGTTCATCATCTCGGATCACCTGGACCTCTGGCCGCAGGGACTCGCCGAGCTCGGCGGCCACGTCGCCGCGGGCCGCTTGAAGTATCGGGAGACCATCGCGGAGGGCTTGGCGTCGGCGCCCGCTGCATTCATCGGCCTGTTGAAGGGGCATAATTTCGGCAAGCAGCTGGTGCGGTTGATTTGACCGGTGAACCGGCTCATTTTGCATCACTATCAAAACTCGCCTTTCGCCGAAAGGATCCGGTTGATCCTCGGCTTCATTGCCCTGACCCGGGGGCTATCGCAAGACGCCGGGATTCGAAATGCGGCGGATGAACTAGCTACACACGCATCGTGGCGGTGCGCCACACGCGGAAGGCGCCGACAAAGGCGAAGTCGTTGTTGCCGAGGCGGGCATTCTTAGGCAGCTTCTTCAGCTTGCGTGCGTTGCCGCCGCCGAGGATGACGTAGTCCGCTTCCAGAGCCTCGCGCAGCTGATCCACGATTTCAACGACGACCTTGCGCCATTTCTTTGGGCCGAGGCGCGCCCTGCCGCGATCGCCGACGTAATCCTCGTAACTGCGTCCTCGCTTGTAAGGCAGGTGGGCCAGTTCCATGGGCGCAACCACGTCATCGACGATGAGAGTCGAGCCCAATCCGGTGCCGAGGCCAAGAAACAGCATGCGGCCCCCTTCGTAGCTGCCGACGGCCTGCATGGCGGCGTCGTTCATGACGTGCGTTGGCCGTCCGAACGCCTTGCGAAAATCGAACCCCACCCAGCCGCGGCCGAGATTATAGGGTTCGGTGATGATCTTTCCGTGCACCACCACCCCGGGATAGCCGATGGTAACCACGTCGTATTTCAAATCGCCGTTGAGCGCCAATACCTTCGCCACCATGCGGCGCGGTGTAAGGGTGGGTCCCGAGACGAATTGGCGCATTTCGCGCCGGCCCGAAATCTTGGTCTTCACGTGGCTGCCGCCGATGTCGATGGCCAGCACGCGTTTTGGAGTCTTTCCCGCCATGAAGACAGATTACTACATCATTCAAGCCCATTGATCGACGCGAATCAGCGTGCCGGGAACGTGAGATAATCCAACGCAAGTTGTTACCGGGGGAGCGCGAGCGTGAATGTCCGAATCATGACGACCGCTTTGCCGGGGTTCTTGTGCCTGATGCTGGCCGCTTGCGGCGGGTCGCGAGCCGTGCAGCAGGATGCAGTCCCCGCCACGTTGCGCGCACCGGAGGGTCAGAAATTGGTGAAGACGACGCATGCCGTCGGCGTTCAAATCTATGTATGCCAGCCGGCAAAGGATGATCCGGCCCGTCTGGAATGGGCGTTCAAAGCGCCGGAGGCCGACCTGAAGGGGCGCGGCGGCCGCAGCGTGGGCAAGCATTACGCCGGCCCTTCGTGGGAGGCCAAAGATGGCAGCAAGGTCGTCGGTAGTCCGATCGCCAAGGAGTCTCCCGATCCCAGGTCGATTCCCTGGTTGCTGTTGACGGCCAAGGCCACCACAGGAAAGGGTATTTTCAGTGACGTGCACTCCATCCAACGGCTTCGCACGGTGGGCGGCATGGCACCGTCCGGCGGCTGCGGACAACCCACGCTGGGTCAGGAGCTGCGCGTATCCTACAGCGCTGACTACCTGTTCTACCGCTGATGTCTGATGATGCGCTGGAGCAGATCCAGTCCAAGATCGCGTACTTGGAACGGGCCACCACCGAGCTGAGCGACGTGGTGTTTCGCCAGCACAACGACATCAAATTGCTGGAAGCGCAGGTCAAAGCCCTTCGTGACCGCCTCAATGGACCGCAATTCGAGGACTCTCAGCGGACCCCGGAGCAAGAACGCCCGCCTCACTACTAAGCCGGGGCCTATGGCATGATGCTTGCCCATGCTGGCCCCGATAGATCTCGCCCAGAGCGTCGAAGACGCCGCGAACCGACGACCCAACCATTTATTCATCAGCACCCCGGACGGACGCGCGCTCACCTATGCGGACCTGCGCTCGGGTTCCGCGCGGATGGCTGCGGCCTTGTCGCGGCGCGGCGTCGAACCGGGAGACCGGGTCACCGTTCAGGTCGAGAAATCCGTCGAGGCGGTGCTGCTCTACATTGCCTGTCTTCGCATGGGCGCCATTTATGTGCCGATCAATGTCGCCAACACGCCGCATGAGGTAGAGCATTTCTTCCTCGATTCACGACCCAAGCTGGCCGTGGTGCGCCCGCAGGACAGGCTGCTGGTGGAGCCTTTGGCCGCCGACGCCGGCCTGCGCTGTATCGATACGCTGGGTGCCGACGGCGATGGCAGCCTGCTGCAGCTGGCCGCTGAATGCGACGATACACCGCCCGGATGCATGCTCAGCGGCAGCGATCTGGCCGCCATCGTCTACACCTCCGGAACCACCGGTCGATCCAAGGGTGCGATGTTGACGCGTGCAAATCTGGCATCGAACGCCGCGGTACTGGCATCGGTTTGGCATTTCAGCGCTGACGATGTGCTGCTGCACACGCTGCCGCTGTTTCATATCCATGGCTTGTTCGCCGCCATCAACACAGCGCTGGCTTCCGGCTGCGGCGTGTTGCTGCTGCCGAAATTCGATGCCGAGTCGACGATCAAGCATTTGCCGCAGTCAACGGTGTTCATGGGCGTGCCGACCTACTACACGAGGCTTTTGCATCATGCCGAGCTGAATCGCGATTCGACCCGTAACATCCGGCTGTTCGTTTCCGGTTCCGCACCATTGCTGTCCGAGACGCACCGCGAGTTCTTGGCGCGCACCGGACATATCATCCTCGAACGCTATGGGATGACCGAGACGCTGATGAATACGTCCAATCCCTACGAAGGTCCGCGCCTCGCCGGCTCCGTGGGGAAACCATTGCCCGGCACCTCGATCCGGGTCAGCGACGTGCAAGGGCAGGGCGGCGACATGCAGCCAAACGCGATCGGCATGCTGGAGGTCAAGGGTCCCAATGTATTTGCCGGCTATTGGCGCGACGAACAGAAAACCCGCCAGGAATTCACCGGCGATGGTTGGTTCAAGACCGGCGATTTAGGCCGCATCGACGCGGATGGCTACGTACACATCGTGGGACGGGCCAAGGATCTGGTCATCAGCGGCGGCTACAATGTCTATCCTAAAGAGGTCGAAGCGGAACTCGATGCGCTGGCCGGTGTTCTCGAGAGCGCGGTGTTCGGCGTTCCGCACCCGGACTTTGGCGAGGGCGTGACAGCGGCTGTGGTTGCAAAACCCGGCGCGGCGATTACCGAGGGCGGCATCCTGGAATTGATCAAGCAACGCGTTGCCCGCTACAAGGTGCCCAAGCGCATCATTCTCATGGAAGAACTGCCGCGCAACACCATGGGCAAGGTGCAAAAAAGCGCGCTGCGCAATACATTCGGGTCGCTTTACCTGGGCGATTGATTTGCGGGCAGCGTCACCATGGTGAGTCCGCGAGGGCCCAGCGTCCCGCCTTCCTGCGGCTCGTCGATCATCACATAGAAGCTCTTGTCCTGAGCGCGCAGTGTATCGGTCAGCCGGATGCTCAAGGTCACCGTGGATTTGCCCTCTTCGAAATACTCCACGTGGGGTGACACCGGCGCGAAATCCGTCACCGGCTTGGCCGTGCCCGACTCGGTCCACCAGGTAAATCCGACGCGGTCGCGCACATTGCCTTTGCGATGGACCAGCACGCTGGCCGACGGTTCGTTCGGCGGCACATCGACGGTGTCAGCCGCCAATTCAATCTGTGACAGCCGCGGCGTTGCCGGATGAGCGGCCACGATTGCGCCGGCCGGCGCGGCGCTCGATGCCACCGGCGCCACCGGTATGCGCGCGGCAGCGACCGGCGGCGGTGCGGCGGACTGAGATTTCGCAACCGCTGCCGGCGGCTGCACCATCGCCGGCGCCGAATTCGTCAGTCCGGATAGATTCGGTGGCGGCGTAAAATCCGTGCTCTTCGGCGGCGGTGAAACGGGGGCGGTGGTACGGATCGCCGCAGTCTGATCGATCATGCCGGCCAACTGCGCCGAAACCTCGCCGTAATGCGTCGCCAGCCAAAAAATGCCGGCGAACACGATGGCCGCCGCCGCCGTCATGAGGGCGGCGAATCCAAATTTACGTCGCGGCGCAACAGGATGATCCGTGAGTTCGGACAGCGCCCGCAGTCGCGGCGCCGCTTCGCTCAATTCCATGGCCTTTAACCATGCTGCCATGTCGGGCGGCCGCTTCTCGCGATCCCATTGCAGGCCGGCGCGCAGCGCGCGCCATTGACCCTGCCGCAAATCGACCGGACGCTTTGGCTTGATACCGCGCGCCCGCGCTTCCGTGGCCGTGCGGTTCATGAAGGGATGCTCGCCGCTCAACAACAGATAGGTGAGGCAGGCCAGCGCGAAGATGTCGTCACGCGCATCCGGGCGCTCGCCCTCCAAGACCTGACAGCTGACATAACCCGGCGTGGCGAAGGAAGCCGCTTCGATCTCGGCGCCGGCGCCGGAGTTCGCCAGCAAATGGGATGCGCCAAAGTCCAGCACCCGCACGTTGCCGCGCAATGTGATGAAAACATTTTGCGGGTTGATATCGCCGTGCACGATGTTGCGCGAGTGAGCATAGGCGATGGCGCTGCCGACGTCACGCACGATAGCCCAGGCTTCCGGCCGTTCCAAGCGCACGCGATTCCTGGAAAGCAGTACCTGGCTCAACAACGAGCCCTTCAACAGTTCCATCGTGAAGAACGCAAGAGCGCCGTCGCGGTCGAACTCGTATGCACGCACGATGTTCGGATGCGACAAGGCCTGAAGGTGTTGGAACTCGCGCCGCAGTTCGCTGAACAGTTCCGCGCGCTTGGTCACCGACGTGTGCAGCACCTTGATAGCCAAGCTTTGGCCGGTGGGCGGAATGTCGAGCCGATAGTTGTCATCGGCCTCGTACACCGTTCCCATGCCCCCCTGACCGATGATGCCGACGATGCGATAGCGGCTGCGCAACACATCGCCGACGTTCAATTCGCGCGCAACTTCCGCGGCTGCCGCTGGTTTCTTGGCATCGACAAGCGAGTCGCGCGGACCCGCGGGAGCCGTGACCGTGGAGGATTCGGGCATTCTCGATCTCGGCCGCACGGGCGCCAGCGAGGGCGCAGTGCTTCGCGGTTGCGCGGAGGCGGGCGCCGGCGTGCTCGCCGGATTTTGCGCGACGGCCGTCGGTCGTGCCGCCGGCGCAGCGCGCAACTGTGGAATTTCCTCATGGTTCAAACCCAGCGCGAATTCAGCCATGCCGGCGCGAAGTTCCTGAAACAACTCTTTGGAGATTTTTCCGCGCCGATAATATTGATCGAGAAGCGATAGCACTTCCCAGTTCGCGGAATGATCGACACGAATGCGCTCGCGCATCGACGCCAGGAAGGTCGCGGTGTCGCAGCGGCCCAACGTCAATACGTCGAGTAACTCTCGAATGCCGAGTTCGGCCGGCGTACGTTCCGGGCTGCCGGCCGTCGGCTGAATTGCACTCATGCTAATCCTTGTCTGACAACTCGTTTGCCATTCTACCGATTTCAATTCCTAGAGCGGCAGGATGCAATAGCTATTTGTCTGCATCCGACCTTCCGGAGTTCCTACATGCGTCTCTTTTTGCAGAGCAGCGAACCGACATTTCTCGGTTACCTCGAAACATTCCGGCGCTAAACCGCCGTGACGCATGAGTGGCGGGACGTGTCAGCAACGCAGATCTTTCGATGTTTCAGATGATTGCGGGCATAAGCTATTCATTTCCTAACGCAGTGTCCGCCAAGCCCACAAGTTCAAGAACGCGCCCGTATAAGGCCTCCCCGCCTCGGCGCGGCGCGTTCCCTTCAACAATGAGGGAATTTTCCGACACTACGCTGAACTGGATGCATGATCGGGTTACTATGCGCACTTCTTTTTCGTCAACCGGTGCATCACGATGGCATATCGAGCTTCTTTCATGGCGGTCGTTTTGTTGGCTGCCGCCCTCGGCGGGTGTGCTCAGATGGGCGGTTCTTCCTCGACGAAGCCGGATGGCGGCGGCAGCGCATCAACCAAGGTGCCGCCCGGCATGAATGCCAACGGCGAGGTGATCGACCCGAGCGCCGTAGAGGCCGGTCATGGGCAGACCGTCAAGGGTATCAATGACTTCGAAGGCGAAATAACTGGAATTCCTGCGCCCGGAAGCCGCTTCACCCAGCTGACAATCGGCATGGGCATTCGCCAGGTCATGGACATCTGTGGACCGCCCAATGACCAGGGCGCCTACGTCACCGGTAAAGCGTGGATTCCGTTTTACTTCGGCAGCGATCGCAGCCGATTCGAGCTGTACTACAAGGGCTGGGGCCGGCTCATATTTGCGGGCGGCAGCGTCGGCAACTACAGCGGCGGCAATCTGATCTGGGTCATCAATTCGGCGGCTGAATCGGGCTACCGGTAAGCTCACCGCAGCGAAACCGTTGAAGTTCTCCCGGGGATTGGATCCGGGATTCCTGCCAGCCGCTCGGTTCTGAGCGGTTCGAGCGCCACTGATTCGAAGCGGCGGCGATCACGGTCGGCCGAGCGCAGCCACTCTGCAACACAGGGCTCAGGTTCTAAGGTGTGCACGCCCTGCAAAACGTCGCCACGCCATTGATCCAAATGATAGCGCGCGGTCGGCCCCAGACCCGGGTCAACACACTCATGACGCGTGAGACCCAATGCGGCGCGGGCCAAAATGCCCTCACTCGCGCGTTCCGTTCAGCCATGATTGCAACCTCCGATTGCCACTCTGGAGCAAAATTCTGCAGGCGCGGTGATGCAACTGTGGGAAAGCGGCGGCAGGCACGGGGAACCGGAACCGGCTCACGCCGTTCCAACGGTCGGGTTGAATACGCGAAGAAAGGACAACAATGACGCAGAGTTCGAGTTCCAAGGATCCAGATCGAATCGCAGCCGCTTCCACCTGGGTGATTCCGCTGCAGCAGGAAATGGCGCGAGTCATCGTCGGCCAGAAGCATCTGCTGGACAGGCTCTTGATTGCATTGTTAACCAACGGCCACGTGTTGCTGGAAGGCGTGCCGGGGCTGGCCAAGACGCTGGCGCTGAAGACTTTGGCCGGCTGTATTGCCGTTCAGTTCAAAAGACTGCAATTTACGCCCGATATGCTGCCGGCCGACATCGTCGGTACCATGATCTACAGCCCCCAGGACGGTGCGTTCCGCACCAAGCACGGGCCCATATTCTGCAACCTGGTGCTTGCAGATGAAATAAATCGTGCACCGGCCAAAGTGCAGAGCGCGCTGCTGGAGGCTATGCAGGAGCGACAGGTCACCATCGGTGATCAGACCTATCCTTTGCCCAGCCCGTTCCTGGTATTGGCCACGCAAAATCCGCTGGAACAAGAGGGCACCTATCCCTTGCCGGAGGCGCAGATCGACCGATTCATGATGAAGGTGGTGGTGAACTATCCCAACCGCAGCGAGGAGCGCGCCATTCTGGATGCCATGGCGACCACCGCTGCCATGGCGGTGCCGCGTGCGGTGGTGTCGGCCGCGCAGATCGTTCAGGCGCGGCAGGTGGTCGACACGCTGTATGTGGACGACAAGATCCGCGACTACATCGTCGATATCGTCCTGGCCACGCGGCCGCCCACCGCGCCGGCATTGAAGCTGGATGGCTTCATTCAAACCGGCGCATCGCCACGGGCGACCATCGCCTTGACGCTGGCGGCGCGAGCGATGGCCTTTTTGAGCGGCCGCAATTTCGTGGTGCCGCAGGATGTGAAAGCCGTTGCCATGGACGTCCTGCGCCATCGGGTCGCCGTGACCTATGAGGCGGAGGCCGAGAACATTTCGCCGGAGAATGTCATCGAAACCATTCTCAACACCTTGCCCGTGCCTTGAGGGATATGGCGACACCGATCAAATCCTCCGTGATGAGCAATATGCGCCAGCTCGAGATACGCACGCGCCGCCTGGTCAACGACAGCCTGTCCGGCGCCTATCACTCGGTGTTCAAAGGCCGCGGCATGGATTTCGATGAAGTGCGCGAGTACACGCAAGGCGATGAGGTGCGCACCATCGATTGGAACGTCACGGCGCGCGCGGGCCGGCCCTTCGTCAAGAAATTTACCGAGGAACGCGAACTCACGATCTTCCTCGTCGTGGACATCAGCGCGTCGGGAAATTTCGGGTCCGGTATGTTGAGCAAACGCGATCTGGCGGCGGAGCTGGCCAGCGTGCTGGCCTTCTCGGCGATTCGCAACAGCGACAAGGTGGGACTCATTCTGTACACCGACCGTGTCGAGCGCTACCTGTTGCCCAAGAAGGGCAGGCGGCATGTGCTGCGGGTGATTCGCGACATTCTTTATCACCAGCCCGAAGGGCGGGGTACCGATGGTGTGAAGGCGTTGGATGTGCTCAATCATGTGCTGCACCGGCGCGCCATCGTGTTTCTGATATCGGACTTCGAGACCGGCCGGGATCCGCAGAAAGCGCGTGCCGAATTGCGGCGCGCAATGCGCCAGACCAACCGGCGTCACGATCTGATTGCCGTTCATATCGAAGATCCAAGGGAGAGGGAGCTGCCGAATGTGGGCATCGTCGCTCTGGAAGATGCCGAGACCGGCGAGATAGTCGAGCTGGACACGAGCCGCGCGGCGGTCCGGCAACTCTTCAAGGCACAGGCCCTGGAACGCAGCCGCCGATTGGTGATGGATCTTCGCTCCGAGGGCATCGATACCCTGCAGCTGCAGACCGACACGCCTTATATTCCGGCGCTGCAGCGACTGTTCAAGACACGGGTGCGCGGCCGCGTATGAGCTTGATTCGAGGCTGGGCACCCGGCGCTCTGATTCTTGCCGGCTACGGCTCGCTGTGGGCACAGACG
>CAZZWM010000003.1:48219-57365 GCA_964657945.1 uncultured Steroidobacteraceae bacterium
GCGACGCCCGTTGCGCCGGCCAGCGGAGTGCCGGTCGAGGATATCCGAGACATTCGCGGGCCCCGATCGACGTTGGCGCAGTCGCCGGAAGCGCTCGCAGCCTTAGGTCTGGTGTTGCTGGCTGCTTCGGGTTATGGGGTGTGGCGGTGGCGCCGGCTGCGCTCACGACTGCCCGCGCTGACGCCTGCCGAACTGGCTTTGCAGCAACTAGAGCAAGCCCGCAACGTCATGCGTCCTGCCACGGCACGGGAATTCGGTGGCGTGGTCTCGGACATCGTGCGCAGTTTCATCGAAGTGCAGCTGCGCGTGACGGTCACACAACGCACCACCCAGGAATTTCTCCAGGGTTTGATGGGTTCTTCGAGCAATCCGCTGGCGCAACAAACGCCGCTGCTGGCCGAGTTCCTGCAGCAAAGCGATATGATCAAGTTTGCCGGTGACTCGACGACCTTGCAAACTCTGGAGTCGCTGCTGCAAAGCGCGCGCCAATTGGTTCGAGAAACAGCTCACGCCGCCAGCCATCATGCTTCGATTCCTGCAACCTGACTGGTTCTGGTTGATGACGCTGCTGCCGCTGCTGTGGCTGTGGCGCGGGCGGCGCGGTCCGGTTGCCGCGCTCGAATACCCTGACGTGAGCCTGGCGCGCGATGTGGCGCGCCGCAGCCGCAGCCGCATCGGGCAATGGGTGTGGGTGCTGCCCATATTGGCGGCAGCCCTCATGATCGCCGGGCTGGCGCGGCCGCAGCGGCAGGACAGCCGGGTTGAGGTCACGGCCAACGGCATCGACATCGTGCTGGGACTCGACGTGTCGGGCTCGATGCAGGCGCTCGACTTCAAGGTCGAGGGGCGACGCGTCAATCGAATTGCCATCGTCAAGGCGGTGGTGGCGAAGTTCATCGAAGAGCGGCCCAACGATCGGATTGGCTTGGTGGCCTTTGCCGGCGCGCCTTACTTGGTGAGTCCCCTGACCTTGGATCACGATTGGCTGCTGCAAAATCTCGAGCGGGTGGATATCGGCGGTGTGGATGATGGCACCGCCATCGGTTCGGCGATCGCCTCTGCGGTCAATCATCTGCGCGAAACGCGTGCCAAATCCAAAGTCGTGATACTGCTCACGGATGGAGTCAATAACACCGGCAAGATCGCGCCGATCGCCGCAGCCGAAGCGGCCAAAGCGCTGGGAGTGAAGGTTTATACCATCGGTGTGGGCGTTCGAGGAGAAGCCCCCATCCCGGTCAAGGATGAGGCCGGCAATTCGCACATCATCATGGCGCGGGTGGATGTGGATGAGAAAACGCTGCAGAGCGTCGCGGATCTCACCGGTGGGCGCTTCTATCGCGCCACCGATACCGATTCGCTGCGCAAGATCTACGATGAGATAAACACCTACGAGAAGTCCGCGCAGACCGTGCAGAAGTTCGAGCATGTCGAAGAGCTGTATTCCTGGGCGCTGGTGCCCGCACTGGGCTTGTTGGCTTTGAGTTTGGCGTTGCAGTTGACGCTTTTCAGGCGGCTGCCGTGAAGTTCGACAATGCACAGTGGCTGCTGGCCGGCCTGCTTGCCTGCATTGCCTTGCTGTGGGCCTGGCGACGCTACGACGCGCGCCAGCTCGAATCGCTGGAACGATTCGTTGCGGCGCGCCTGCGTGTGGAGCTGACGCGGTCGGTGTCGATCCTCAGCCGCCGTGTTCACCGCACCTTGGTGTTGCTGTCCTTGGCAGCGCTGTTCGTGGCACTGGCCGGACCGTTGGTGGGCTTTCGCTGGGAACAGATTCGCCATCGCGGCAATGAAATCGTCTTCGTGATCGACACGTCGCGCAGCATGTTGACGCCGGATGTGAAACCCAGCCGGCTGGTGCGCGCGAAGCTGGCCATCGATGACTTGGCACGGCAAATGGACGGCGACGCCGTGGGTATCGTGGCCTTTGCCGGCACGGCATTTCTGGTCTGCCCGATCACTCTGGATTACGGCGCTTTCCACGAATCGTTGGATGCCATCGACACGCACACCATTCCACGCGGCGGCACCAATCTGTCGAACGGGATTCGCGAAGCCGCGGCGGCTCTGCGTCGACGCCCCGGCAGCGACAAGATCATGATTCTGGTGACCGATGGCGAGGAACTGGAAGGCAACGCGCTTGCCGATGCCCAGGCGGCCAGAGAGTTTGGCTTGAAGGTTTATGCCCTGGGGGTTGGGACCGTCGAGGGCGACCTCATTCCGATTCCTGCGGCGCAAGGCGGCGGGTTCGTCAAGGACGATACCGGCACGGCGGTGAAATCGCGATTGAACGAAGCGGTCCTGAAGGCGCTGGCGGCGGGCGGCGGCGGGCGCTACGCCCCCTTGGGCCCACAAGGCGAGGGGCTGGAGGACATTTCGCGCGCGATACTGGGCGCAGCCACGAAACATGATCTGGCCTACCGTCAGCAGCGGGTCTACATCGAGCGCTATCAATGGCCCTTGGCCGCATCGTTGGCGCTGTTGTCGGCCAGCCTGTTGGTCGGAACCCGGCGACGCGGGCGCGCGAAAGCGACGGTATCGGGGGCGGTTGCCGCGGCGGGATTGCTGGTGGCCGTGTTGGCGCCTTGGACCCGCTCCAGCTTCGCCGCCGCCGACGTGAAACCCGATGCCAAACCTGGGGCGGATTACAACTCAGGCACGCAGGCATACAGGGCCGGACAGTATGCTCAGGCGACACAATCCTTCGATCAATCGATCAAGCGCGCGCCATCGAGCGATCGCCAACGGATCGCTGAACAGGAAGATGCTTATTACAATTTGGGCAACGCCCTGTATCGCGCCGGACAGAGCACCGAGAAGTCGGCGGTACAGGACACCTTGAAAAAGTGGAAAGATGCCGTGAAGGCATATGACACCGCTCTGCAGCTGCGTGCCGACGACGGCGATGCCAAATACAATCGTGACTTGGTACAGCGCAAGATCGATGCACTGGAGAATCCGCCGCCAAACCCGCAACAACAGCCCCAACAGAGCCCGCAGCAAGGTCCCGCGCCACCGGGTCAACCGCCATCGGCACAGCCACCGCCGGGGCAATCACCGCCGCCGCCAGGTCAGCAGCCACCGCAAGGGCAGCCGCCTGCGGGAAAGTCACCGCCACCGCCGACAGCCACTCCACCGCCAGATGACACCGAGCCGCCTGCAGATGAGGACTCTCAGCCGGAGGGCCCGCGTGCTCCGGGGGAAATGAGCCGCGCCGAGGCGCAGGAGTTGCTGGACTCAGCCAAGGGAGATGAGCGGCACGGTCCGCCGCTGCCGAGCGAAGCTCCCGGTGCGCATCGCGATCCACCGGATAAGCCGTTCAAAGACTGGTGATGTGATCTTGACTCATCGTTGGATCAGGCGCGTGGTGCTGACCTTGGTCGCGGTGCATGGCTGCGCGCGCGCGGGCGCGGAAGTGCCTTTGTCATATGCAACCATCGAACCCCAGAAGATCACCATGGGCCAGTCGGCGATCATGCGCATCACCAGTCTGAGTCCCAGCATGGGTGCATTTACCATGCCTGTGGTGCAGGGCTTGGATTTCGAACTGTTGGGGCATACCAATCAAATGGAGTTCGTCAATGGGGTGTCGTTCCCGTCGAGCTCGGTCGTGCTGCGCGTCACCGCGCAGATCGCCGGCATTTACAAGATTCCGCCCGTGACGCCCAAATCCCAGGCGCTGATTCTCGAGGTCGTGCCTGCGGCACCTGCCGCGGTCGTGCCGCCGCCGCCGAGCGCCAGTCAGTCGGCAAGGGGAGGCCCGATTCTGCCTGGCGCGAGCGCGGCGCGCGCCGCCGGCCTGCGTTTGACCAGCGATGGGTCTGCGTTTTTACGCGTCGGGGTGCCGAAGCGGGATGTGTTTGTCGGAGAGAGCGTCCCGGTAGACATCGAACTCGGTTTGCGTGCAGGGTTCGTCGTCGCCGTTCACGGACTTCCCGCTTTGAGCGGATCCGAATTCACGCTGAACAATCTCTCCCAGGAGCCACAGCATGAGCTGCGTCGTATCGATGGCAAGCCGTTCGAGGTTTTGATCTGGCACAGCATGATCGCGGCCGTCAAACCGGGGGATTACTCGCTGTCGGTCGAAACACCGCTGACAGTCAAGATACGCACACAGTCTCAGCAAGAGTCAGCCTTGGACGATTTGCTGGGCGATCCCTTCTATCAAAATAGATTTGGTGCGATGGTGAAACGCGACATCACGGTAACGAGCCCGGCGACCGACTTGAAGGTTTTGCCATTACCGTCCGCCGGACGCCCCGCCGATTTCAGCGGCGCGGTGGGCGACTTCAAGGTCACCAGCGAGCTGTCAAGCAAGAGCGCGGCGGCCGGTGAGCCGCTCACCGTGCGCATGCATGTCATCGGCTCGGGGAATTTCGATCGAGTGGATACTTCCATGTTCAAAAGGCTCGATCAGTGGAAGACTTATCCGCCGACCTCGACATTCAAGAAATCCGATGCCGTGGGATACAAAGGCGAGAAGCTTTTTGAGCAACCCATCATCGCGGGGCAAGCAGGTGCTCAGACGCTTCCGCCTCTGACCTTCAATTACTTCGATCCGGTGGCTCGGCGCTACCAGACGGCGCGCAGTTCCGCGCTGGATGTGTCGATATCATCGCCATTGGCCGGCAGTGCTCCGGCACCGCAGGCGGGTTCGACAAGCGCGGCGAAGGCAATCAACTTGCGGCCCGATCACGCGCAATTGCCTGCGCGGGCGGCATATTTGACTCCCGTTTATCTGCGTACAGGTTTCGCAGCCTTGTCTTCGAGCCTGGCGCTGCTTCTGGCGGGTGGCATGGCGGTTTTCGGAAAGCCGGGCCACGCGCGGCTTTCACGGGTCAGCAAGCGTCAGCTGAACCTGCTGAATGCTGCCGTTCGTTCCGGAGATGTCGATCGATTTCTCGAGGTGGCTCAATCCGCCCTGCGCGTCTCGTTCGCCCGACGTTGGGCATTGCCGCCGGAGTCCATCACCGCTGCCATGCTCGAGCAAAAGCTGCCGGATGGCGAACGTGATGTCCTGCCGCTTTTCAGCATGGCCGATGCCGCACGGTATTCGGGCCAATCCTTGACATCGTTCGATTTCGCTCATTGGCACAAGCTTGTCGACGCCACCCTGAGGGGGCAGAAATCATGATGTCGATGATCCGACGTGGAACGGCATTGTTGGCTCTCGTCTTCATGGTCGCTGCGAGGGCACACAGCCAAGGATCGGAGCCGGGATACGATCCGGGACAACTCTACAATCTCGGCAATCAGTACGCCCGGGCCGGGCAACCTGGTCTGGCGGTACTGACTTATGAGCGCGCTCGTCTCTTGGCGCCCACTGATGAAGATATTCAAGTCAACTTGCGGCGGGTCCGCGAAGCCGCCCATGTCTCCCCGGAAGCGCGCAGCAGTTTGGAAGTCTTGAGGCTGCCAAGTCCTGCGCTGGTCGCAGCGATGGCACTGACGGGATTGCTGTTCACCGGCCTGAGTGGCATTGCTTGGAGGCGTGGCATGAGGGGGCGCCGCTGGCAAGCAGTCGGTGTGCTGACCGGCGCTTGCATGATGGGACTGGCAGCCTGCAACGCCGTGTTGGTATGGCCAAAGCTGCACGCCGCCGTCGTGATTGCAGCGGACGCGCCGGTACGTGCCGCGCCGGCGCTTCTGGGCGATGCCTTGTTTGTCGCGCCGGAAGCTGAAACGGTCGATATCACCGCGGAACATGAGGACTTCGTGTTGGTGAGAACACAGCAAGGAAAGACCGGCTGGATGGCGCGTGCCGCCGTGGCGCCCGTCGTTCCGCGCAACTGAAGCGCATTTGCAGCCCTTCGCGTAAGGGCGCATAAACCAGTGATTTGTCGGGAGGTTGAATCAATGGGCGCGTGGCGCAGTGCTGAGCGCCACACTCGGTGGTTGCCCATGCTCATTCAAGCCTCCGCCAAGTACCTTGTACAAGGTGACCAAATTCGAGGCCTGCCCCAATTGCGCCGTGATGAGAGTCTGTCGCGCGCTGTAGAGCGAACGTTCCGCATCGAGCACATTCAAATACGTATCCGCACCGTGATGGAACCGGGCATCGGCCAATCGATGTGATTCGCGGGTGGCCTCGACAAGGGCTTCTTGAGCCGACAATTGCCGGCCGTACTGTGAGCGCTGTGCCAGTGCATCGGCCACCTCACGGAATGCCGATTGGATTGCGTGTTCGTACTTGGCGACGTCGATATCGCGGGAAATTTTTGCGCTTTGCAGATTCGCCCGATTTCGGCCGCCGGCGAAGATAGGCAATGAGATCTGCGGTGCGAAGCTCCACACGGCTGAACCCGGCTTGAACAAGCTGGACAACTCCAGACTCTCGCTGCCGCCGGATGCCGTCAGGGTCACTGTTGGATAAAAGGCCGCCCTCGCCGCGCCGATATTCGCATTGGCCGCGCGCAAGGTATGTTCGGCCTCCGCGACATCCGGGCGTCGCTGCATCAGATCGGATGGCAGTCCTGCGGGCAGGCTTCCGTTCAAAGCGATCGACTTGAGTGCTTCCGTCAGTCCCCGTGGCAGCAGTTCACTGGGGAGCGCTGCGCCGACCAGGAGTTCCAGCGCATTGCGATCCTGCGCTACGAGGCTCGAATACCGCGCCTCGTCATAGCGTGCGGTTTCGACCGGCGTTTGCGCCTGACGGACGGCCAGATCGGAAGCGAACCCGAGTTCCGCCTCGCGGACGGTCAGTTGGTACGATTCGTTTTGACTTCGCAGGGTATCGCTGGCCAGGGCCAGCAATTCTTGGTCCGCAGCGAGGTTCAGATAGTCACCGGCGACTTCCGCGACCAAACTGAGCTGAGTGCTGCGCCGTGCTTCTTCCGTGCCAAAGTAGGTCTCCAAGGCCTGCGCGTTGAGGCTACGGAGCCGGCCAAATAGATCCAGTTCGTAGGCGCTCAAACCGACCGTCGCGGTGAACTCATGCGTGGTCGGGGGAAATCCCGGGGTGGTGAGCTCGGCAGGCGTGTGTGATGCGTTCTCATTCGCAGAAGCGTTGAGCGTGGGCAGCACTTGGGAACGCTGGATTCGGTATTGGGCGCGGGCGTTTTCAACATTGAGCAACGCGACGCGCAGATCGCGGTTGTTGTCGAGCGCCATTGCAATGAGGGCCTGAAGGCGCTCATCAGCGAAAAATTCACGCCAGCCGATATCCGGCGCGGAAATCGCCGACTGATCGGAAGCGTCCCCTGTAATCGGGTACGCGCTCGGCACTGGCAAATCCGGTCGATGATAGGCGGGAGCGAGGGTGCAACCCGCCAAAAGGGTGCCCGCCAAAACGCTGACCCTGAGCGATACAACTTGTGATTTTGCCATCGCATGCTGGCGGCTCATTGCGCTGCTCCGGCCGGGATCATAGCTTGACCGGGCGCGGATCGTCCGGCGGGAGCGGGCGCGTCTTTGCGCATGAACAGGCGCATCACCACCACGAAGAATAGCGGTACGAAAACGACGCCGAGCAGCGTTGCCGAAGTCATGCCGCCAATGACCGCGGCGCCGAGTGCGTTCTGCGCGCCGGCGCCGGCACCGCTCCCGAGCAGCATGGGCAGCACGCCAAGAATAAACGCCAATGAGGTCATCAGAATGGGCCGCAATCGAATGTGAGCCGCCTCGATCACCGACTCGATGACACCTTTACCGGCCCGATGCGCATCTTTCGCGAACTCCACGATCAATATGGCATTCTTCGACGCAAGGCCAATCGTGGTGAGCAAACCGACCTGAAAATAGACGTCGTTCATCTTGAAAGCGAGCACCGCAGCAGCGGCCGTGCCGAGCATCCCAAGTGGCACGACCATGATCACCGACAGGGGAATCGCCCAACTTTCGTACAGCGCCGCCAAACACAGGAATACGATCAGCATGGACAGTGCATACAGCTGCAGGGTTTGGCCACTGGCCTGTCGCTCCTGCAGCGACAATCCCGTCCACTCGTAACCGATGCCCCGCGGCAACTGGCTTGCGAGTCTTTCCATGATCGCCATGGCTTGGCCGCTGGAAGCGGTCCCCGGCTTGGCCATGCCGAGGATCTCGACGGAGGGTTCGCCGTTATAACGCTCGAGCCGCGGGGAGGCGCTCGCCCAGTTCGCATGAGCGATGGCCCCGAAGGGCACCATGGTGCCTACGCCGTTGCGAACGTACAGCTGATCCGTGTCCTGCGGAAGCATGCGAAAGGGTGCATCGGCCTGCATGAACACTTTTTTCACGCGTCCGCCATCCAGGAAATCATTGACGTAGCTGCTGCCCCAAGCGCTCGACAACGTATCGTTGATATCGGTGACGGTCAGCCCCAGGGTCATGGCTTTTTCTTGGTCGATTGTCAGCTGCAATTCGGGAGTGTCTTCCTGGCCATTCGGGCGTATCCCCACCAAGCCGTTCTCCTGGCCGGCCAAGCCGAGCAATTTATTACGAGCGCTCATCAAAGCCTCGTGTCCCAGATTGGCTCGATCTTGCAGCATGAGGTCGAAGCCGCTGGCATTGCCGAGTTCGCTCACCGCGGGCGGGGCAAAGGCAAATACCCTGGCATCTCGAATTTTTGCGAAGCGCACGCCGGCTCTTGCAGCGACGTCATCCACCTTGAGCGAGGAGGACTTGCGTTGATCCCAGGGTTTCAATCTCACGAAGGCCATGCCGGTATTCTGGCCGCCGCCGGCAAAACTGAACCCGGAAACGGCCAACACCGAGTCTACCGCCTGGCTTTCATCGTTCAGATAGTAATCCTCGACTTGTCGGATGACCTGCAGCGTGCGTGTCTGCGTGGCGCCCGCGGGCAATTGGATCAAGGTGAACACGATGCCCTGGTCCTCGTCCGGTAGAAAGCCATGCGGTATTTTTGCGAAGCCGATACCGACCAGAGCGATCAGCACCACATAGACCAGCATATAGCGGCGGATGTGACCGATCATGTGTCCGACCGCAATGCCGTATTTCTCGGTGAGGTGCGCAAGACCACGGTTGAACCAGCGAAACAATCCGCGTTCACTGCGCGGCTGGGCGCCCCGCCCGGTTTTGAGCAGTGTGGCACACAGAGCGGGCGTCAGAATCAACGCAACCAGCACGGACAAAGCCATCGCCGACACGATGGTTATGGAGAATTGCCGATAGATCACGCCGGTCGAGCCGCCGAAGAAGGCCATGGG
>CAZZWM010000004.1:0-57060 GCA_964657945.1 uncultured Steroidobacteraceae bacterium
AGGAACATGGTGAGCGGCCAACCGCCGGAACCTTGCGTGATCATCTGCTGCGCCACTTGATAAATCTTGTCCAGATCCGGCCGCTCTTCGCGGTCGACCTTGATGTTGATGAACAGCCGGTTCATCAATTCCGCCGTGGCTCGATCTTCGAAGGACTCCTGCGCCATCACATGGCACCAATGACAAGCCGAATAGCCGATCGACAGCAATATGGGCTTTTTCTCGGCGCTGGCACGCATCAGCGCCTCCTCGCCCCAGGGGTACCAGTCGACCGGATTGCCGGCGTGCTGCAGCAGGTAGGGGCTGGTCTCCGCGGCGAGGCGATTGCGCTGCATGCGCGGTACTCCAGTCGGATAGAATGCGCGCATTCTAGCCGAAGTACCCCTTATGTCCGACGTCGATCACGCGGCGCAATTGCCTGCGCTGCGCCTCAAACGCAACGAAGATCGCCGCTTGAATGCCGGACATCTGTGGATCTTTAGCAACGAAGTGGACACGCAGCAGACGCCTTTGACCCGGCTCGAGCCGGGTGAGCTGGTGCGCGTCTTGGCACACAACGATCGGGCGCTGGGCTTGGCCTACGTCAACCCCCGTTCGCTGATCTGTGCGCGCCTGCTGGAGACCTGGAAATTTCCCGATGCAGCCTGGTTCGCGGAGCGGCTGCGCGGCGCACTCAGACTGCGTGAGCGCCTGTACGCCAAGCCTTACTATCGATTGGCGTACGGAGAGTCGGACGGTCTGCCGGGATTGGTGATCGATCGCTATGGCGATGCCTGCGTGGTGCAGATCGGCACCGCCGGTATGGAAGCCTTGAAGCCGCACATCGTGGCAGGCTTGCGCGAGGTGTTGAAATGCGGGGCGGTGCTGTTCAAGAACGACAGTTCTGCCCGCGAGATGGAAGGCTTGCCGGGCTATGTGGAAGTGGCCGCGGGACAGTTCGACGACCCGGGTAAGGTGATCGAGGACGGACTGCAATTCACCGTGCCGCTGGCCGAAGGTCAGAAGACCGGTTGGTTCTACGATCAGGCGGCGAATCGCCGCGCCTTGAGCAAGTATGTGCGCAACAAGGCGCGGGTCTTGGATGTGTTCAGCTACGTGGGCGGATGGGGCGTGCGTGCCGCGAAGGCGGGGGCCGGCGAAGTGACCTGCGTGGACAGTTCCGCGGCCGCGCTGCAACTGGCCGCGGTGAACGGTGAGCTCAATGGCGTCGAGCTGCTGACCCTCAAGGGCGATGCCTTCGATTCGCTCGAAGCTTTCAACAAGCAGCGCGAGAAGTTCGACCTCATCATCATCGACCCGCCGGCTTTCGCCAAGCGCCGCAAAGACCTGCCGAAAGCCCTGGCCGCGTACAAGCGGTTGAATCAATTGGCAATGCAAGCCATCTCGCCTGACGGGATCCTGGTGTCTTGCTCGTGCTCGTTTCATGTCAGCGCCGAGGATTTGCAGGACGCCATTGCCAAGGCGGCCCGGGGAGCGGACAAGCAGCTGCAAATTTTGGAGGAGGGCGGTCAGGCGCCCGACCATCCCGTGCACCCGGCCATTCCGGAAACACGATATCTCAAAGCCTATTTCTGCCGGGTCAACGACAGTTTAAAGTAGCGCGCATGCTGGTCTATCCGCACATCGATCCCATCGCTTTTTCCATCGGCCCGTTCTTCGGCCACGGGCCGCTGCAGGTGCACTGGTACGGCATCATGTATCTCATCGGCTTCATCGGCGGCTGGTTGGTGGCCCGATACCGCGCCAGTCGGCCCGGATCGACTTGGAGCCCGCTGGATGTCGATGACCTGATTTTTTACAGCGCCATGGGCGTCATCATCGGCGGGCGGCTGGGCTGGTGCCTGGTGTATGGCCACGACGTCATGGCCGAGAGCCTGCTCAATGTGTTCCGCATCTGGGATGGCGGCATGTCGTTTCACGGCGGCATGACCGGCGTGGTCATTGCCGGCATCATCTTTGCGCGGTTGAAAAACAAGAATGTGGCCGATGTGTGCGATTTTCTCGCGCCGCTGCCCGGCATCGGATTGTTCACCGGCCGAATCGGCAACTTCATCAACAGCGAGCTGTGGGGCAAGCCGACGGATTTGCCCTGGGGCTTCCTGGTGACGGATGCGAACGGCGTTTCCCAGGTGCGCCACCCGTCGCAATTGTATGAAGCGGGTTTGGAAGGTCTTCTGCTGTTCGTGGTGTTGTTCTGGTTCACTGCCAAACCGCGTCCGCGGCTGGCGCCGACCGGATTGTTCCTGGTGATGTACGGCTGCGGCCGCTTCGTCGTGGAATGGGTGCGCTTGCCCGATGCCAATATCGGCTACCTGGCCGGCAACTGGCTCACCATGGGCATGCTGTTGACCACCCCGATGATTTTCATCGGTGCGGGCCTCATGGCGTACGCCTACCGCAGCCATACGCCGTCGGGAAATCTGAGCGTGGCTCGGGCCTGATGCAGCAATATCTGGATTTCCTGCGGCATATCCGCGCGCATGGCGCCCGCAAGGACGATCGTACCGGCACCGGCACCTTGAGCGTGTTCGGCTACCAGATGCGCTTCGATTTGAACGGCGGATTTCCGCTGGTGACCACCAAGAAACTGCACCTGCGCTCCATCATTTACGAACTGCTGTGGTTCTTGAGGGGCGAAACCAACATCAAGTACCTCAAGGATCACGACGTCAGCATTTGGGACGAGTGGGCCGATGCGAAGGGAGAGCTCGGGCCGGTGTACGGCAAGCAGTGGCGCAGTTGGCCCACGGCGGACGGCCGTCATATCGACCAGCTATCGCAGGTCGTGCAGGCGTTGAAAACCAATCCCAATTCGCGCCGCATCCTGGTGAGCGCGTGGAATGTCGGAGAACTGGAGCAGATGGCGCTGCTGCCCTGTCACGCGCTGTTTCAATTCTACGTTGCCGACGGGAGGCTGTCGTGTCAGCTGTACCAGCGCAGCGCGGATGCATTGCTCGGCGTGCCGTTCAATATCGCCTCATATGCTTTGTTGACCCATATGCTGGCGCAGCAGTGCGATTTGCGCGTCGGCGAGTTCGTGTGGACCGGCGGGGACTGTCACTTGTACCTGAACCATTTGCAGCAGGCGGATTTGCAGCTGACGCGGTCGCCTTATCCGCTGCCGCGATTGCAATTGCGGCGCAAGCCGCCGAGCCTGTTCGAGTACGAGTACGAGGACTTCGAGATCTCGGGGTATCAGTTCCACGCCGCCATCAAAGCGCCCATTGCCGTATGAAAAAACGCGCGGAACCGAAAAAAACGCCGCTGTTCGAAGTCAGACACTCACCCATCCACGGCCACGGCGTGTTTGCGGCACGCCGGATACGCAAGGGCACCACCATCCTCGAATATCTGGGCGATCGAATCAGCCACGAGGAGGCGGATTCGCGCTACGAAGACAAGGATCCGAAGGACAACCATACCTTTCTGTTTACCGTCGATTCCAAAACCGTCATCGACGCGGGCGTCAACGGCAACGAGGCGCGCTACGTGAATCATGGCTGCGATCCGAACTGCCAGAGCACCACGGAGAAGAAGCGCATTTTCATCGAGGCCATCCGCACCATTCAGCCCGGTGAAGAACTGGCGTACGACTACCAGATTCAACGCGACGATGACGATCCCCCCGACGTCGATCAAATCTTTGCCTGCCGTTGCGGCGCGAAAAATTGCCGCGGCGTGATGCTGGAGCCGCGCACGCCCAATAAAAAGGCCAGGAAGAAGTCGGCCAGGAAAAAGCCGGCGAAGCAGCAGAGTGCCAAGCGCCGCAAAAAGCGCGCGCGGTGAGCCCGGGCGCCGATCTGATCGGCCGCGGCATTTCCATGCGGGACGATTTTGCGTCCCCGGCTCAGGTCCAAGATTTGATCGAGTGTCTGCAGGCGCGCCGCGACCGCGGCGAATTCGTACCGGCGCGCATCGGCGCCGGTCAGTGGTTGCAGCGCCGCGAAGACATCCGCGGCGATTCGATCTGCTGGATGAATCCGCCGCTGCGGGCCGCCGAATCGCAGCTGCTCGACTGCTTCGAACAATTGCGTCTGCAGCTGAATCGTGAAGCCTTTCTCGGGCTGTTCGAATTGGAGCTGCACTACGCGGCCTATCCGGCCGGTTTGGGCTATGCACGCCACAGCGACCAGCCGCGCGGCAACCGGCGCCGCAAGGTTTCAGTGGTGCTGTACTTGAATCGGCAATGGAGCCCGAGCTTGGGCGGTGAGCTGCGGATCTTCGATGAAGACGATGGATTCATCGACGTGCAGCCCTTGGCCGGCCGGCTGATTGTTTTCCTGACCGAAGGCCGCGAGCACTGCGTTCTGCCCGCGCACACGGAAAGATTGAGCATTACCGGCTGGTTCGGGACGCGCGACTGACGCGTTTGGGCCTGATCTCTGACTGGTCCGGGCGACCGCCTCTGACAGACGATTGCACCGCGCCTCGTTAAAAGAGAGGGCCGAATCCAAACCGCTTGTCCGTTATGCAAAACAACTCCGCATTCTGGTTGGTCGTAAGCACGGCGATGCTCTCTACGGCAGCCATCTGTGATCTCGCGTGGAGCGCAAGCGACTCCCAACAACCATCAGGTGCCGAATATGGTCCCAATCCGGTGCTCCCGGCCCCCGAGAAATCCATCATTCCGACGTTGAACGTGGCCAAGGCAGTCGGCTGGCAAGGCAATGCCATGCCGAAGGCTGCAGCCGGCCTCACCGTTTCCCTGGTGGCGCGGGGTTTGCAGCATCCTCGTTGGCTCTACGTTCTTCCGAATGGCGACATACTGGTCGCGGAGAGCGAAGCGCCTGCCAAACCCGATGACGCCAAGGGCGTGCGTGGAGAAGTGCAGAAACTGGCGCAGAAGCGTGCGGGCTCCGGCACCGCGCCCAGCGCGAACCGGATCACCTTGCTTCGAGATGCGGCGTGCGACGGCCAACACGTCGAGCGCCACACCTTTCTGCAAGGGCTCAACTCGCCCATCGGCATGGCCTTGGTGGGCGATGGCTTTTACATCGCTGACACCGATGCCCTGCTGAAAGTGCCGTACAAGGAAGGCGACACCGAAATTGGCGCGATGCCGGTTCAAGTGACGGCGCTGCCGGGCGGAACCATCAATCATCACTGGACCAAGAGCCTGTTGGCGAGTACCGATGGCAAGAAGCTGTATGTGGGGGTCGGTTCGAACAGCAACGCCGGCGAGAACGGCATCGATGCGGAGAAGGAGCGCGATGCCGTTTGGGAGATCGATCTTGCGACGGCCAGTCACCGGGTATTCGCGAATGGCTTGCGTAATCCTGTCGGCCTCGCATGGCAACCCGACAGCGGGGCGTTGTGGGTCTCCGTGAACGAACGCGACGAATTGGGCGACCACCTGCCGCCGGACTACATGACCTCATTACGCGACGGAGGATTTTACGGTTTTCCGTACAGCTATTACGGCCAGCACGTCGATGAACGGGTCAAGCCACAAAATCCGGACTTGGTCGCGAAGGCCATTCCCCCTGACTATGCGCTCGGCGCACATACCGCGTCCTTAGGCCTGCTCTGGTCGGGCAACGCCAAGCTGCCTGCTCCGTTTCAGCATGGAATGTTCGTCGGCCAACATGGCTCGTGGAATCGCAAGACGCACAGTGGCTACAAAGTGGTGTTCGTCGCCTTCGATCATTCCAAGCCCACTGGGTTGCCCATCGAGGTATTGGGCGGATTCTTGGACGCGAAGGGCGATGCTCGAGGACGGCCCGTGGGAATGGCCATCGACGCCCAAGGGGCGCTGCTGGTCGCGGATGACGTCGGCAACAGCGTGTGGCGCGTGAGCGCGCAATCGCAGCGAACTGCGGCGCGCTGAGCGGATACAATGACAGGGTGGATGATTCAAAAGTTTCCGACGAAGAGCTGCGTGCGTGCATACGCACACTGCGGGCCATCGAGGCGGACCGTGCCCACCTGACGCGCTTGACTCAGGAAGAACGCCGGGAATTTCTGACCTTGGCCGGTGTGATAGCCAAGCCGGACGGCCACGATTTGCGGCGCATGACCAAGGCTTTTCGCCGCGCCAAGCGTGAGGCGCAGCGCGCGCACGATCAAGGCGTCATCGAACAGGCGGGATTGCGTGTGCAGCGCCGTTCCGCCATCTACGCGCCGCTGTGGTTGGAGCGCCCCAAGTCAGATGCGCCCGAGCGGTCCGGCTTCACGCGCGAGCGGGCCTGTTACGTTTGTAAACAGCCCTTCACCACCATGCATCGCTATTACGATTCGATGTGTGAGAGTTGCGGTGAATTCAACTACGGCAAGCGCCAGCAGTGGGCGGATTTGAGCGGCCAGACCGCGCTGATCACCGGAGCCCGGGTAAAAATTGGCTTCCAAGCGTCGCTGAAACTGCTGCGTGCCGGTGCACGGGTGATCGTCACCAGCCGATTTCCCATCGACGCCGCGGATCGCTATTCGAAGGAGCCAGACTTCCCATCCTTCGCCGGGCGTCTGCAGATTCATGGACTCGATTTGCGGCATGCGCCCAGCGTCGAGCTGTTCACGCGTTATTTGAGCGAGACCCTGCCGCGGCTCGACTACATTTTGAACAATGCCTGCCAGACGGTGCGCCGGCCGGCCGGATTCTTCGCGCATTTATTGGCGCGCGAGTCCGACGCCATCGATACCTTGCCGGCGGCGCTGCGCGCCACGCTCGCCGGCCATGATGATCTGCGACGCTCCCTGGAGGCTTCGAGCCGCTCCGATGCCGGCAGCTTGATTCCGGCCGGTGGCCAGGCGCGCGGCGAAGGACTGCTGCATAGCGCCGCCCTTTCGCAGCGTCGCTACCTGGACGAGGATTTTCACGTCGGCGAGAACTTGTTTCCGGCCGGCCGTTACGATGAAGATCTGCAGCAAGTCGATCTTCGCGAGGTCAACAGCTGGCGGCTGCGCTTGCATGAGGTCGAAACGCCGGAGCTGCTGGAAGTGCAGCTGGTCAATGCCATCGCGCCCTACATCTTGAATGCGCGGCTCAAGCCGGTGATGTTGAAGACGCCCGGCTTCCACAAACATGTGGTCAATGTCAGCGCCATGGAAGGTCAGTTCTATCGAACCACCAAGACTGACAAGCATCCCCATACCAACATGGCCAAGGCCGCGCTGAACATGATGACGCGAACCAGCGCGCCCGATTTCGTCAAAGACGGCATCCATATGAATGCGGTGGATACAGGCTGGGTGACGGATGAGGATCCCGCCGCACATGCGGCCCGCAAAGTCGAGTTGGGTTTCGCCCCGCCGCTCGACATCATCGACGGCGCCGCCCGCATCGTCGATCCCATCTTTGTTGGCCGGCTGACCGGCACGCACCAGTGGGGGCAGTTTCTAAAGGATTACAAGCCGGCGCCTTGGTAGCGGCTGAGGAACTATCTGTGAACCTCGTCGCTACGAAACGGGTTATTTACGGTAAGCGTCCCAAACTTCTGGCCGTGTTGCAGATCTTCGCTGAAAAGAACTCGGCAGCCAGCATCTTGGGCGGCGGCCACGATCAAGGCGTCGTAAACGGACAAGCCGCGCTCGCGGGCTAACACCACTCCCTTCGCATGGATGGCGTTGGTGAGCGGAGCCACTGGGCCGAATAATTCTTCGACGACTGCCAGCGACGCTTCGATCTGCTCCCATTGCCAACGAAGCTTGCGACGCGTGACATTGGTGAATTCAATGAGAACCTGGACACCGATAACTCCGCCCTGTGCGATCAGCGACTCCGCTCGGGCACTTCGTGGGTCGTTGGAGGCGAAGGCATAGACCAGAATATTCGTATCGAAGAATTGATCAGCGGGCATTCGCCTCGTCCCGATCAAGGCGAAATCCCTTTGGAAGCGGCTTCCTGAGCGCCCGCAGCCGCACGAGCGCCCGCTCACGACTCGTGTCGCGCTCTACTTCGAATATCCGCTCGCTGCGTAGAACGATTTCGATTTCATCGCCCGACTTGAGTTTGAGAGCCTTCACTATCGCATCCGGCAACCGAATGGCAAGACTGTTTCCCCATTTCGATACACGCATCAAAGCCTCCACAATATACAATAACAATGTATATTGTAGGCAAGCTAGGGCAGCCTCGGCAAGTGGATGCTAGCCCTTGAGCTTGCGTGGCTTCTTCGAATCCTCGACCAATTGCAACGACGATGGCGCATGCACTTCTGTATCCGTCGACCGCGTTCTCTTGAAGACGGCGTTGCCACGCGAGTCGTGTTCGACTCGGCCGGTGGCCTTTCCTGTGCGTGGAAATTTGGGGCGCGGAATCTTGACGGTGTCGCTCATGAAAACCCAGGAGATTTAGACAAGCACATCTTAAGGCGTCAGATGTGAACATGGCGTGAGAACCGTCACGTCGCAGATGCAACATATGCTAGTCGCTGCGATCGTCAGACGGCATCTCGAAATAGCTGACGCCACTCGTTCAAGAACTCCTCGGTCGGCGCCGCCGTCAGCACGATCTCGAGGCGGCTGTCACGCCGAAATGAACTGTCCTCACCCGACATGCCGCGACCATGGCTTTGAACCAACCAGGATGGTCCGCGTCCGGTGCGAAACACCGCCTTCATGCGGCGTATCCAGCCCTGATATGTTTCCAGCAGCCAGTGCAGCCGTGGCTCCAGGGTGACGCGCGCAAACACCAATTCGCTGGGCAGCATCCATTGCACCGCCCAGTATCCGAGCTGCGATGACTGCGTCTCGCTGCCGGCCCACCCTGCGATCGCAAACTCCGCAGTCGACGCCGCGATCGCGGCTGCGCTGCCGGATGGGCTTTGAGAGCCGATCAGCGAGAAGCTTGGGCCGCGGTCAAAGGATTCCAGCGCTTGCGCGGGCAACCGGCCGCCGCTGCATTCTCCCACAAAGCGTTTAGTGGGGAATTGTTGCGCAGCGATTTCATCGAAGGCCGCGCGATCGACCCGGGAGGCAAGATCTGGCTTCGACAGCAGCAGGACATCGGCGGACTGTACCTGCGACCATTCGTTTGGGGGTCGGATTGCAGCCAGGCGGACGGCGTCTTGCGAGTCGACCAAGCAGACGATGCTGTCGAGACTCAACGCGTTTTGCCGCTCGTACAGCGCCAAGGCATCGACGATGTCGGCGGCATGCCCGGCCCCGCTGGGCTCGACCAAGAGCCGCGCCGGCTTGAAGTTGCGCAAGATGTCCCGCAGCTGTTTGCCGAACTCGATTTCCCCGGTGCAACACAGGCAGCCACCGGCAACCAATCGGACGTCGTAGTCGCCGCGCGCGGCCTGTGCCACGCTGAGTGCATCGATGCCTGCTTCGGTGAATTCGTTCAGCACGACGATCCACAGCTCATTGGGCGGTTTATTCGCCATGAGCCAGCGGATGGTGGTGGTCTTGCCGGCGCCGAAGCTGCCCGTAATCACATGGGCTCGTGTCATCACAATGCAGTCTCGGCGCGCCAGTATCGTGCGGCCATCACCGTCCCGCGCCCGCGAATCTGGCGATCACTACGCTTATGTCGGATTATCCACTGGAAAATCAGCCTTGATGCAAGTGGCACGAATGTTGCTTCGAATGGATGGTGTATCATGCTGCCGAGTATGCCGTGAGGGGTTCCAACGGTCACTACACCCCTAAGTCTTGGAAGTGGTCGTACCTATGCGCTTGCCGTCGCTTAAATTCTTGAAGACCTTTCAGGTCGCGGCCAGGCTGCAGAGCTTCAAAGCCGCCGCCGAAGAGTTGTTCGTCACGCCATCAGCGGTGAGCCATCAGATCAAGGCGCTGGAGGAGCAACTGGGCGTGGGCTTGTTTCAACGCGGCGTTCGCACACTGACGCTCACCGACGCCGGCGCCCACTACCTCGAACACATCAACGACATTTTCGCCAAATTGGAGTCGGTGACCGAGCAGCTGCAAGTGCGTTATGGCCGCAGCATCATCCGGCTCAATGTCCCGCCGTTCTTCGCCAACGAACTGTTGCTGCCGCGCCTTGCCTCCTTTACACAGGCGCGCGAGGAGACCGACATTCGCATCGAGACCACCTTTTCCGCACCCAAGACCCATCCGCCGGAGGCGGACCTGTCCATCGTGGTCGGCGTCGGTCCGTGGGAAGGCTTGACCGTGCATGAGTTGTTTCCGCAGAACTTCATCGCCGCCTGCTCGCCGTCATTCCTGCTCGAGAATCCGATCGACACCTACTCGGATTTGAACGGCAAGACGCTGCTGTTGCACGAAGAACGGCGCGAGGCATGGGAACGTTGGACCGTGGGATTGGGCATCGAACCGATCAAGCCCAGCCGCCTGGTCCGGCTCGACACCATGTCGGCGGTGGTCCGTGCAGCGGAGCAGGGCGTGGGAGTGGCGTTGGTGCCGTCACGCCTGAGCGCCGACCGCTTCAGTGCGGGCGGCCTGGTGAAACTCTTCGATGCCGAGCTGACCACCAACGAGCACTATGTGCTGCTGCACCGACCCGAGGACCGGGCGCGTGAAGATCTGCAAGAGCTGACGCAGTGGATCTTGAGCAAGTGCCGCGTCGCCTGATCGCGACGCATGAGATAAATCTCAGCGTCGTGGAATAATTCTCGTTTGCCGGCATAGCGCATGCTGCGTATGTTGTTCATGGGGCGTTGGTATCTTGGACTCAAGGAATACCTCCATGCACATGCGTACATTGCCCATCACCGCCGCCTTATTGGTCGTTCTCTGTCCGATCGCCGCGAATGCCGCGCCCGAATCGGCGGCATTGAAGACCTGCACCGCCGCCTTCGCCTCCAGTCTCGCGGCCAAGGGCGCTGAGTCGCCGTCCGTCAAGCTCAACTACCGCGCCGTTCAACCGACCAGTTCGCTCGCGGAATATTACACGCGCGATTACACCTTCATCCTGAAAGCCAGCGACCCAAAGACCGGCACATCGCTGGCCCGGGCAACCTGCTCGGCGACCACCGGCGGAACGCTGCTGTCCCTGTTTGCAACACCGCTCGACAAGGAGACCGCGCCGCTGGCCGCGCGCCTCTGAGCTGAAAACTGCCGAGCGATCGGCTGGCGACTTCGAGTCGCCGAGCGTATAAGGCCGTATGGTTTACGCTCCGATGGAATTGGTGGTCGCCGTTTCTGAGAACGATGTGATCGGCCGGGGGAATCAGCTGCCGTGGCGGCTGCCGGCCGATTTGCGGCATTTCAAATTGCTGACCACGGGGCGTTCGATACTCATGGGTCGCAAGACCTATGAATCGATCGGCAAGGCACTTCCTGGCCGCGCGAATATCGTGCTGAGCCGCTCGCCGGGTTTTTCGCCCAAAGACTGCTCCGTGGTGTCGACTCTGGATGACGCGCGCGGTGCGGCAGGCACGCAGTCTGCGCTGATGGTCATCGGCGGTGCCGAAATCTACCGCCTATGCGTGCCGCGGGCGGATCGTATCCACCTCACCTTGGTGCACGCGCGAATCGAGGGTGGCGACGCCTTTTTCAGCGACTGGCGCGCGGTGCGCTGGCACGAGTCGAGTCGCGACCGGTTTGAGGCGGACGAGAAGAACCCGCATCCCTACAGCTTCATCACCCTGGACCGCGCGCAGCCCTGAAACTAGAGGGGCGCCAGCCGGCCGTCGATCTCGGCTTGCGCACGCGCAAAGTCGACATCCGGCAACGCAGCGGCGCCGCGCGTCAGGGTTTCGAGAATGTCGGTCTGTATCTGGCCGCGCTGCAGGGCGATACGGTAGGGGATTTCATGGTGAAACATCACCATCGAGTAGCGCGGAATGAAACGGTTCGGAAAGCGCCGCTCCAATTCGAGCGATAGCATCTGCTGCAGCTGGAAGGTCGGATCGGCCACCCGCTCGCGCATCTCCTCGTAGTTATCGAGCGCCATCACCGAGATGGCATCGGTATTGGTCTTGCGCGCCGCCGTGAACTCCGAGAATGCTGCGGCCCAGGAACCGTTGCGTTCCACGCAGGCATCGAACTCGATGCAGTCCTCGAAACAGCAGTTCATGCCCTGTCCGTGAAACGGCACCATGGCGTGCGCCGCGTCGCCGATCAGCACGGCCGCGCCGGCGTGATGCCAGGGACTTGCCGACACGGTTCCCAAAAAGCCCACGGGATGTGAGATGAACTCGGCCACGCAATCGGGCATCAGTTCGCGCGCATCCGGAAACGTCTGCGTGATGAAGCGATCGACCTGTGCGCCGTCGGACAGAGACTCGAAACTGATGGGACCCCGCTTGGGCAGAAACAGCGTGGCGGTGAAGCTGCCATCCTCGTTTGGCAATGCAATCAGCATGTGATTGCCCCGAGGCCAAATGTGCAGGGTGTCTGGCGCCATGGCAAAACCGCCGCTGGAGCCGGGAATGCTCAGTTCCTTGTAGCCGTGCTCGAGGTCGGTTTCAGAGGCTTCGATGAGCCGGGCCTCGCTCATCTGGCGCCGTACCGCGGATCCCGCCCCATCGGTCGCCAGCAAGGGCTGCATCTGCGCGATCACCGGTCGGTTCTCCCGGATGTTGCGGATCTGGGCGAGGCCGGCGGCAAAGTCGGCGGACTCGAACTTATGTTCGAAGTGAAAATGAATTCCGGGCCGGCGGGCAGCAATCTGCAGTAGCGCCTGATTCAGACGGAAGCGCGACACCGAATAGTTCACCTCGTTGGGACGTCGTCCATAGGGTTGAAATATCGTGGTCTTATCTTGGTAATGGATCAGGCGGCCGCGCATGGGCAACAGCACAGGATCCAAATCATCGAATATGCCGGCAACTTTCAGCGCATGAATGCCGCGATCGGCCAGCGCCAGATTGATGGAGCGGCCGGCCTGGACCGTCGAGGTCCGGGGATCGGGGCGCGATTCGTAGACCTCAATGTGCGTGAAACCGCGCCGCTGGAGCAGGAGTGCCAGCAGGGCACCGGTGGGTCCGGCGCCAATGATGTTGACCGGCGCGGATCTATCCACGAACCGCTTTTTCGAGCGCGGTTACCGCCGCAAAGACGTCGCTGTACGAATTGTAGAGCGGGATGGGCGCGAGACGCAGTATGTCGGGCTCGCGCCAATCTCCGATGACGCCTGCCGCGGTGAGCCGCTGCTGACAGCGGCGTGCATCCGCTGCGGGACGCGCAATCCGCAAGCTCAGCTGGCAACCGAGCGCGGCGGCCGCACTCGGTGTAATCACTTCCACGTCTTGGCCGAGCTGGCGCTGGATCAAGTCCCGCAGAAAGGCCGTCAGCGTCGTCGACTTGCGCCGCAGCGCAGTCATGCCGGCGCGCCGAAAGATTTCGAGGGATGCCAATAGCGGCGCGGTTGAAAAGATGGGCGTGTTGCTGACCTGCCATCCTTCAGCACCCGGTATGGGTTTGAATTCGGGCCCCATCATGAATCGCGCGGACTTGTCGTGGCCCCACCAGCCGGCGAAGCGCGGCAACTGCATGTCATCGGCATGCTTTTGATGCACGAAACAGCCGCCGACGGCCCCGGGCCCGGCATTCAAGAATTTGTAGCTGCACCAAACGGCAAAGTCGGCGTTCCAATCGTGAAGGTGCAGCGGCGTGTTGCCGATGGCATGTGCCAGATCCAAGCCCACCTTCGCGCCCGTGTGCCGCGCAGCCGCGACCAGCGGCTCGAGATCCAAGCACTGTCCGGTCAGGTACTGCACGCCGGGCAGCAACACCAACGCCAAGGCGGAACCGTGCGCCTCGATTTGCGCGATCACATCCTCGGTTCGCAAGGTGCGCTCGCCTGCACGAGGCGCAAGCTCGATCAGGTGCTCGGCAGGATCAAGGCCATGAAAGCGCAGCTGCGATACCACGGCGTAGCGGTCGGAGGGGAAGGCCGACGCCTCCATGAGGATCTTATTGCGCGTGCCCTGCGGCCGGAAGAAGCTCACCATCATCAGATGCAGATTCACCGTAAGAGAATTCATGGCGACCACTTCGGTGGGATCGGAATTCACCAACTGCGCCAGCATGGCGGCGGCATGCTCGTGGTATTCGATCCAGGGGCGCTCGGCAACATGGTGGCCCAACACGCCCAGCCGCCGCCAAGCGGCCATCTCCTGTTCGATGTATCCCGCAGCCGATTTGGGCTGTAAACCCAGAGAATGGCCGCACAGATAGATGAGTTTGCGGCCGTCCGTATCGAAGGGATGATGAAATTCGGAGGCAAAGCCGGCCAGCGGATCGGTGGTATCCAGCGTCAGCGCGTGGCCTTGACTGAGCGACGCGTTTTTCAGGAAGGTTCCTGCATCACCGTGCCGCACACGCCGCAAGTTCGAAGCTCGAGGCTTCCATAGAACCTGGCAAACACCTCCGGCAGCTGCGTTTCGATATTGCTGACCGGCACACGCTCCAGATGGAGCCGGTGGCCGCAATTCTCGCAATACCAGGAAAAGCCATCCAATTCCTGCGGCTGGCGGCGCCGTTCCACCACGATGCCCACCGTTCCTGCCGGCCGCTGCGGCGAATGCGGCATGTCGCGCGGCAACAAGAATATTTCTCCCGCGCGGATGGGCACGTCCACGACGCTGCCGTTCTGCACCGTTTTCAACACCATCGTGCCTTCGATCTGCAGGAACAATTCCTCGCTGGGATCGTGGTGAAAATCCTTGCGCGAATTCGGGCCGCCGACGGCCATGACGATGAAACCGCTGTCCTCGAACAGCAACTTATTGCCCACCGGCGGCTTGAGCAAGCCGCGATTCAGATCGATCCACTGCAGCAGATTGAAGGGTAGGGCAAGTGACATGGCTTCATTATAGCGGTGCTGTGAAACTTCGCGGCCCCCCGGCTGGTCATAGCTGTTTCGGAGGACGAACATGCGCTCAGTTTTGGCGATGGCGGGGGCGGGACTACTATTGACAATGCCGTTATGGACGGCGGCCGCGGAAACCGGCGACCCGATCGCGGCGGTTTGGAAAGAGCAGCGCATTACTTTTTCTTACATGGGCCGCACGTCGCGCTATTCCTGCGATGGATTGCGCGACAAAGTGTCGGCGCTGCTGATGGATCTGGGCGCGCGCCGCGACATGAAAATTACGCCGATCGGGTGCTTCGAAGACAGGCCGTCCACCCGAACCGGATGGCTGAGCCCCAAGCTGGCGCTGGTATTCGCGACACCGGCGCTGCCGGATCCGGCAGCCCCTGCATGCCGGCGATCTGTCCGCGGTCGACGCCCGCTTCGAACCGTTCATGTTGACCAGCGATGCGTTTCGCAACCTGAGCGTCGCAGATTGTGAGCTGGTGGAGGAATTTGCGCGCCAGATCCTGCCAAAGCTGGCGGCGCGCGAGGTCAAATCGGACATCACCTGTGTGCCGTACCAGGAGAGCGGCAGTCGCTTTCTGGTGCAGGGACAGATATTGCGGGCCCTGCCTCGGGGGGAGCAAAGTCCGGGAGTGCAGGGCGGGCAGGTCAACTGACACCGCAGTAGCAGTCGGGCTAGCCGAAAAAGGAGGCCGACTCTCACAAGGACCGCTTCATTCGATGCCGAGAAACCGGCGAAGGCCAAATAATGAATTATGCAAACCCTACAAGAGCCGACCAGGTTCGCCAACTATTGAACCGCGCTGGCTTGGGACAGCGTGAGGCGGCAAGAGAGCTTGAAATAAACGAACGCCAAATGCGCGGCTATTGCGCCGGTGATGACGTTCCCAAAATCGTCATCTTGGCTCTTGAACGGTTAGTGGATATGCGAAGGCAAGTGAATGCGTGAATCCCTCAATGCTGAGCCAGCGCTCTTTCGTAGAAATCCAGGATGTCGCGCCGGAGCGTCGGCATGACTCGATCATCCACATAAATCATGTGGCCTGACGGATAGTAGCGAAACGAAACGCGCTCAGCCGTACCTTTTCCAAGCGAGAGGCGCGCGAGATCGAATTCCGTCCCGAAAAATGGTGTCATCAGGTCATACCATCCGTTCAGCGAGAGCACACGGACTTTCGGATCTCGCTGCATGGCCGTAGCCAGGTCGGGCACAGAATCGGCCAGGCTCCCTTGCCGATCGCCGTCGGGAAGGCGGTGCGACCAGTCCCATTGCCCCATCATCGTCCGCGTATCCGCGACCACGTAAGGCATCCTCGAAACGTAATGAAGCGCGGCATCCAGGTAGCTGTTGAACGCCGCCGTAAAGGGCGCAGCCAAAGCGGCCTCCGACGGATCATAACTGGCCTGCTCGCCGATCCCCGTGGCCTCGAAACCCGCGAAGCGCGTATCCATGGATCCCACGGAGCGGCGCTCGTCGCGCAGCAGCTCACGGCGAAACTGATCGATCGATACACGAAGGTCGGCTCGCTCGATGTAGTCGACGGACAATCCAATGAACCCATGGAGCCGCTGCGCGATCGCCGTTTTTTCGTCGTCTGCGATCAGGTCGCCTTTGGCGAGCGCCGCGGCATACGGGCCGCGCGCAAAGTTCCGCACGTCGCGCGTGAGCGCCTCGACGCCACCCGCGTAAGGCGCGATACGGTGATGGTAGAGCGCAGTGGCGGCATAGGACGGCAACAGGTCGAGCGCCTGTTGATCGAGGCCCTTGGCGAAGTGGCCGAAGTTCAGGATGGAGGACATCATCAGGAGGCCCGTGAGGCCGACGCCCCTCTCCGCGAGCCGTTTCGATAGCATCGCGACGCGCATCGCTCCGTAGGACTCTCCGAAGAGGAAAATCGGCGACCCCCAGCGTCCGCTCACGGTGAGGTAGCGGCCGATCGCCTCGGTGAAGGCATCGGCATCTTCGTCATTGCCGAAATAATCCTTGTTGAAGCCGGGACTTACTGTTCGTGAGAGTCCTGTGCCGATGGCATCGAGATACACCAGATCGGTTTCATTCAAGAGCGAGAACGGATTCGGACCGAAAGCGGGAGGCGCGGCCGCTTCGTCCGGCGCCGGGAGGGCCAGGCGCTGCGGACCGAAAGCGCCGATATGGAGCCACAGGGATGAGGAGCCGGGTCCACCATTGAAAAAAAACGTTACGGGGCGCCGTCCCTTCGGACCCCGGTCCGAAACCTCATACGCGACATAAAACATCTTGGCATGCGGCTCGAGTGTTCCACCCCGAAGCGTCAGCGTTCCGGCCTGGGCTCGATAAACAATGGTTTTGCCATCCAGACGCAACTCATGTTGGGTCACCACCGAATCCTCCGCTTCGCTTACGGCGGGGGTGGCCGGCGGTGAAGCCTCTGCGGATAGGGAGGAGGCGCCGCTACCGAGAGACAGGACCAACGCAGCCATCGCGAAGGCACTGCGATTTGACCTACTCGCCTGATCTTTTCTTTCTTGCAAACCCGAATTCGGCGCGCGGCTTGTCAATATCGTGATCTCGTATAAAAAGACGTTAGTATTGTAAAACGAAATAAATTGTGTAATCGAGAGCGGTCACTTACTGCAAATATACCGCTGCCTTGGGGAAAACGTGCCAAAAATTGAATTTTTGCTATCGCGTCGCAACAGAAAATTAGTTTTGTTATTTACAACAACCGTATTGTAATTTGATACAACTTGTGATGAATTATTACTTGGGCGGGGCAGACTGCCGACGATCGGTAGACCCCTCATTGCTCACTCACCAAAAATGCATGGGGAATTACACGTGAAGGCCGAGCTAATAAATTCTCTCTCTGTCCTTTCAATGGGGTTATTTGGGGCCCTCTCGACGTCGGCCCTCCAAGCCGCAGACGTGAGTGCCGACACCTCGAACGATGCCACGCAGACCACTCTGCAGGAGGTGATCGTCACCGCGAGCAAGCGATCCGAGAACCTTCAAAACGTACCAGCCTCGATCACCGCGCTCACCAGCCAGGCGCTCGAGCAGCAGGGCATCATGCAGTTCTCCGACTACCTACCCGTGGTCCCGAACCTCGCCCAGAACAACACGGGCGCACCAGGTCACGGGCAGGTCATCCTGAGGGGATTGAGCACCGGCAACAATCAGGGGAGCTCCACAGTTGCCTATCTCATCGACGATGTGCCGTTCACGGCCAACTCCAGCTCCGGTGATTCGGCACTCATCACGCCCGACCCGGATCTCGCAGACATCGATCGCATCGAGGTCTTGAGAGGTCCTCAAGGAACGCTTTACGGCGCGAGCTCGCTCGGCGGACTCATCAAGATCGTCTCGAAGCAGCCGACGGCGGATGATTTCTCGGCCGATGTTCACGCCGATTATACGACCGCCCAACACGGGGGCGATGGTTATGGTTTGCGCGCATCGATGAACATCCCTTTAGTCACGGGTATCGCGGCGCTTCGCATCTCGGGCTTCGAGCGTACCGATCCCGGTTATATGAGAAACATCGAGACCGATCAGACGCAAACCAACAAGGCCGAGACCTCCGGCGCCAAGGTGATGTTCAAGATCCAGCCGAGTGACGATTTCAGCGTCGTGCTGTCGGAGCTGATTCAGGATATGCACACGGACGCAGCTTCGACCGTGCTGACAGACTCGACGACGCTCGACCCTCTATACTGTCGTTACTGTTATGCCCAGGCGGTGGGGTGGGTTTTTGAAACGCAGTACCGTCTCACGGGTCTGGTCGCCAACTGGACGACGCCTTACGGCACGTTGACGGATGCGCTCAGCTACGCAAAGTATTTCGACAGTGAAACGACCGAGAACCTTGCATTTGGTTTTGTCAACAGCCAGCTTCCGGTGGCTCCCGGGACCGCTGCGATCGCCACGCCTCGTCCGTCGATGGATAAGCTGACCGAAGAGCTGCGTTTCGCCTTCAACCGAATCGGCAACTTCGAAGCCTTAGGGGGGCTGTATTTCACCAACGAGCATAGCGGCTACGACGTTGGGCTCACCAACCGCAATCCGCAGACTCTTGAAACCGTGGCGCCGCCGTTCGACAACGTGCTCAACGTCAACACCTCCCCTCTCTATAAAGAGTACGCGGTTTTCGGCAATCTCACGTATTACGTCGTTCCGGCCCTGGACTTCACTGTCGGCGCGCGCGCGGCTCACGATCAGCAATCTGCGAGCACCTACTCCGACGGCTTGTTGATCGGCCCGGCGACCGACACGAATTTCGCCTCAAACGAAAATCCCATCACCTATCTCGCGACGCTTCGCTATCGCCCGACTGAGCAGATCGATACCTACGCGCGGTTCGCCACCGGATATCGTCCGGGCGGTCCGCAGTTGACCTCGGGCGCAGGGATTCCGACGAGTTTCAAGCCGGACACGACCAAGAACTATGAGATCGGTGAGAAGAGCCGCTGGCTCGAGGGTCGATTGACCGCGAACATCGATGTGTACTACATCGACTGGAACGACATTCAGCTCACCGAGACCGTGGACGGACTCTCGATCACCGGCAATGGCGGCAAGGCGACGAGCCGCGGCATCGAGTTCGATGTGAGCTATTTGCCGGTGCGCGGGCTCGTGACCCAGCTCACAGGGGCTTACGGCCACGCCTACAGCAACTCGAATGTGGCCTCCGTTGGGGCGTTGAACGGCGATACGCTGCCGTTTGCGCCGCGCTTTACCGGTGCTCTCTTGGCGGACTACACGTACCCGATTGCGGGCGCGGTCGGCGGCAACTTCGGAATTACCTATTCCTATCAGGGCTCCCGTCCCACCTCTTTCAGCCAGGACGATCTGAATCTCGATCACCAGCTGCCGGGCTATGCGACCTTGAACCTTCGGGCTGGGATCGACTGGACCAAGTACTCGCTCGAGTTGCGCGTCAACAATGCGACCGACAAGTATGCCTACTCGACTTCGAGTGTCAGCAATCTCTTTCCCGGCCAGGGGACTCCCGCGCTGTCCGTCGTGATCCCGCCACGCACCCTACGGTTGGAAGCCAGCGCAAAGTTCTGACCACCATGCCAGGAATGAAAAGTCTCTATGGGCTCAAGAAACCTTCCCATATCGAGGAGCTGACGGCAGTAGGGCGGGGAACGCCCATGGGGGAACTCCTGCGCCGCTACTGGCATCCGGTCGGGCTCGCCGAAGATGCGACCGAGACGCCGCGTCTCATCCGAGCGCTTGGTGAGAACCTCATATTGTTCCGCGACGGCGAGGGACGGCCGGGACTTTTGTACCCGCGCTGCGTGCACCGAGGAGCGTCTCTATTTTACGGAAAGGTGGAGCGTCTCGGGATACGGTGCTGTTATCACGGGTGGCTGTTTGACACGCAGGGCCAGTGCCTGGAGCAACCGTGTGAGGGTGTCTCGGCCCGCCCCGGCGAGGATCGGTTCAGGCAGCCCGCCTGTCCGATCGAAGAACGTTATGGCCTCATCTTCGCGTACCTGGGGCCGCCTGAGCGAAAGCCGGTGCTGCCGCGTTACAACGTGCTCGAGGAACTCGGGCCGGGGGAGTGGATCGAGGCGGACGGCTCGAGCATCGGGAGCGGGGGTCCGGTGACCGTGCCGTGCAATTGGCTGCAGCATTTCGAGAACGTGATGGACCCCTTCCACGTGCCCGTTTTGCACGGCTCGTTCAGCGGACCGCAGTTCAAAGAATTCATGGGTATCATGCCCGACGTCGAGTTCGGTCAAACCGAGCGCGGAATTCGCAGCGTGCAGCGTCGTCCCTTGCCAGGCGGTGGCGCGCACCAGCGGATCACGGAAGCCGTGCTGCCGACGGTGCGCGCGGTGGCGGACCCACGCGCCGAGGGTACGGCGATGTGCTCGCTCTTGGGCTGGGTCCTGCCGCTCGATGATACGAGTTTTCGCGTCTATTCGGCGGGTCGAGTGACATCGTCCGGCGCACTCTCGCTGATCCGCTCGAAGTTCAACGGAAAGCTGTGGCATGAGATGAGCGCAGCCGAGCATCAAAGCCACCCCGGGGATTACGAGGCCCAAGTTGGCCAAGGACCGATCACGCATCACTCCGAGGAACATTTGGTGCGGTCCGACCGGGGAGTTGGCATGTTGCGAAGGTTGTTGAGAGAGCAACTGTCCGAGGTCGCGGAGGGCCGTAATCCAATGGGCACGCGGTATGACGAGGCCGAGGCGCTGGTGCGCCTCGAGGCGGGCATCGCTCGCTTGACGGCAGATGCGACGGGATCGTGTGCATCGTGACCGTCTCGAGCACAGCGCGCTCGCGCCCCGGGCCGCTCGAGGGAGCATTGGAATTCGTCAAGAACGTGCCGCCTTATCCGCCGGGGCGCCCGATCGAGTCCGTGGCCCGCGAATTCGGGCTCGATCCCAGCCTCATCATCAAGCTGGCCTCGAATGAGAACCCCCGGGGATGCTCTGAGCGCGTGAGCGCGGCAATTGCCCGCTACAGCACGGGTTCGAATCTTTATCCTGATTTCTATTGCTACGAGCTACAACAAGCCATCGCGCGGCATCTGGACCTGGCATCCGAGTACGTGCTGCCGGCGGCCGGATCCAGTGAATTGATTTCGCTCATCGCGCGCGCGTATCTCGCGCCCGCTCGCAATGCCGTGATTCCGCAATACTCTTTTCACTCGTATGCCGCGGCCGCGCAGTCGGTCGGCGCCGGGCGCCTCGAGGTCCCCTTGCAAGGCTGGACCCCCGACCTCGAGCGCTTGGTCGCGGCGGTCACGGACAAAACCCATCTGGTCTATCTCGCCTCGCCCAACAATCCCACGGGGGTCGCGGTTTCCCCGGCGGACATTGAGCGCCTGGCCGAGACCTTGCCCGAGCGCATCGTTCTCGTCCTCGATGAGGCATATCGGGATTATCTCGAGCCGCACGACCGGATCGATGCCGCGCGCTTGCTCGCGAAGCGCCAAAATCTTCTGATCATGAGAACCTTCTCGAAGATCTACGGACTTGCTGGCCTGCGGGTGGGGTACGGGCTCGGAGACCCGGCGCTCCTGCAGCTGCTGCGCAAGCTTCAGGTGCCTTTCTCGGTGAGTAGCCTCGCGCAGGCGGGCGCGACGGCGGCGCTCGAACATGCTGAGTTTGCAACGGAGTCCGCGAGGCTGAATGCGAGCGAGCGAGCGCGTGTGGGCGAGGCGCTCGACGCTCGCGGCATCGAGTACGTCCCATCGGCCGGCAACTTTCACCTCATACTCGTTGGGCAGGGCGATTTCTGGGCCCGCGAGACGATGCGCCGAGGCGTCATCGTGCGGCCGCTCGCCAACTACGGACTCAATGATTGGGTTCGCGTCAGCGTCGGCTTGCCCGCGCAGAACGATCGATTTCTCGACGTTCTCGACGAGATACGCCGCTCGCGAGGCGCCAAGGAGGCGGAATGAGCGGCATGGAGGCAAAGGTTCGCGGCGCATCCTACGATCTGACGGGCGGTGAGGCCTTGGTGGGTCAGCTGCTCGCTGAAGGGGTGCGGCATGTGTTCGGCATTCCCGGCGTACAGCTCGACTGGGCGGTAGAGGCATTTCGCAAGAACCGCGAGGCCCTCGAACTCATTGTCCCACGACACGAGCAGGCGACGAGCTACATGGCGGACGGTTATGCGCGCACCACCGGCCGCGAGGGCGTCTGCATGGTGGTTCCGGGGCCGGGCGTATTGAATGCGCTTTCCGGACTTGCGACCGCGTATGCCTGCAATTCGCCGGTGCTGATGATCGCCGGACAGATCCCCTCACCGGCGATCGGGCAACGGTGGGGACTGCTGCACGAGCTGCCCGATCAATCGAGCATCTTAAAGGGCCTCACTAAATGGCACGGCATCGCACGCGATCCCGCGGAGGTGCCCGAGCTCGTGCACGAGGCGTTTCGCGCACTTCGCAGCGGCCGCCCGCAGCCCGTGGCAATCGAACTTCCGCCCGATGTGCTTCAGGCGCGAGGCGTCGCCGAGCTCAAGCCGCGCGCCGAGGCTCACCCGCGTGTACCCGACGCGGAAGGACTCAGTCGTGCCGCGTCCTTGCTCAGAGGTGCCCATTTCCCGGTGATCGTGGCGGGAGGCGGTGCGCGTGCGGCGCAGGCGAACCTGGCAATGGAGCATCTCGCCGAGCGGCTTCAGGCGCCGGTGGTCATGACCGAGAACGGACGTGGTCTTTTGGACGATCGCGGAACCTACGGCGTGCCGCTGCTGGGTGGTCGGGTGCTTTTTGGCCGCGCGGATGTGATCCTGGTGATCGGCAGCCGCTTCCTCGATGCCGAAGGCAAGCCGCTTTACCGCAATGAAGACACGAAGTTCATCTACTTGAACGTCGAGCCGTACGACATGGCCGGGAACCGACAAAGCGGCATCACGGTCACGGGTGATGCGCGACTCGCCACGGAAGCGCTCCTTGCGGCGATTCCGCGAACATCCAGGCGCTCGATCGAACCCGTAATGGACGCGGTCAAGCGCTGGATTCGCGCGCAGAGCGATGCCATTGAGCCGCAAACGGCCTACGTGCAGGCGCTGCGCGCCGCGATGGCGCACGATGACGTACTGGTGAGCGAGCTGACCCAGGTTGGCTATTTCGCGAACTTCGCCTTCGCGATTCAGGCACCACGCGCCTTCGTCACCCCGGGGTATCAAGGAACGCTGGGCTATGGGTTCAACACGGCGCTCGGCGCCGCTGTGGGGAATCCTGAGAAGCGTGTCGTTTCGATCAGTGGCGATGGCGGCTTCGGGTGGGGTATGCAAGAGCTTGCCACGCTCGCGCGATACAAACTCAATTTGACGGCGGTTGTATTTGTGGACGGACGCTACGGCAACGTCCTTCGTATCCAACGCCGTACGTTCGGCGTCGATTTCGCGACCGAAGTCGTGAACCCCGACTTTCAGCAACTCGCCGCCGCCTACCGCATCCCCGGGGGCATCGCCCGCTCACCGGATGAGCTTCGCAGCATGCTCGCCGAATCGAAGAGACGCGGAGGTCCGTCACTGATCGCGGTTGAGGTCGGGGAGATGCCGAGCCCCTGGGCACTGATTCATGCATTCGTGCCGCCGGCTTCACCGCCGCCGCCCGATCCGCTTGCCGCTCTGAGCAATGTGCCGCCACTGAGCGACAGGGGCTGAAGAACACATGGCCGAGCCGGCAAGTAGGGATGGCGGCTCCGCGATCGGTGATGATCGCTCCTCCGCGGCCGGCTGGTACACGACCATTGTCTTGACGATCGCCTACACGTTCTCCTTTCTCGATCGTCAAATCCTCAACTTGATGGTCGGACCCATCAAGCATGACTTCCACATGAGCGATGTCGAGTTCGCGATGCTCACAGGCGGTGCGTTCGGTATCTTCTACACAGTCATGGCGCTTCCCTTGGGCTGGCTCGCAGATCGCTACAGCCGCAAATGGATCATCGCGGTGGGGATCGCCCTGTGGAGCTTGATGACCTCGGGGTGCGGCCTCGCGCGCAGCTACGCCAGCTTGCTCCTCGCCCGGATTGGCGTCGGGGTGGGCGAGGCGACGTTATCGCCCTCGACCTATTCCCTGTTGAGCGATCTCTTCGATCGGGAACAACTACCGCGCGCGATGAGCGTGTACTCCCTCGGCATCTACGTCGGCGCCGGCGCCTCGATGATTATCGGCGGCACGATCGTCTCATCACTCGCACGGTATCCGGTCGTGGAACTCCCGCTCATCGGTGCCATGACCTCCTGGCATGTGGTGTTTTTCGCGGTGGGACTCCCTGGACTTCTCGTGGCGTTGCTCGTTGCAACCACGCTGAACGAGCCGGCACGGCGGCGATGGAAAGGACAAATCTCCGATCCCGCGCCTTTGCACGGACCCTCAGCGCGACCCGTGGCCCGCTTCTTCGCGCAATCCCCGAGGATGTGCATCGCGCTCTTTCTGGGCTCAGCCGTGTTCGCAGTTTTGAGCTACATGGAGGCGTGGTTCCCGGAGCTTTTCATACGTACCTGGGGTTGGAACGCACAGCAAACCGGCCTCGTCAACGGCGCGGCCTCGCTCACCGCCGGGCCGTTGGGCATGCTCACGGCGGGGCTCTGGAGTTCGCGGCTACTGCGTCGCGGGAAAGTCGATGCTTGTCTGCGCTTGACCGTATATGTGGCCGCCGTCGCCGTGGTGCCTGGGGTGCTGATGCCCCTGATGCCGACCCCGACGTTGATGGCCGCCTGTCTTTTCCCGCTCAAATTTCTCGGTGGCTTCGTGCCGGTGCTCATTCCGAGCGCGATCCAATTGGTCAGCCCCCCGTCGTTGCGCGCACAGATGGGGGCCATCTTCATGCTTTCGGTAGGGGTCGTAGGGGTGAGCTTTGGGCCGCTCCTGCCCGCGCTCTTCAGCGATTATGTGTTCCACAACGAGCAGTCGCTCAGGTTGCCGCTTGCGTTGTCCGCCGCGATCGTCGCGCCAACCGCGTGCTTGTTGTTGAGCCTGGGCTTACGCGAATACCGCGAGCGGATCGCCATGATCGACTCAGTATCCATGAACAGATCATGAGCGCGCCGGTTGCCGGGCCGTCGCAGACCTGCTTGCCCCCGGCGCGTCTCGAGGCCATTCTTCATCACATGAAATGCGAACACAGCACCGCCGACCAGGCCTGTCAGACTGCACGAGATGCCGCGGTCGTCATGGGGCAAGCGTTGATGAAAGTCCGATTGCAAAGGGGAGAGCCCATGCTGAAAGCCGATCACTGGATATTGCGCGCACTGTCGGCCGCTGCGCTGAGCATTGCGTTCTCAGGCGCCGTGCTCGCCGACGCGGCTACCAGCCAATCATCCGCCGATCATCGAACCGAGACCGCCGAGGACACGGATGTATCTGCTACGACCGCGGTAATCACTCATCATTCGGGGACCTTCAACGCTCAAAGTTTCAAATACACCGCGACCGCGGGAAGAATTCCCGTCGATGGGCCGAATGGTGCCGTGGATGCACAGTTCTTCTATGTCGCTTACACCCGCGATGGTGCCTCGACTTCGAAGCGTCCTCTGACCTTCTTGACCAACGGGGGTCCGGGCGCTGCAACGGCGTGGTTGCACCTGGGTGGTATCGGCCCCGTCAAGATCGACCTCGAGGCGGACGGCGCGACGCCGCCGCCGCCATCGCGCGTCATACCGAATCCGGAGAGTATTCTGGACCGCACGGATCTGGTGTTTGTCGATGCACCGGGAACGGGCTATAGCCGGGCTGCGAACGATGCCGCAAAGACGCGGCTGTTCACGCGCGATGGAGACCTGAACGCCTATGCGGAATTCGTGCTGCGTTATCTCGCGCTCACCCATCGTTGGGGCTCACCGGTGTTTCTGTTTGGCGAGAGTTATGGCGGCATGCGCATGGCCGGACTCTCGGATCACCTGATCCGCCGAGGCGTCCCCCTCAGTGGTGTGGTCCTGCTGTCCGCGGTCATCGACAGCCAGACGCTGACGCCCAGCTCCATTAACGAGCTGCCGTACGTACTCGAGATTCCGAGCTATGCAACAATTGCCGCCTTTCATGGCAAGAGCGACCCCTCGCTGCCGAAGGATGGCGACGCGCTGCGAGCCGCGGCGCAGCGTTGGGCGGAAGACCAATACGCGCCCGCCCTCTCGAAGGGGACGCGGCTCACCGAGGAGGAGCGCGCACGCGTCGCTCGAGACCTCGTGAAATTCACCGGATTGCCGCAAGAGATCATCGAGAAGGACAATCTCCGCATCGATGTGCCAACCTTCATGCGCTATTTGTTGCCCGGTGCAAACCTCGTAGTGGGGCGTGTCGACGGCCGCATGTCCGGTCCCGCACCGGCGAGCCGCGTGGAGGAACCCTTCTACGATCCCGCGATGGGATCTTTGACCCCGGCCTTCACCTCGGCCGCGAGCCAGTACCTGGCGGATGAGCTCGGCTACGCGCCCGCCATGCCCTACCGAATGTACTCCCAGGAGGTCGCGACGCGCTTTGAATTGATGCCGGCCGCCCATAACGGCAATGAGGGTTACGAGGAGTCCTTGGGCGCGCTGCAATCGACGGTGGTCAAGAATGCGGCGTTCCGGTTGCTCTCGATGAACGGGATCTACGATCTGGCGTGCCCGTACTGGAGCATGGAGTATTCGATCGATCACATGCCAATCCCGGCCTCGTATCGTGCCAACATCAAGACGGTCCGGCTCGACGGCGGTCACATGGCCTATGATGACCGCAGAGGCCTGCACGAGATCGCCGTCAATGTCCGCGCCATGATGGATCCGGCCACGGCCGCAGTCGGCCGATAGGCAAGGCGATGAGTGACGAGTCGCACGAAATCATCCTGAAGCGCCTCATTGGCTTCCCCAGCGTGAGCTCGTCGAGCAATCTGGACTTGATCCACTGGATCGCCAATTATCTCGACGGCTACGGTGTCGTCTCCCGGCTCTCACACAATCGCGAGCGCACGAAGGCCAATTTATTCGCAACCATCGGCGAAGTAGGCCGGGCGGGCCTCGTGCTTTCCGGGCATTCGGACGTCGTGCCGGTCGAGCAACAGCGCTGGACACGCGATCCGTTCCGCGCCGAACTCCTCGACGGACGGCTCTATGGGCGCGGCAGCTGCGACATGAAAGGATTCATCGCCGTCGTGCTCGGGCTCGTGCCCGATCTCGTCGCAGCGCCCGCGCCGACCCCGCTGCATCTTGCGTTGACGTTCGATGAGGAGATCGGATGTCAGGGTGTGCGAACGCTGCTTGCGGATCTCGAGAGCATCGAGTTTCGGCCGCGGGCGTGCTTGGTGGGAGAGCCGACGGAAATGCGCGTCGTCACAGCGCACAAGGGCGCCGGAATGTACGCGTGCGAGGTCCAAGGCGCTGAAGTGCATTCCTCTCTGGGGCCGAGAGGCGCGAACGCGGTCTACTTCGCCGCGCGCATCATCGGGCACATCGAGACGCTGGCCGCGACGCTGGCGGAGCGGGAACCGGGCGACTCCAAATTCGACATTCCCCACTCCACGATCCAGGTCAATCAGATTCACGGCGGCACGGCGGGCAACATCGTGGCCGGCCGGTGCCGCTTTACGATCGATATCCGCCACCTCCCCAGCACCCGTCGCGAGACCCTGGTCGCGGAAATCCAGTCCTTCATCGACCGGCAGATACTGCCCGCGCTTCGCGAAAAGGCGCCGCAAGGCGACGTCCGTTTGCACCCGCTCGCCGACATTCCTCCCTTCACGATCGACGAGGATGCGCCGATCGTCGGCTGCGTGCGGCACGCGTTGCAGACGACCGCTCCGTGCGTGGGCACGGCCTTCGCAACCGAAGCGGGATTTTTTCAAGGGCAAGGTATCACGACCGTAATCTGCGGACCCGGCTCGATCGAGCAGGCGCATCGCGCGGATGAATTCGTTACACTCGCTCAACTCGAGGCGTGTAGCGCCATGCTCAGACGCCTCGCTGATTCGCCCGCGATCGCAGGGCAGGGTGACGCATCACCTTAAGGGCTTCGCGATCCCCTCATACGCTCTGCAATTGAATTCCTCCGAAATGGCCATGGCACAGGATTGCACCAGGCTGATTTGCAGCGGCGTCGGCGGGTCTTGAATGAATTGCACGGACCCGATGATGGACACGATGCCGAGCAACTGATTCTCGGCGCCGAGTATGGGCGATGCGACGGTCGCAATCCCCAATGTCAGCTCCTCACTGCTGTAGTCGTAGAGGCGTTTGGTGATCAGCTCGACGCGTTCCCGGATGAGTTCGGGCCGGATGATACTGCGCTTGGTAAAGACCTTGAGAGGCTGCGCCAGAACATGCTCGAGCTGGCGTTCGTGGGCGAACGCGAGCACGATCCGGCCGATCGCGGAGGCGCCCACCGGCACGATGGTTCCGGTGACGGCGGAGATCTTGGGCTGCCCGGCAGCGATGTAGTCGAAGTTTCCGATGAACAGGGCTTCGACCCCCACGGGGATCGCGAGCGCCACGGATTGATGCACTTCATCCCGCAGGCGCGACATGTAGGGTTCCGCAATGGTCTTCAGGTCGAAGCGCTCGAAGGCGAGTTGACCCACCTGATAGAACTTGAGTCCGACGCGGTATTTGTCATATCCACGGACCTGTTCGACCAATCCCAAGTGCCGCATGGTGGCCAGATGGCGGTGTATCTTGGCCTTGGGCTCACCAAGCGCCTGCGAGAGCTCACTGATGCGCATCGGCACGACCGATGCTGCCAGCGTCTCCAGCAACCGCCAGGCGACGATGACCGAGCGCACCATATAGGAGGCGCGCGGTTCGCTCGCGTCCGGATCGACGGAAGGCCTAGCCATGGATTCCCCACTTCGTTTGACCGCTATCTTAGACGAAGTGCGGCGAACCCAGCGCCGCATTATGGGCGGCAATCAGGAAGATCGTTTGACGGCAAACTCCAGGGCAAGATCAGAGGCGGCCTTTGCGAGCAGCGTCATGTCGATGCCGACGGCCACGAACGTGGCGCCCTGCGCGAGGTACTCGCGCGCGAGCTTGCGTTCGGGAGTCAGGATGCCAGCCGCTTTCCCTGCCCCCCGCACCGTCGCGATACCGTCGACAATGGCCTTTTGCACCGGCGGTTCCAAGGGCCTGCCGAGATGGCCCATGGAGGCCGCGAGATCCGCCGGCCCGAAGAACACGCCGTCCACCCCGTCCACCGCAACGATCTCGGCGAGGTTTGCCAGGCCTTTGACGGACTCCACCTGCACCAGAACACACAGCTCATCGTCTGCCTTGTTGAGGTACCCCTCGACCCGTCCCCAGCGCGAGGCGCGGGTGGTCGCGCTAGCAACCCCCCGATGGCCGCGGGTCGGGTAGCGCGTCGCAGCCACGATGTGCGCTGCCTGCTCCGGCGTCTCGATCATCGGCACCAGCAGCGTTTGCACGCCCACATCGAGATACTGCTTGATGAGCTCACTCGCGCCTTGCACCGGCCGCACCACCGCCTGCACCGGATAGGCAGCGATCGCTTGCAACTGCGCAAGCACCGTGCGCACATCGTTCGGCGCATGTTCTGCATCGAGGCACAGCCAATCGAAGCCAGCGCCGGCGAGCAGCTCTGCAATCGTGGCATCGGCCATGCCTACCCACAGGCCGATCTGCGGTATGCCGTTCCGAAGCGCGCGTTTGAACAGGTTTTCGTGAAGTGGTTGTTGCATGCGATGCGTTCAAAGCAGCCTGAATGTGATGTTGCCGAGCGGGCCATAGTCTGCGTGCAGAACATCACCGCGTCCAGGTGCCGTCGGTCGCGTGAAGGAGCCGCTCAGCACCAGATCGCCCGCGTGCAATTGCTCGTCGTGGGCCGCGATCTTGTTTGCCAGCCAGGCAACGCCGGTGGCCGGATGATTCAAGACCCCGGCCGCGATGCCGGTTTCCTCTATGACGCCGTTCTTGTAGAGAAGCGCCCCCGCCCAGCGCAGATCGACGGCGTCCGGCCGCACGGGACGGCCCCCGACGACTATGCCCGCATTGGCCGCAAAATCGGCGATGGTATCGAACACTTTGCGAGGGGCCTTGGTTTCACGGTCGAATTGTTCGATGCGCGCATCGATGATCTCGAGCGCGGGAGTGACGTACTCGGTGGCTGCGAGCACATCGAAGATCGTGATGCCCGGACCCTTGAGCGCTCGACCGAGGACGAAGGCGAGCTCCACCTCGACGCGGGGGGCGATGAAACGCTCATGCGGAATATCGCTCCCCGTCTCGAAGAACATGTCGTCCATGAGAGGCGCGTAGTCGGGCTCCGTGATCTGCGAGGACTGCTGCATCGCGCGCGATGTGAGGCCGATCTTCCGCCCCTTGATCGTGCGGCCGTCCGCCAGCTCGAGCTTGACCCACTCACGTTGAATCGCATAACCGTCTTCGATGGTCATTTGCGGATGAACCTTGGAGAAATGACGCAGTTGCATGCGGCTCTTGCGGGCCTCATACAGTTGCCGCGCAAGCGAACGGGTGATTTCGAGGGGCAGCATGACGTCTCGGCCTCGGTGACTAGGACTGTTTGAATCGCGCGTGCAAGTTGTTGTGCTTGAGCGTACCGCTCTCGCTGAACTCCGAGAGTTCGAGCGACAGGGCGAGTCCGCGTTTCGAGTACAGCGTCTCGAAATGGCTCTTCATGATATCGAAGAGGCCGTTCACCGTCGCCTGCCGGGCCGCAGCCGAGCGGCCCGCACCGATTTTAAGGATGGCATGCACAAAGCCCGCATCCTCGATGCTGTCGTCCGCTATGCAGAAATCCTCGAACGCCAGGGCCCGCACACGTACCCCGCCGGGCGGGAAAATCCTTTTCTCTTCTACCTCGAGACCTGTCATGAACGAGGCAAGCTTGCGACAGAGCTCGCCGAAATGGCCGTCGGCACGCAGGTTGCCGCTGTATTCGAGAGTCATGTGGGACATGCAGTGATGCTCATTTCGGCGACCGTGCATCCCACAGCGAACAGCGGAATCGGCCGGTAGTGATGCAGGCTGCCGGTACCCCGGGCGGCGGCGGCAACGGCGATGAAGGTACGGATCTCGTAGCCGCCCTGTCCCGCCTCGCGGTAGGTCGCCTCGTCGGAGTAGGAGAGCATGGCCGCTTTGTCGTTCGCCTGCCAGCGCGCGAGAAATTCACGATCCCAGATCTCGTTGATCTTTCCCGAATCGGGCGTCGCCGGCCAGTGCGAGACGCCGCCCGTGCCCACGACTGCGATGCGCTCCTTGACGGAGTCTGCGGCGCGGCGTAGCGCTTCACCGAGCGCCCAGGCCCGATGGAGCGGTGCCAGCGGCGGGCCCTGGCAGTTGATGTTCATGGGAACGACCGGCAGGTCGAAGCCCGGTGTCAGGAAATGAAGCGGGACCATGATGCCGTGGTCGAACTTCCACTCCTGCGCATAGGCGAGATCGACGGTCTTCATCATCTCGCGGATGAGACGCAGGGAGAGGTCCGCGTTGCCCGGGACGGTCGTGCGTGCTATGCGCAGCCACTCGGGATCCTCGATCGGTCCTTCATAGCCATCCGCCATGCCGACCGCGAAGGAGGGCATGTTGTTCATGAAAAAATTCGCGAAATGCTCGGCCGCCACGATCACAAGGGCGTCGGGGCGGGCAGCTGCAAGTCGCGAGGCCATCCCGCGGTAGGCGCCGTGAAAGTCCTTGACGATTGCGGCGTCCACCATATGCGCGCGCCCGGTGATGCCGGGAGCATGGCTCGCGATGCCGGCAAACACGAGGCTCATACGCCGGCAACCCGATCGTCGAGGTCGGTGGTCATGTGATAGATGCCGGCACGCACCGGACCGTGCTTCTCGATCCCCGTGCGCATGGCGGCGATGTAGTCCGCCCAGGGCATCCCGAGGAACGCTGCGTAGTGCATCAGAAGCTGGCCGTTGGCGCCGAGGACATAGAGAAGCCCGATGTCCCCGGCCGCAATGGCCGAGCGCTCCTCGAGGCTCAAATCGTAGCATTCGAGCAGTTCGTCCCGCTGACCAAGAAACTGCGCCTGGACGCCGCGGTCCCGGTTGACGTCGAACAGGAACTTCTGCATCTGATAGAGGCTCATCAGGCTCCCCAGTGCGGGATGTGGTGCGAGCCCAGGCTGACGCACACGTTCTTGGGCTCGAGGAACACCTCATAACTCCACGTCCCGCCTTCACGGCCCAAGCCCGACGACTTGGTGCCGCCGAAGGGCTGTCGCAGATCGCGCACGTTCTGGCTGTTGACGAAGCACATGCCTGCCTCGATCGCGGCGGCGACGCGATGCGCGCGACCCAGGTTCTCGCTCCATATATAGCTCGAGAGCCCGTACGGGATGTCGTTGGCTTGGGCGATCGCATCCGCCTCATCCTTGAACGGGATCAGGCAGGCGACCGGCCCGAAAATCTCTTCCTGGGCGATGCGCATGCGATTGTTCACGTCCGCAAATACCGTCGCCTTGACGAAATTGCCCGTGCGCAGCCCCCCCTCGAGCGCGGGCGGCTCGAGACCGCCGCAGGTCATTGTCGCGCCTTCCTTCGGGCCGAGCTCGATGTAGCGGCGCACTTTGGCGAGATGGTCCATGCTGATCATGGGCCCGATGATTGTCTTCTCATCGAGCGGATCGCCCACGCGGATGCGCCGCGCGCGCTCGGTGAATCGATACACGAAGTCCGCGTAGATGGATTGCTGCACGAGGATCCGGGAGCCCGCCGTGCAGCGCTCGCCATTGTTCGAAAAGATCATAAAAATTGCGGCATCGAGCGCACGCGGCATGTCCGCATCTTCGAAGATCACGAATGGGCTCTTGCCACCGAGTTCCATGGAGAATTTCTTGAGGCCGGCGCCCTGCACAATGCGGTTGCCAGTGACGGTCGAGCCGGTAAACGAGATGGCGCGCACGTCTGGGTGCCGGCACAACGGCTCGCCCACCTCGGTGCCGTAGCCGTGCACGATATTGAGCACACCCTTGGGAATCCCCGCTTCGAGCGCGAGATCTCCCAACCGCGCCGCGGTGAGCGGCGAGAGCTCACTCATCTTGAGCACGGCGGTGTTGCCGAACGCCAGCGCCGGCGCGACCTTCCAGGTCGACGTCATGAATGGCACGTTCCAGGGCGAGATGAGCGCGCACACGCCGACGGGGTGAAACAGCGTGTAGTTGAGGTGCGTGGAGGTGGGATAGGTGTGTCCGTCCACGCGCACGCACATCTCGGCAAAGTAGTAAAAATTGTCCGCCGCCCGGGGCATGAGCTGCTTCCCGGTCTGGGCGATGACCTGGCCGGTATCCTCGGTTTCCGTACGCGCGAGCGAGGGCACATTCGCCGCGATCAAGTCGCCCAGCTTGCGGATGAGCTTCGCCCGATCTGCCGCGGCCAGTGACGCCCACTTGGGGAAGGCCTGTTTCGCAGCCGCCACGGCCGCATGGACCTCCCGCTCCCCGCCCCGCGCGACCTCGGCGAGCACCGCCTGGGTGGCCGGATTCACCGTTTGAAAATATTCGCGTCCGCCAACCGCCGAGCCGTCGATCAAGTGCTCTATGCGCATGCGTTGTTCCTTTCACCGACCAAAAGGCACGTCCGATACGATCGAGTTCTCGAGCCGCCCGAGACCGTCGATCTCGCACACGACTTCATCGCCCGGCATCACGTTTACGACGCCCTCGGGTGTTCCTGTGAGGATGACATCGCCGGGGCCGAGCGTCATGAAGGCGCTGAGGTATTCGATCAGGTGCGGAATATCGAAGATGAGGTCGCGCGTATGGCCCGACTGGGTCTGCACACCGTTCACAAACGTACGCAAGGCGAGGTTGGAGGGATCCCCCATCTCGGCCGAGTCGACGAGCCACGGACCGAGCGCCGTCGCGCCGTCGCGGTTCTTGACGCGCAGGTTCGGGCGATACCAGTTCTCGAGATAGTCGCGGATCGCGTAGTCATTCGCGATGCAATAACCCGCGACGTGACCCATTGCGGCCGCCCGCGAAACCCGCCGGGCTGGTCGGCCGATCACCACCGCGAGTTCGCACTCATAGTGCATAAACCTAACACCCGCGGGCCGCCGGGTCGTACCGCGGTGGCCGATGAGAGTACCTGGACCCTTCAAGAACACGAGCGGCTCATCCTGAGCCTTGAATGCCAGTTCCCGGGCGTGATCCGCGTAATTCAATCCGAGCGCTAGTATCGTTTGCGGCTCGAACGGTGGCAGCCAGGTGACATCCTCTTCCGCGACCCTTCGACCATCGGCGAGCCGCACCCCGTCCTCCGATGGGGTCGCCTCGTGGATAGCGCCGGCGAAGGCCACGCGTGCACGCATCATGTGCGTCCGGCCATGACGGGATTCTCCAGGCGCCCGATGGCGTCGATCTCGATGGCGGCCGTCTGCCCGGCGAGCGCGCGTGGCGCGTGCGCGCCGGCGCCGAGCGCAAGGACGTCGCCCGGTGCCAGCGTCATGAATTCCGTGACATCGACCAGCAGTCGCCTGATGGGACGAACGAAATCCGAGCAGCTCGTCGTTTGCCGCAATGCACCGTCGACGTAGGTGCGAATAGAGAGATCATTCGGATTGCCGACGGCGTCGGCGGCGACCACCCTGGGGCCCAACGGGCAAAAGCCGTCGCGCGCCTTGTAACGCACCGACGGCCGGTAGTAGTTCGGGTGCGGCAAGCTCACATCATTCACGATCAGGTAGCCCGCGATGTACTCATGCGCCTGTGATTCCTGTACGCGGCAGGCCGTCGCGCCAATGACGAGACCGAGCATCGCACCGATCTCGAGCTCCTCCGCCCCCTGCGGTATCTGTAGGGCATCACCGGAGCGCGCCAGCGTATTGCGCGGCTTGATGAAGAGTACCGGCGCACCGGGCAATCCGCTGTAGGGGGGCCTCACCCCCGCGTCCGCGATAGCCGCCACCGCGTCGCGATGATTCAAGAGTGCTCCATAGACCCTGCCGCTCAACGCGAACGGTGGGAAATCGAACGACATGGCCGGCGCGAACACCATCAGGACCTTGTATTGATACCAGTTCACTAATATATTAGTAATCGTTTCACTAACTCGGCGACCTGTCAAGAAAATGACTTCGAAGTTCAAGCACCGCAACTTGCCGCTGCTCATGCTGCAGGCGCGAGAACGGGTGATCGGCCGATTCCGGCCGCTGTTGCAGGCGAACGGCCTGACCGAACAGCAATGGCGAATCGTCCGGGTGCTCGCGGATATGGGTGCGCTCGAACCGCGCCAGATCGGTGAATTAACCCGCCTGTCGAGTCCGAGCCTTGCGGGTGTGTTGACCCGAATGGAGAAGGACAATCTCGTTGCGCGCAAGCGTTTCGATCGCGATCAGCGTCGCGTGCTCGTATCGCTCACTTCCCGCAGCCGCGCTCTGGCGGCCCGCATCGCGCCGCGCATCGACGCCGTCTATGAGGCGATCGAGGGTCTCCTCGGCGCCAAGGGCTGTGAACAGTTGTATCAAGGGCTCGACGGTTTGCTTGCCAAAGTTCCGCCGGAGGACGCCGCGGACGAAGATTGAGGATCTCCCTCGCATCACGTTCCCTGCCCGGACCGCCGCCGCGGGTCGATTCACACTTTGAGGACTTTCAAATGCAACGGTATACGCTCATGATCAACGGCGAGCCGGTTTCTACGCCGGACTCTTTCGCGGTGATCAATCCGTCGACCGGTGGGGTCGTCGCTCTATGCCCTGCGGCCACGCTAGAGCTATTGGAGCGGGCGATCGCCGCGGCGCGGGCCGCTTTCCCCGCCTGGTCGGCGCTCGGCGGACCGCAGCGAGCCGATTGCCTGACACGGGTCGCGAATCTGTTGCAGGACCATTTTGCGGAGCTCTCGCTTCTGCTGACGCACGAACAGGGGAAGCCTCAGAGCGGCCCGGGCGCGAATGCGGAGGTGCAGGGGGCCATCGCCTGGACTCGAGCGACTGCCGCGTTGTCGCTTCCCGAGGAAATCATCGAGGACGGTGCCAGAGGGCACATCTCGCTGCATCGCAAGCCCTTGGGGGTGGTGGGATCGATAACCCCTTGGAACTGGCCGCTCATGATCGCGGTATGGCACATCATGCCGGCGCTGCGCGTGGGTTGTACGGTGGTGATAAAGCCCTCACCCTACACGCCGCTTTCGACTCTGCGCATGGTGGAGCTCATGAACCGGGTGCTGCCGCCGGGCGTGATCAATGTCGTCACGGGAGATGCTGCGATCGGCGAGCGAATGATCTCTCATCCGGGGATCAGCAAGATCAGTTTTACCGGCTCGATCGCAACCGGCAAACGAGTGATGGCGGGCGCCGCCGAAACCCTGAAGCGAATTACACTCGAGCTCGGGGGAAACGATGCCGGAATCATTTTGCCGGGAACGCACATCGAGCCGCTCCTCGACAAACTGTTCTGGGGCATCTTCGTCAATGCCGGCCAGACTTGCGCGGCGCTCAAACGCTTGTATGTGCATCAGTCACAGTATGAGGACATCGTGGGGAAACTCGCCGCATACGTGGCCGGGATTCCGATGGGCGATGGCACGGACCCCAAGAATTTGATGGGCCCCCTGACAAACCGCATGCAGCTCGACAAGGTCCGCGCCCTGGTCGATGAGGCGCGGGCTTGCGGGGCGCGCATCGTCACCGGCGGCGAGTACCGCGAGAGTCCCGGCTTCTTCTATCCGCTCACGGTGGTTGCCGACGCAACGGATGATATGCGCCTGGTGCGTGAAGAGCAGTTCGGGCCGGCCATCCCGATTCTCAGGTACCGGGATATCGATGAGGCCGTCTCCCGCGCCAATTCGCTCGATGTCGGCCTCGGCGGATCGGTATGGGGGAACGACATCGAGATTGCGAAGCGGGTCGCGGCGCGTCTCGAATGCGGTACCGCCTGGGTGAATCAGCACGGCAGCCTCCATCCTCTGGCGCCGTTTGGCGGCGTCAAGAGCTCCGGGATCGGCGTGGAATTCAACGTCGAAGGTCTAAAGGAATACACCACCATTCAGGTCCTGAACGTGGCGCGCTGAAGAGGGGTTGCCTTAAGCAGCGCCTCTTTTCATAAATAAATATAATGTATACTACAATTAAACAAGAGACTATTATTAGGTTGACACCAAGCGTGACTTTAAGGACGCCACATACACGAACCAGCTTGGGATTCGTGAGAATCGAAATAGCGTTTTTGGGGAGTTGAACGCATGACAACATTAATCGTGGCGGCACATGGACGCTGAGCCTTCTGCGCCCCCGAAAGCCGTGCAACCGTATGCTGAGTTTCACCTGGCTCGCGACCCTCTGAGAGAGGTGATTTTCAGAAATATCAATATCTCCCGCGGCAGGATTCCGCTGGAGCCGGTAAATCGCCTGTTCGCGAATTTCTCAGGCATGGATAATCGGGCCGGGCGCCTGTTACGCGAACGCGGCATTGATCCGAATCGGCAAGTGTGCGCCGGCGGTGAAATCGCGACCGCCGAGTTGGTGCGGTTGATGCGACGCACGCAGCTGCTGGCACGCGACGAGCTCTGGGGGTTGTGCCCAGAACCTGTCTCTCCGGGGACCTTCGCGCAGGCTTGCCGCCTTGCCGTGCACGCTCCGTCAATAGAGCAGGCACTTCGCATCGCATTCCGGTTTTATCACGGCAGTGTCAAAGACTTCACGCTGCGTCTCATGCGGGAAGACGAATGGGCGCGCATCGTTGTGTTCGATACGTTGCCGCAACGCCCGGGACGCGACATCCTGCACCTGTTCGTCTTACAGACGTTGCGAGCCACACTCGAGTGGTTGTCCGGCCGCGCGAATGTGGTCGAAAGCCTGAATCTTCAGTATGCGCCACTGCCCGACGCCGACACGATAAGCGCGCTTTTCGGCGCCACCTGTAGCGGCGAAGCGGTTCGCACCAGTTTGGTGATTCATCGCTCGGTACTCGCCCGCGCTGTCGCTGCGGAACCTGGGCAAGTCTCCCACTTTGTAATGTCCCTACCGGGCAAGCTTGCGATGGTCAATCAAGACCAGCGAACACTGGCAGACCGTGCTGCGAGCTATATCCGCACTCACAGTGATTGGGGCATCACCCGTGAAGCGGTCGCGGCGGCATTACATATGTCCGCGGCAACCTTCTGGCGCCAGCTGCACAGGGACATCGGTGTCGGATTTCAGGAATTGAAAGACCAACTTCGCTATGCTGCGGCGCTCGAGCTGATTGAGGTGGACGGCGTCAGTCTTGATGAGGTCGCGCGCATGCTCGGCTTTGCTGAACTCAGCTCTTTTCACCGCGCTTTCAAGCGCTGGACCGGCCACGCTCCGGGAGCCTATCGCTGCAAACACAGTCATCACGCGGGTGTTCACTCGCATTGAGGTGCAGCTGACGGCATGCACGTTTTGGTCATGCATGTTGAAATGCGGAGTCATATTTTGCCGCGCGCCCGTCTGGGATAGTCGGTTCATACATGAACACTCAATTGAGCGCGCCCTTGCAACCCAATGCTTTACCCGCCGGCCTGCCTGGCGGGGTGAGATTCAGCGGTGATGTTTCAAATTATGTAAACGATCGGAGCGGGCGCCAAGGGGCGGTCCCCTTAGGGGCCGTGCATTGCAGCTCGATCGACGACTTGGAAAAAGTAATACATTGGGCAAACCGCGCATCAGTGGCCCTGGTGCCAATGAGTTCCCGCGGCGGCCCGAGGCGCCGCGGTGACACCGTCAGTCCGCGCCCAGCCTTGATCGTGGATTTGAGCGGTATGAACCGCGTGATCAACATTGATGGTCGCGACGCCGTGGCGGTGATTGAAGCCGGTGTGACTTTTGCTGAGTTTGCAAGCGCTCTCAAGCCGCATGGGCTGAAGCCGTTTAGTCCTTTGATGCCACGGGCATCGAAATCGGTTTTGACGGCGTTTTTGGAGCGTGAGCCCACGATGGTTCCAGGGCGCCACTGGGATTCGGCTGATCCGTTAGGCGCCCTTGAGTTTATCTTCGGTAGCGGGGACCGCTTTCGAACGGGTGGCGCGGCGCTGCCGGGCACGATTGAAGAAAATATTGCGCGAGGCAACCGACAATTGCTGAATTCCGGTCCTGGACAGACCGACTTTGGACGAATGGTGCAGGGTTCGCAGGGATCGCTTGCCATCGTCGCGCGCGGATCGGTTATGTGCGACCGCATTCCAGCAGTCTCGCAACCGCTTTTCGTCACCGCCGCCAGCTTGTCTGCGGTGGTGTCCGTCGCCTATGCGATGCTCAGGAAGCGCCACGACGGCAAGCTGTTGCTCGTCAACGACATGCAATTGGCGCTGATTCTGGCAGCAAAAGACCCTTCGATTTTCATGCGCATCTCGACCCTGCCGCAGTGGAGCCTTTATGTCGAGCTCACCGCCACCAAGCACTTTGCCGAGGAGGCTATCAGATATCGTCGCGCTGATCTCGAGGTGGCGGCTGCCGCTGCAGGAGCGACAGTCAGCCAACAGATCGGCGGGCATGCCGCTGCTGTGCTCGCAGAATTACTTGATGCCGCTCCCGTCGTTCCCTACAAGAACGCCGCAGGCAGGTCTCATGAAGAAGTTTTCTTTCTCACCCAGCTCGATCGAGTCCAAAGTCTGCTCGACGCGCTTGCCGGTTCCGTGGCCAGCGGCGATATGGCGGTTTATCTGCAGCCCATGACCCAAGGCGTAAATGCGCATTGCGAGTTCACATTCTTCGCGGCCGGCGAATCCGAAGTCAGATCGATCGCGAGGAAAGCCGCCGAGCGACTTGCCGGCGCCGGAGCGTTTTTCAGCCGCCCTTACCATCTCTGGGCGGATCTCGCGTTTGCACGCGATCCGCAAATTGTGCACTTGCTCGAACAGATCAAGGAATTGTTCGATCCGAATGGTGTACTTCAGCCGCAAAGCCAGGCGCTGGGGGCGTCACCAGCGTTCACCGGCGTTGTCTCGTAGAGGAAGATGTATGACCGCTGCTCTTGATGATCTGCAAATCAACATGCAACAGTGCTGGCGCTGTAGCCAGTGTAAGTGGATTCCCTCGCTCACCGAGCAGCGTTTCAATAAAATTTGTCCAAGTATGGAATGGGGTGGATTTCACTCTTATAGCGGCGGGGGAAAGGTGCAGACCGCCTATGCGCTGCGTCAAGGTGCCGTGCCGTACACCAATAAGATGCTCGAGACCGTGTTCGCCTGCACCATGTGTGGCGCCTGTGATGTGGGTTGCAAAAGCAATAACGCTGAGTTGGTGGAGCCGTTGGACATCCTCTACGCGCTGCGTGCGCGGATAGCTGCGGATGGCAAGAGTCTGCCGGCGCATATCGCGATGATCGAAAGCTTGAGGACAAAGGGGAATCCTTTCGGCAAACCCGCCACGGACCGCCATCGCTGGTCGGACGGATTGCGGCTGAAAGATGCCAAGCGCGAACCGGTGGATGTTCTGCTGCACATCGGCTGCGAGGATGCTTACAGCGTCGAGTACTGGCCCGAGTTGCGGGCGATCGTGACCTTGCTGAACCGGGCTCGGGTTAAATTCGGAATTCACCGCGACGAGCGTGCGACGGGGGAACTGGCATTCGATTTGGGCTTTCAGGGCGACGCGCGTAGTCAGGCGCAAGCCATGGCGTCTTTGTTCGAGTCGAGCGAAGCGAAGACCATTGTGACTTGCTCTGCAGCGAGCTATGCGGCGTTTCGCAACGTGTGGCCGCGCCTCGGCGTGACACTGAAACGCCCCTCTCCGCTGCACATCACGGAGTTCGTAGAGAAATTGTTCGAGGAAGGCACTTTGAATACGAGCAGTTCGCTACAAGCCACGGTGACTTACCATGATTCTTGCAAACTTGGGCGGTTGAGCGAGACCTACGTCGACACCCATTCAAAATGGACCACGGTATTGAACAACTGGGTGATCCACGAACCGCCCAAACCCATTCTATTCGGAAACAACGGACTCTACGACGCTCCCCGCAAGCTTCTCTCGCGCATCTCGGGCGTTTCAATCACCGAAATGCCGCGCAACCGCGGTGCTGCCTGGTGCTGCGGCGGAGCGGGAGGAGCCCGCGAAGCGTTCCCCGCGTTTTCAGAGTTTGCCGCGAAACAACGACTGGAAGAAGCTCGCTCCACTGGGGCGTCTACACTGGTCACAGCGTCGTGTGCCTGTCACAGGCAGCTCGAGCGAGCCGGCAGAGGCGCTGCGGATGCCGCAGATCGCAAGGATCCGGTCCAAGTCATGGGTTTGTTCGACATGCTCGCGAAAGTGACCCAACCCGAAGCGACCACTGTTCCGGCCGCCTGAGTTCACCCAAGGATAAGTAATGCTCGACACTCAGGCACTCAAGGACTTCCAAGCCGCCGTCGGGGACGCGTATGTCTCCGATGATCCCACCATCATTGTGTCTTACGCATGGAATGTGGGTTCGGGCGGGGGCCGACCGTCAAATCGGATTGCGGCCATCAGGCCGGTCGCAATATTGTTGCCAAGCACCACCGAAGAGGTGCAGGCCATCGTCAAAGCGTGTTTGCGCAATGATCTGCATTACCACGCGCAAAGCACCGGAATGCTGAGTTTCGGAGTCGTCAAGCAGGAGCGGTCGGTGGTTATCGACCTGCGCCGGATGAATCGCATCATCAAACTCGATGCCGCCAACCAGATGGCGGTGATCGAACCCTATGCGACGGTAGGCGACCTCATGACGGCCGCCATGAAAGTCGGGCTCACGTCTCATTCGGTGGGGGCCGGCTGGACACATTCGCCGTTGGCGTCGGCAACCTCGCTCTTTGGCATCGGCATCACGGGAAATCATACGGGACAGAATAGTCGAAACTTGCTGGCGTATGAATGGGTGACGCCCACAGGTGATATCGTTCGGGGAGGGTCTGCCGGCAGCGATTGCGGCTGGTTTGCCGGCGAGGGACCAGGCCCCGGTTTTCGCGGCGTCATCCGCGGAAATTGCGGCGCCATGGGGGCCTTGGGCGTTTTCACCAAAATTGGCTATAAGTTGCATCCTTGGTACGGCAAACCCGAGATGGAACATATCGGCGAACAGCCCAACATGGGGCTGAAGTTGTCGGACCAGGAGCGCATTTATCAATGCGTGTGGAGCGACTGGGACAAGGCGGTCGAGGCGACCTATGAATTGACAGCCAGCAAGGCCGCCACCTTCATTCTGCGCATGCCGGGTGATCACCATGCCTGGACGCTAGCGTTGTCCAACCGTGAGTATTACGACCAAGTTCGCAGCGGAACCCTGCCCGAGATTGCACGCGACGAAAACGGCATCTCCTGGACATTGATGGCGGTGTCCGCCACTCCGGCCGAAGCTGCATGGCGAGATCGAACGATCCGCGACATCGTCAGCCGATCCTCGGGGCGCATTCTGAAACTCGATCCGCATCATGAGGCGATGATAGCCCGCAACTTGGTCACGTCCAGTTTCGTCGCGCGAGCACTGCGTGGCGGCGTCGCAGGTTCCATGACCTCTTTCGGCGTGTCCGATTCCATTTCGTTGATGCCCAAAGTGATCGAGCGGGGCGAAAGGTTGATGCGACCTTACAAGAAGGACGGCGCAAGATTCACCAAAGGAAGCCCGGAGCAGTTCTGGAGTTGGACCAATGAAAGTCGCAGTCTGTGGATGGAGAACATCATACCCATCAACAGCGCCGACGATAACGCAGTAGGTGACGGGTTCGCCTACGCGATGCAGGCCTTCGATGAGAATGAGCGTGAGCCGCTCGGCAGTTCAGCCTTCACCGTGGGACCGGACGCATCCGACATGTTCGGTCCTAAATTGGGACATGTGAACAAATGGATGCGCAAGATAAAGGGTGCGCTCGATCCGAAATGGAAGGCGGATGGCGATTACATCAATGAAAAGGAGCAGCCGGTCGCGCGGCTCTTCCCGATAATGCGCCACGTCCTGTTTCGCTCCCGGTGGCTGTTGAGTCGGCTGATGGTGCACGTGATGACCACCGGGGGCAAATAACCCATGTCAAATGTCCGCTATGCGATGACGGTCAACGGGAAGTCCATGCTTTCCGACGAGCAACAAAAGGCCGTCAATCCCGCAACAGAAGAGACGATTTGCAGCTTTCCGCTGGCGAGCCCCGAGCACTTGGATGCGGCGGTATCGGCTGCGCGCGCGGCATTTCCTGCGTGGCGCGATCGTCCGATCAACGAGCGTCAGGCGCTGGTGAGCAAACTTGGCGACTTGATCGAACAGAATTACGAAGCCTTCGTCAACCTGCTGATCACCGAGCAGGGTAAAGGTCGGGCTGGCGCGGAGTGGGAAATCGGCGGATCGATTCACTGGCTGCGAGAAATTGCCAAGCAATCCCTTCCCGATGAAGTTGTCTCGGACAAGGGTGACGAGCAGATCATCACCCGATATGTTCCGATCGGCGTCGTTGGTGCCATCACCCCGTGGAATTTTCCGTTGTTGCTCGCCGTGTGGAAGATCGCACCTGCGTTGGTCGTCGGCAATACGGTGGTGCTCAAGCCCTCGCCGTACACGCCGCTGTGTACGCTTTGGTTCGGTGAATTGTCGCAGGCCGTTCTGCCGCCCGGCGTGCTCAATGTGATCTCGGGCGGCAACGAGTTGGGGCAAGGCATGACCGAGCATCCCGGGATCGGCAAGATCTCATTTACAGGTTCAACCGCTACGGGTCGACGAGTGATGCAAAGCGCCTCGGTCAACTTGAAGCGATTGACGCTCGAGCTGGGTGGAAACGATCCCGCCATCGTGCTTCCGGACGTCGACGTCAAGGCGATTGCCAAGGATCTTTTCTGGGCATCGTTCGCCAACAGTGCGCAGTTTTGTGTCGCGTGCAAGCGGCTGTACATTCACGAGGACATTTATGATGATTTGGTGGGCGAGCTCGTCGCGTACACCAAAACGGTGAAAGTCGGCAATGGACTGGAACCGGGTATCGAACTTGGTCCAATTCAAAATAAAATGCAGTACGACAAGGTTCGCGATCTCTTGCAGGATTGCAGGGCCACTGGCCAGCGGCTTCTGACGGGGAATGAAGCGACGCCCGAACGAGGCTACTTCATCCCGGTCACTCTCGTAGACAATCCGCCGGAAAAGGCACGCTGTGTCGTCGAAGAGGCGTTTGGACCGGTCTTGCCGCTGTTGAAATATCGCGATATCGACGATGCAATTGCGCGCGCCAACGACACCAGCTACGGATTGGCTGCGTCCGTCTGGGGGAAAGATGTCGGGATGGCTGAAAGAGTAGCCGCGCGTTTGGAAGCCGGCACGGTTTGGATCAATCACGCGCACGTGTTCTCGCCGGACATCGCCTTCGGTGGTCACAAGCAATCCGGGGTCGGAATCGAAAACTCGCGCCATGGACTTGCCGAGTACGCCAACGCGCAAACTTTGATGCGCAAGCCGGCGCACAACGCATAGATTGGATTGACCGGTGCAGAAGTCAGTCGGCATGCTGATCCTTGCGGCCGCGGCCAGATTCGGCGACAAGGTCTGCTTGATTTTCGACGACAGGCGATTCTCGTTCCGGCAAATCGACGACTTGTCTTCGGCCTTGGCAGCTGGGCTGGCGCGGCAGGGAATCCAGTCCGGTGATCGCGTGTCACTCTACGCACCCAACTGCCCGGAATGGATCATCGCCTACTACGGCATTCTCAAGGCGGGCGCCGTCGTCAACCCGCTGAATCTGATGCTGTCTCCGGCAGAGGCGCTATATGCAATGAATGACTGCGGGGCGGTGGCCGTATTTGGTTCGTCCGACAAGATCGCCGGCATTGTTCCGATGCTCGGAGATACGCAAGTCAAGCTGTGCTTCGCATGGGGAACCGCGCTCGAGGAGGCCATGAGCTTCGATACACTCCTGGAGCCAGATTCGGCTGACTGGATTGTGCCCGACATCGATCCGCTGTCTATCAGCACCGTGACCTACACGTCGGGTACTACCGGACATCCGAAGGGCGCGGAGCTCAGCCACCTGTCGATCCTGCTCAACACGGCAATGACTGCGACCCTGCATGTGAGAACACCACAGGACGTGGTCGTGAGCGCTCTGCCTTGTTCGCATGTTTACGGCAACATCGTCATGAATGCAGCCATCGCGTACGGTATGACGCTGGTGCTGCACCAAGTTTTCGACGCAGATCGGATAATGCAGAGCATCGAGCAGCATCGGGCGACCTTATTCGAGGGGGTGCCGACGATGTATCTTTACATGCTCGATTCGCCGCGCCTAAAGACGTGTGATTTCTCGTCCCTCACCCGCTGCACGGTCGGCGGCCAGACGATGTCAGTTGCCAAGATGGAACAGGTCATCAAAGCCTTGGGCTGCCCGCTCATTGAACTTTGGGGCATGACCGAACTCGGCGGTCTCGGCGCCACCCATAGCGCGTACGGCCCCATGAAGCTCGGATCAATCGGCATGCCGCTCCCGCATTTGCAGGTCCGTATAGTGCGAGCCGATCCATCGATGGAAAACTCCGGAGCCGGCGAGGTCGGCGAATTGCAGATTCGCGGTCCGATGGTGATGCGGGGATATCTCAATCGGCCCGACGCAAACAAGGAAACCATAACTGCCGATGGCTGGCTGTGCACAGGCGATCTGGCAAGAATCGACGCCGAAGGGTACCTCTATATCGTGGACCGCAAGAAGGATCTCATCATCACGGGCGGGTTCAATATCTACCCGGCTGAACTCGAAAGGGCCATTCTCGAGCATCCGGACGTGGCGATGGTAGCGGTGGGCAGGATACCGGATGCCTACAAAGGTGAGGTGGCAAAGGCTTATGTGGTGATGCGCCCCGGCGCGCCGCCCGATGCGGAGTTGCTGAAAAAACATTGCCGCGAGCGGTTGGCGGCATACAAGGTCCCCCGTGCCTTTCGTTTCGTGGATGACTTGCCGAGGACCAGCAGCGGCAAGATTCTGCGCCGAGAATTGTTCAAGTTGGATATTTCTTGAGCGGGAATATGCGGATGAATAACAAGCTCTTTGGCGATCGTTCACCTCATCGCGTGCTGCCGTCATGGTTTGGGTATATCAGTCTCATTTGGTGTGGATGGCCGCTACAACGTTTGTACTCTTTCGAATGCGTGAGTAACTGTTCTAGTAATGGTATGCAGTCCACCATTGGCCACCCACAGATGGCTGGTTGATCTCAATGACTCGAGCACCATGCCGGTGCCGCGCATCGTGGGCGCTCTTCGGCCTCGCGCTGCTACCGCTGCGGCGCGACTCAATACAGCGCTGGAATATGTCGCGCCCGAAAATCTTACTGCCGCTGCGCTGCTGCGCCTGATCGCGGAGCGAATAAAGCAGACGGCTTGCGGCTGGGCGCTTACTAGAATTATAATGTATACTACAATTAAACAAGAGACTATAATTAGGATAAAACTAAGGGCGCGGCTGGTCGCGTGCCCGCCTACATGATAGCCATCGGGGAGAGGGCGTTGAAAAACCATCATAGAGTCGTACGTCTCGTAGCATGCGTCATTGGGTTGGTCGGCAGCGCTGGGTTCGCTGCAGATGCGGAGCCGACGTCGGAGCCGTCGACTCCGTCAGCCGAACCACCAAGCGACTCGGGGGCATTGGGCGAAATTGTAGTCACCGCTCAACGTAGAACAGAGTCGCTCGAAAAAGCGGCACTTACGGTCGACGTTCTCGGTGCGGATTCGCTCACAAGAGCGGGCGTCACTGAGCCAGACCAGCTCACGAGCGCCCTGCCCGGGGTGCAGATCGGGACCTCGGGGCCCGCAACAGCGGTTTATATACGGGGGGTCGGGGGATTTCAATCGACCGCTTCGAGCAGCCCGGCAGTTCCCTACTATATCGACGGCGTCTATGTTGCACGAACCCAATCCGTGGTGAGTGAACTCTACGATGTAAACCGAGTTGAAGTCGTTAAAGGCCCGCAGGGCACACTCTACGGCCGCAACGCATCCGGTGGTGCCATCAACGTGTTGACGCGCGATCCTGAGCTTGGTGTATTTGGGGGAGATGCATCCTTCGAATTGGGCGATTATAGAGATCGAAACGGTGAATTCGCGGTCAACGTACCTGTGGGTGACACGTTCGCGGTACGGGCGTCGGGTACCATCGTGGACAAGGGGGGATATACCAGCGTCGGATTCACCGGAGACAAGCATGACGCTGGGCGTTTGAAGGCACTCTGGAAGCCCAATGACGATTTCTCGCTGTTGTTGAACGCAAGCTATGGCAGCATCAATGGTGGTTCAAGCTCAATCGTCGCGCTGCCTCGCAGTATTCCAGGGTGGTACCCATGGTTGGATAGCTCGGATCCCCGCACCCAGGCCTATGTCGCGGCGAACGCGGTGGTCCCGATTCCCGGCTTCGTTCGTACGAATGAGCCCAGCGATCAGATGCAGGATTTGAGCTTCTACAATCTTTCCGCGCAACTCAATTGGAATCTGGGTTTTGCCGATCTGACCGTCATTCCGGCATTCCGTGACTCTACTATGCAATACACCGGCCTGTTCGGATTCCTGCTTCGCAATGGATATGATCTCGGCAGTTATCCGAATAGTCCCCTGACCTCGAAGGCCAGCTCGCTCGAGGCGCGTCTAACGGGTGACGCAGGACCTTTGAAATATGTCGCTGGGTTTTACGCAGACAATGAGACTCAGAACGAACAATTCACCGTCAACGGCGGTTATCTGCAAACGGTCGGTCAACAGACCGTGCTCGGCACTCGAAGTTATGCCGGCTTCGGCCAGGCGACATTTGCCGTTTCCAATTGGTTCCGATTAATCGGCGGGCTGAGATACACGGCGGACCGGCGCCAACTGACCGGCGACTCTTATATCGTATCCCCTGCCGCGTTTCTTGGCCCTCCGCCGCCCCAAGCAGCAGCCTGCGCACTTCCCGACCCCACGGAACCCCAGTGTTTGGTGGACTCCTACGTGGGCAAAAAGACGTTCGACAACGTCTCGTTTAAAGGCGGGTTCGAGGCCGATGTGCTGAACGATAGTTTGCTCTATGCAACGGTCTCCCGAGGCTTCAAGGCAGGCGGCTTCAACGACCAAAGCGCAATAGGTTCCCCCGGAAGCGCTTTGCTGTTCCAGCCAGAAATACTGACCTCATACGAAGCGGGACTCAAATCCCGGCTGCTGCACAACACCTTGCAGCTCAACGGATCCGTATTCTACTGGGACTATAAAAATCACCAGGAGCCGGAGTTGACCTACACCAACGTACCCGGTGTGACTGCCTTGGTGACCTACAATGCGGGAGCTTCGCAAATTGATGGTGCTACGTTTGATGCGCAGGTGAGGCCGTGGAGCGGCGCGACGATAGGCGGCTCAGTCGAATATGCGCACTCCTATTACAAGAGCTTCCTGAAAACAATTCCGACCTTTTCCTATGATCCGACGGCGACCGGTTGTCCGGTCGCGTCGCAGAACGCGGCGAACACCGTGCTCAATTGTTCAGGCTTTGAAGTTTCACGGATGCCCGAATGGTCGAGCGACATCGACCTGACCCAGGAAATTGATGTGTTGGGTGGAAAGCTGATCGGAAACGGCACGATGACTTACGCGTCGGCGCGATGGATAGGTACTGACTTCATCGCGGATGAAAGGGTTCCATCCTATGCCAAGCTGGATCTGTCACTGACGTACGAGTTCCCCGGCGAACATTGGGCGCTCGTTGGTTTTGTCCGCAACGTCACCAACGTCGCAATCTACACCGATGGCGCACGCGATCCGTTCTCTCCGTTGGTGTACGCCGACATTCAACCGCCGCGTACCTATGGCGCCCGCGTCTCCTTCAAGTTTTGACGATGGGCACTGAGTGGCTGCCCGGGTGGGCGCGGGCGCTGGCGCGGCGTGCTCCGAGCGTAGGCGGTAATGCTTGGAGATATCGGTGAGGCTTTACACCTCCTTTGGTCCAAATCCATCCGTTGTGATCGCCTTTCTCGCAGAGAAGAATCAGAGTCTGCCGACGGTATCGCTTGACGTCACCCAGGCTGAGAGCCGGCAACCGCCCTTTTTGGAGAAAAACGCGGCGGGAACCGTGCCGCTTCTCGAGCTGGATGATGGAACCCGGATTGCGGAGTCCCTTGCAATTTGTGAGTATCTCGACGAAGCGATGCCTGGCCCCTTTTCCTTGATCGGTACTGATCCTATTGCGCGCGCCCGTACGCGCATGTGGGTGCGCCGAATCGACCTTTTATTCGTTCAACCGTCATCGAGCGGCTGGAAATATGCAGAAGGGTTGGAATTCTGCAAGCAGTTCATGCCCGTGATACCGCACGCGGCACAGGACTTCAAATCGATGGCATCGCAAGGAGTGCGTTGGATTGATGGCCAGATGGGCGAGAACGAATACATATGCGGTGATCGAATCACGCTGGCGGACATTTTTCTGTATATCTTTTTAGAATTTGGACACGTGTCGGGTCAGCCTCGGGACGAAAATCTGCGATGGATCGCTCGCTGGCGGAGCCTGCTCAGCGGCCACGCTTTCGGAAAAGTTCTGCAATATCGGCTTTGAGCGTTGTACGAGGCAGGAACCCGCACCCCGCTGCTCAAGGTCGGCTACCTGACATGCCACCCCGGCGCCGCAGTTCGTGTATCCTGGGGATGAATTCGCGAGCTTGCGCCCGCTGCCTAGTGCATCGTGGAGTTTTGATATGCCGAAGATCTTGATCTTGTATTACAGCACGTGGGGGCATGTCGAGCGCATGGCGCAAGAAGTCAAAGCAGGCGTCGAGTCGGTTCACGGAATTGACGTCGCGATCAAAAGGGTGCCTGAAACAATGCCGCCCGAAACCGTAGCGGCGATTCACGCCAAGACTGATCAAAGCTCGCCGATCGCCGTACCGGAGGAATTAGGCGCTTATGATGCGATCATATTCGGTACGCCCACGCGATTCGGCAACATGTCCGGGCAGATGCGTAATTTCCTGGATCAAACCGGGATTCTGTGGCAACAAGGCAAGCTCGTCGGCAAAATCGGTAGCGTGTTCGTGAGCACGGGCAGCCAGCACGGCGGGCAGGAGACAACGATAACTTCCTTCCATACCACCTTGTTTCACCATGGCATGATTGTGGTCGGCATCCCATACACCTGTCCGGAACTAGCGAATATGAACGAAATCAGCGGAGGGACCCCCTATGGAGCTACTACGTTGAGTGGAAGCGACGGCCGGCGTATGCCGAGCGACAATGAATTGGCAATCGCCAAGTTTCAAGGTCGTCACGTGGGCTTACTGACGAAGCAATTATTCGGTTCGAAGTAAGGTCGATCGAAGCACGGGTCGATCATCGGTGAGTTCCAGCTCAGGAGTCAGTCTCGTTCCTAACTGGCTCGACCACCCCATATTCGGATGCCTTTTCCACACCTCCCGCAGGTGCCTCGACATTCACGGTACGAAATGCCGCCGGCGAGAACACCTCGAGCAAACGCATTGGCTCAGACGAGCATAGCTCTTGATGAACCATGCCTCCGGGTATGAAAATCGATTCACCCGCTTTTACGGTCACCACCCCCATCTCAGGGAATTCAAACTTTACCCACCCCTCAATAATGTAATTGAACTGCATGGCTGAGGTGTGATAGTGCCAACCGGTCGGTCGAGAACCTTTGGCCTCGTTGATGTGCATGATCTCTACACTCATTTCTCCCTGCGTCGCATCGCGCACACCCATATCCTGGTAACGAATCCAAGAACGACGACCTTCTTTGAACTTCGCATTTTCCAACGAAGAATAGGCGAACTTCATGTTGGTTGAATTGGGTTGCGGCTTTACAGTTTCCATCTCGAATCTCCACAGTTTTGAAATCACAGCCAAAGACCTGCAGCCTGCACCTGAAGTGGTTGGGACTGCAGCCGCTAAAGCACCATCGCCCAATCGGCGATCAAGCAAATGGCGACCGTGGCCACTTGGGAAAAAGTATAAATCGAAATTAAGCGCACCGATACAAAAATAGTATGAAGTCCATAAATGATCTACAATTGAAAACTGCGGAATGGCCTGGCTAAAGGTTGCATGGCGCCATTTGGGGAGCTAAGTACATGAAATTACTCACTGTTTTAAACAACGGGACCTATCAGCCCGCCGTCGTCAAGGACAACGACGTTCTGCTGCTGGGCGCAGCGGCTGAGGCACTATCGATTCCGCATGGCTTCCCCGACTCGCTGCGCGAGATTTTGTCCGGCGGTGCACGGCTCCTGAAGAGAATTGAGCAGCTACAGGACCTGGCAAAGACTCAGGCCAACCACGACGCCTTGGTTCGAGCTCACGCAGTGATCCCATACTCTCAGGTGCACTTTGGGCCCGTCGTTCCATCGTCGGATCTGGTGCTTTCCGGTTCCATGAATTCTCGAGGGCATCTGCGCGAGATGGGAGATGAAGATCCGAAGTTTCCTTGCGCCTTCCACAAGGTGCGAAGCGCGCTGGCGGGAAGCGGTTCCACCATCATTCCGCCGCCGGGACATGGTGACATGATCGACTGGGAAGGCGAGTTCTGTGCGGTCATCGGCACGCGTTGCCACCAGGTGTCCGCGGATGTCGCCATGGATTTCGTGGTGGGGTTCACCCTGATGAACGACCTCTCCGCACGCGATTTCGCGATGCCGTTCATAACGGCAAAAGGCGCATCTCCGACGGCTCAGGCGTGGGAGCGAAATGTGCTCGGCAAGAATTACCCGACTTTTGCCCCGATCGGCCCCGTGATTGCTACCAAGGACGAGTTTTCGGATCCGCTCACATATGAAATGCACACGCTTGTGAATGGCGAGGTCATGCAGCAGTCGACTCAAGCGGACCTCGTATTCAGTCCAGCCGAGATGATCGCCTACTTCTCTCAGTTTTATATATTTCAGCCTGGCGACATTATCAGTATGGGATCGCCGCCCGGCGTCGGCATGGCTCGCAAGCCGCCGAGATACCTGCGTCCGGGGGATACGGTTGAAGTGCGGGTGTCCGCAATCGGTTCACTTTTAAGTCACATGCCCAAACCATAAGGATTGCGTGATGCCGTTTCTTCGAAACACATGGTACGTCGCGGGTCACGCCGAAGAGCTCACGAACGGACCGGTCGGAAGAACCTTTCTCAATGAGGAAGTGTTGATTTTCCGATCGCACGAAGGTGTGCTTGCGGCGATGAGCAATCGTTGTCCACATCGATTCGCGCCATTGAACATGGGGAAAGTTGTAGGCAATTGCATCCAGTGTCCCTACCATGGGATGCAGTTCGATAGCGAGGGCAACTGTGTGTCCACACCGGACCGTGGCCGAGCCCCCCCAAGATCCAAACTCAAGACTTATCCGATCGTTGAGCGGCACAGTTTGTTGTGGATCTGGATGGGTCGTGCTGAAGGCGCCGACGCGACGTTGATTCCAGACTTCTCAGATCGCGATGATCCTTCCATTGCCTGGTTTACCGGCGTTTTGCACTGCCGCGCGAACTATCAGTTGATAGTGGACAACTTGCTCGATCTCACTCACGCGGAATATCTGCACCCCTTGCTGTCATCATCAGGATGGGCGCAGCGCAACGAGCAGACTGTGGTGCACGAGGGAGATCGCATCACGATCAACAATATTGCCAAGAATGACAACATACTTCCGTTGGCTAAGCAGCTTAAGCCGTCTTTGGGAGATATCGGCACCACAATCCATACGGAACGATGGAATGCGCCGTCGCTTGTCAGACTCTCAGTTGACTATTACAGCGGCGAAGATAGCCTCTTGGTGCCAAGCGCGCATATGTTGACGCCGGAGACTGAATCTTCAACGCATTACTTCGTTAGAGGCGGCCAAACCCTTGAGCCGTCGAACGTAGCACTTACGCAGGCGAACCGAACCGCAGTGCTGGCGGTCTTCCAAAATGAGGACATACCGCTCATTGAAGCCCAGCAACGGTACCTGGGCGATTGTGATTTGATGGAATTCAAACCTGCGATATTGCCCTTGGATAAAGGCCCGATGCTGGTTCGACGCTACCTGGCCGAGCGCATCCGGCAGGAACAACAACAAGCGCAGCAAGCGAGCGTGCCTTGAGTCAACGACTTCTTTACCATAACCCCGGGTCCTGCTCGCGCGTCGCGCTGGTCGCGCTCGAAGAAATCGAGGCGCCGTATCTTGAAAAAACCGTGAATCTCTTCGCAGGCGAGCAGCGACAGCCGGCGTTTTTGGCCATCAATCCCAAGGGCAAGGTACCCGTGCTCTTGGAGGATGGTGTCATTTTCACTGAACTGCCGGTTATCTTGTTTCAGCTCGCAACGTCGTGTCCGAAAGCGAGGCTGTTACCGGTCGATGATGCGGGGGAGGTTGGGCTCGCCGGAATGTCCGCGTTGGTTTGGATGGCAGGAGCCCTGCATCCCGCCGCGCACCGACTTTTTCGGCCCGCTCTTTATTCGTCAGCCGACGCGCCGGGCGTCAAAGCCAATGCAATCCGTCAATTGGAAGATTATGCAACTCAAGCCACGGCCCGCCTCGCTGGCCGGCCCTGGTGGTTCGGGGAAAGCTGGTCGATAGTCGATACTTTCCTGGCCTGGGTTTTTGCTTTTGCGGCTCAATGCGCATTTCCGCTGGAGGCTTTTCCCCTCCTGAACGCCCACATGCTACGCACAGAAGCACGCCCGGCTTTTGTACGCGTTCGCGCGCTGGAACAATCGATTGCGCAGCGTGAAGCGCTGCAATTGCCTCCCGGATTTGCTTTATGACAGTGCATCAAGCAAACGCGATCCAAGAACCAGGCCGCCGTCCGTCCTTAGTAAATGTGTTTTGTCCATTTAAAATGTAGCGTATAATCTTGTTCTCCAGAACACTTTTGTCGACGACGCATCATCATGCAGCGTTAGGAGTTGAAAAAAATGCCGTTTCATCCAGTGGGAGGGTGGGGTCCCTCGAGGTGCGAGTCGGCGTTATCGATCACGTTTGACAACCTGGGCGAAGCGGCGGAACTGGAACTCGGGCTGTGGGGCGATCAACCCATAGGAGCTCACCATACGGCCGCCTTCGTGCCCCGCTTGGTGGAAGCTTTAGGCGACACAAGAACCACGTACTTCATAGAAGCCAGCAATGTCGCTCTCTATCCAGAGGCGATACAGCGATGGGCCGCTGCGGGTCATGAGGTGGGCCTGCACGCCTGGCGGCATGAGGCTTGGGAGCGCTGTCCGGCGTCACGCAGACACGATTTGCTGAGGAACTCGCTCGCCGCAATGCACTCGATCAACGTGGAAACTGTTGGATTTCGCCCCCCGGGTGGCGTCATTCCGCGTGAAGCGTGGAGCGAGTTTTCGGAGGCAGGTCTGCTGTATTGCTCGGAACTGGGCGAACCCGGAGTAGGGCATGTGGGTTCGGTGGTCTCTGTGCCCTTTGCCTGGCGAGCCGTTGACGTATACATGCTGGAGGACGTGATGGGTTTCATGCGCTTGAAGAGCGGCGACCGCGAAAAACCTTTCTCCATTTCAGAGTGGCGGGCGCAACTTGATCGCACCTTGCACGATGCCGTTCGCGAGCGAGGGCATCGCACGATTGTTTTTCACCCCAATTTCTTAGGCACCTCCGACGAGAAGCTCGACGTAGTGCTTCGAGTGATCGAATCCGCCAAAAAGCTCGGTATGTGGGTGGCGCCTATTCGCGACGTCGCGTCGTTCTTCCGGCAGCAGTCGCCGGAGTTCGATCGTCAAGCGCAAGTCATCAATTAGCAATGTAAGGAGATACGATGCAGCAGGCTAGAGTGACAGAAGAGGCAGTCAAGCTGCCACAACGCCTTCATCACAACGCGTGGGTGGTCGAAAATCAGGAGCGTACCCGCGCTTTTTATGAAGATGTGCTTGGGTTCACGTTAACGGCTTTCTGGATAGAGGTGGCGCCCCTTCGGGGAAAATTGACCACTCTCAGCCACGCCTTCTATTCGCTCGAAGACAAAAGTGCCTTGGCCTTTTTCTGTCTGGCGGAGCCGGAGGATCACGAAAAGTTCAAATCGCCCAAAACCGAACTGTTCAATCACGTGGCGCTGGCAGTGGACAAGGCCACGCAGGCGCGCTTGCTCGCGGGCCTGGTTAAAGCCAATCATCCGAACTTTTCAATCGAGCATGGATACTGTAAGTCCTTGTACGCGACCGATCCGGATGGTCTCAATCTCGAGTTTGTGCTGGACGCGGCAGACGCGGACCGCATCGATCGGGAACAGCGGCGCGATGCGCATGACTGGCTGAAGCGCTGGATGAACGGTGAGAGAGCTTCCAATAATGAACTCTACACGCACGGACACCGCACGGCGGTGCCACACAATCGATGAGTGCCGGGGTATCAGTTGGCTATGTGTTGCCGCGTAGCGAGGAGCTGCGCATTTGACGGTAGCACTGGTTTGCGCCTCGCATACCCCGCTGATGCGAGACGGGTACTGCCCGCCGGAGGTTAGCAGGCGCGTGGCCGGTGCGTTTGCAGAGATTGGGACGCAAATCCGGTCATTTGCTCCGGAGCTGATCATTCAATTTTCCCCGGACCATTTCAACGGCTTCTTCTACGACCTGATGCCAGCGTTTTGCATCGGCGTGCAGGCAGAGTCCATCGGTGACTGGGGTACGCGTCCCGGCCCCCTGGCCGTTCCGGAAGATGCTGCGCTCGAGTTGAGCGAGCGATTGCTGGCATCTGGATTTGACGCGGCCATCAGCTATCGCATGCGTGTCGATCACGGATTTGTGCAGTTGTGGGAACAATCGCTGGGATCCGCGCAAGGCCTGCCTTTGGTGCCGATCTTCATCAACTGCGCTGCTCCGCCGTTGATGACATTCGCCCGCAGTCGACAGCTGGGCGCCGAGGTTGGGCGAATCGCGAAATCTCTTGGGAAGAGGGTGTTGATCGCGGCCTCCGGGGGACTCAGCCACGACCCCCCCACACCACAAATGCATGGAGCATCGGCGGAATTGCGCGCACGTCTCATTGATCATCGGAATCCCAGCGCAGAGGACCGCGCGGCGCGCGAATCTCGCGTGCTGGATGCGGGGCGACGCGTGTTGCTCGGCACCCCGGAAATTCTCCCCGTGTCGAAAGATTGGGACATGGAATGCTTGCAGCACTTGCGGGACGGGGACCTGAAACATTTTGATCACATCTCAACCCGCACGCTCGCGCAAGTCGCAGGTCGAGGGGGCCTGGAAGTACTCTGTTGGGTCGCCGCTTGCGCAGCGATGCAGGCTGCCGGACCCTATGACACGGCGCTGCATTTCTACGAGGATATCCAGGGCTGGATCGCAGGAATGGCGATTCTGTCCGGCAAGACGAAAGAGCCTGCGCAATGCACCGCGAGCGTGGCTCATGCCTGAGCCCGAAAGTGCGTCGATACCGACTCCTGAGCAATTGGCGAGCCGCCTGAGAGCCGCCTATGGGGGACCACCCATATTGCCGCTCAGGGACGGTTTGCCTCCGATGGACGCCGAAACGGCGTACGCAATCCAATCGATCAATACCCAATACTGGCTGTCCACGGGGCGAACGGCGGCCGGGCATAAAGTCGGACTGACCGCCAAGAGCGTTCAGACGCAGCTGGGCGTCGATCAGCCGGACTTTGGCATCTTATTCTCCGATATGCAGATCGACGATGGTGGGACGCTCGCCGCTTCGCGCGTGATCCAGCCGAAGGTCGAGGCCGAAGTGGCGATCATATTGAGCGCTGACATCAATGACCCCAAAGCGACCATCGAAGCTGTGGCGGCGGCGACCGCCTACGCCGTTGCCGCCATTGAAATCGTCGATAGCCGTATCGCCAATTGGAAGATAACTTTCGCCGATACCGTGGCGGACAACGGATCTGCCGCCTATTTTATTTTGGGCAGGGAGCGTAAGTCGCTGCTCGGACTCGATCTTTATACCTGCGGAATGGCGCTGGAAATCAATGGTCAAGTGTCCTCGGTTGGTGCGGGCGCAGCTTGCCTGGGGCATCCCCTGCGGTCTGCGGCATGGCTCGCACGCAGATTGGTTGCGCAGGGAGATTTTTTAAGGGCAGGAGACGTCGTGCTGACCGGCGCGCTCGGCCCGATGGTTGCCGTCGCG
>CAZZWM010000005.1:0-51699 GCA_964657945.1 uncultured Steroidobacteraceae bacterium
TGTGGTTCGACCAGAGTGAACTTCGCGGCGGCGACAGCTGGGATGCGTCTATCCGGCAGCAGATCAAGAGCTGTTACCTGTTCGTGGCGATGATTTCAGCGAACACACAGGCACGGGAGGAAGGCTACTTTCGCCGCGAGTGGAAGCTCGCCGTCGATCGCACGAGCGACATGGCAGGGGATCGGGCTTTCCTGCTCCCGGTCGTCATCGATGGCACATCCGATGTGCAAGCGCGGGTGCCGGAGAAGTTTCGCGAGGTGCAGTGGACGCGCCTGCCTCAGGGCGCCAACACGGACGCCTTTGTCGAGCATGTGCGCCGACTTTTATCGGATGAATTGTCTAGGGGACCGAAGGTTACCGCGCCGCTCGCGGCGCGCTTGTCTGCAGCAAAAACAACCCCCAAGCCCGTCCCGGCATCCTGGCGCTCGAAGTCGGTGCTCTTCGCGACGATCTGCGCAGTCGTTCTCGCGCTCGGCTATCTTGTCGCAGACCGATTTCTATTCTCGAAGCATGGCGCTGAGGTGGAGGTAGTACCGGCAGCTCAGAGCACTTCCGCCACCACGTTTAACCCGCCGCCCCACTCGATCGCGGTGCTGCCGTTCGCCGACATGAGCGAGAAGAGGGACCAAGAGTACTTCTCCGACGGACTGACGGAGGAGCTTCTCAACTCGCTTGCCGAGATCAACGGGCTGCAGGTGGCTGCGCGCACTTCGGCTTTTTCTTTCAAAGGCAAAGACACCGACATTGCTACGATCGCGCGCAGATTAAACGTTGGCGCTGTCCTTGAAGGCAGCGTGCGGCGCTCGGGGCACACGGTCCGCATCACCGCACAGTTGATCAATTCGGTCACGGGCTTCCATTTGTGGTCTAAGACCTATGACAGAGACTCTGGGGATGTGCTCAAGCTGCAAACCGAGATCGCGACTTCGGTGGCGGGCGCTCTGCAGGTCACCCTCCTCGGGGACGTTGCCGCGAAAGTCGAACTCGGCGGAACGCGCAATCCGGCCGCTTTCGATGCGTATTTGCGCGGTGCCAAGGCGTCTAAATCGGCGCACGAAGCTAAAGACTACGCCACCGCGATTACGGCGTATACGGAAGCAATTCGCTTGGATCCGCACTTTGCGCTTGCGTTTGCCGCCCGCTCGCGAGTTTTTATCGCCATCGCCGGTGAGGCCGACACCGTAGCGGCGAGTAAAGAAGGCCGCAACAAGGCGCAGGCGGATGCGCGCCAGGCGCTCGAGCTCGCGCCCGATCTGGCCCAGGCCCATCTCGCATCAGCGTATGTTTCGAACTTTGCAACTCTCGATTTCACGCAGGCGAGTGCGGCGTTCGAACGCGCCCTCGCTCTCGCGCCTGGCAATGCGGAGATTTTACGAAATACCGGCGTATTTGCAGCCCTCATGGGGCAATTCGAAGCGGGCGTTTCGGCGATGCGCCGCGCCCTCGTGCTCGACCCCCTCGCGCGCACGGCCCACACGGATTTCGGCTTGGTGCTGTATGCGGCTCGACGTTATGAGGAGGCGCTTACGGCTTTCGCAGCAGTCATCAATCTTGATCCTGACGATGAGAGGACCTACGCCGAGCGCGGGCTTGCCTATTACGGCCTGGGGGATTTACAGAACGCGCGGCTCTCATGCGAGACTTACCCGGGCGACTGGGAAAGTCAACAGTGTCTCGCGATCGTCTATGAGAAGCTCAGCCGCCACGCAGATGCAGAAGCTCAGCTTTCGAAATTGAAGGCAACAGGGGGCGATACCAATGCGTATCAGTACGCCACGATCTACGCGCAGTGGGGCATTCGGGCGAAGGCGCTTGAATGGCTCGAGACGGCGTGGCGGCTGCGGGACAACGGCTTGGAGTACCTTAAGACCGACCCGCTCCTGGATCCCATACGCCAAGAGCCGCGCTTTCAGGCGGTGATGCGCGAGTTGAAGTTTCCGAGCTGAATACATCCCTGGAGACACGACAGGACAGGTCGGCAAAAGTCCAGCAGGACGATCGCCGACATCATCCTAATGTACTCCGTTGGGGTCAGGGCTTCAGCGGCTCCACGTAGACCGGTTCGACATCGGGCTTGGCCGCGGCGCTCGGCTTGATTTCCATGGGTTTGTGCGGCGCTCGATACAGCCAAATCGATCCCGCGATCACCATCACTAGAAAAGCGATCGCCAACCACTTGTAGCGCGACAGCACGCCCGGCGCTTCGTAGCCGAACAGGGGCGCGGGGGAGAAGGTGTTGGGGCCTTGGTCGGAATCGAATCGAGAATCGCCCATGCTCAACCGCTGCGTGAGCGTGCCGCTTCGCTGGCCGCGAGTCCGCCCTTCAATACGTAGGCTTCGAAACCCCGCTCACTGAGTATGTAGGCCGCCGCGGAACTACGCCGGCCGGTGTCGCAGCACACGACGTACTGGGTATTCTTGTCGAGCGCATTCAACTTCAGACGGATGAAATACAGCGGAATATTCACCGCATCGTCGATGCGGAAATTTTGAAACTCGCTCGGCAGCCGCACGTCGAGCCACTTGCCGCCTTCGGCGACTATTTCACGGGCTTTGTCCTGGTCGACCCACTGCAGCAGGGGTTCGTTCAACAGAGTTTGGAAATCCTGCTTGCCCAAGCGCATCAACGTTCCGTCGGTGGACATGGTCACGGTGGCATTGCGTTTGGCTTCCGCGATCAACGCTTCTTCGCCGAAACTATCGCCGGGCCCGAGTTCCGCCAGCTTGATGCCCTCCTTGTTCAGGGGGGTTTCGCGGGTCACGATGCACTTGCCTGCGACCACCACGTAGAAAAAATCGCCTTCGGTTCCCTGCTTTATCACGACGTCGCGGGCACGATAATTGATGCGCTGCATTCGCATGAAAATAGCCTGAATGTTCGCCGGCGGTATGCGGTGAAATGCCTTGGTCTGCAGCAGCGTGGTCATCCAATCGCCGGTGACGTCCAAGCCGTCACCGCGCAATTCCGCGACTTCGTACTGACCGGTTTGGTCCCAGGTCAGCAGCACGTCGAGCAAATCGCTGTCGATCATGATGTATTCGATATCAGTGGCGGCGCGCGCGGTGAATTTGCGCGGCAGCCCCGGCGCGAGCGCGGGTCGCGCTTCCGGCGAACCGGCTCTGATGACGCTCATCAGCCGATCGTCGGCGCGCAATTCGACCTGACCCGATACGAGATAGAACGTGCGTTTGTCCGAATCGCCTTCCTTGAACAACACGCGGCCGGCGCTCAGCTCGCGAACCGTGGTCTTGCGGGCGAGGGCATGCAGGTTCTCAGCTTTCAGGCCGTCGAGTGGCGAGAAAGTCTTCAAAATTGACAGGTCGAGAGGCCGTTCTTCCATCGAGAATTCGTGCTGCCTTTAGTGGTCAAGTCTATGATTTTCGCGGCGAATCTTACCATAAGCGACAGTGCCGACGACCACGCAGTGGGTCACAGACAAGGCTTCCTAGCCGGAAATCTGCGCCCAGCCGGCGTCGGGCAAAAAGCGCTCGCCGTAGCGTTGCGCGAGCTGCTGCAGTCGGCCGGTCACGTTGGCCACGCCGCGTTCCCGCGCATATTGGAGAGGGCCGCCTCGAAATGGCGCGAATCCCGTCGCAAAAACCGCGCCCGCATCCAGCAGGTCGGCGTCACTGACGACGCCTTCGCGCAGGCATGCGACCGCTTCGTTCAGCATGGCCAGTATCAACCGGTCCTCGAGGTCCTCGGGAGCGGCGATGCTTCTGGCGTCGTCCTTCTGAGCCTTGCCGTCCACCCAGCGATAGAAGCCTTGGCCGCTCTTGCGGCCCAGCTTCTTCTCGGCCACCAAATTGAGCAGCAGTTCCGGAACCTGGCGGTTGAAGGCGCCGCCGAGCACCGTGCCGACATGCAGCGAAACGTCCAACCCGACGACATCGGTCAGTTCGATCGGTCCCATGGGCATGCCGAACTTCACGGCGACCGCATCGATGAGGGGGGCGGGGGTACCCGATTCGAGCGCCAAGAAGGCTTCGTTTACGTACGGTGTCAAAATGCGATTGACGACGAATCCCGGTGCGCTCTTGCAGGGCAACGGCAGTTTGTCGAGCTTGCGGGTAAAGCGTTGGGCATCCTGGAGAATTTGCGGCGCCGTGCGCAAGCCGCAAACGATTTCCACCAGCGGCAACTGCGACACCGGATTGAAGAAATGGATGCCGACCAGCCGCGAGGGCTGCGCCAGGGCGTCACAGAGGTTTTCGATCATGATGCTGGAGGTGTTGGTGGCCAATATCGCGCCGGCTTTGAGCTTGGGCTCGACTTCCCGATACAGGGCTTTCTTGGCTTGGATATCCTCGAAGATGGCTTCGATCACGACATCGGCGTCGGCCACACCCGTGCCCGCGACATCCATTTTCAATCTCGCGACCGCTGCTGCGGCCGCCGCGGGGTCCTTGAGCCGCTTCTCGAAGAAGCCCTTGGCCCGATCCAGCGCCGGTTGAATCAGTTCCGGGCTGCGATCCTGCAAGGTCACGGTCAAACCGCGAAACGCCGCCCAGGCGGCAATGTCGCCGCCCATGACGCCCGCCCCGATGACGTGCACGTGCGTGAACTCGGCGCGCGACCCGGTCCCCAGACCCTTGAGCCGATCCTGCAGCATGAAGACGCGCACCAGGTTTCGCGACGTCGGGGTGCACATCAGCGTGCTGAGCGAGCGCGCTTCCGCCTCGTAGGCCGCCAAGCCCAACGCGCCATATCGCTCCCACAACTCCAAAATGGCGAAGGGTGAAGGATAGTGCTCGCGGTTGACGCTGTTCCTGAGCGTGGCCGCCGTTTGACGTGCCACGAACGGCCGCAGCGCGCTCAAATTCAGCAGCTTGTCGACGAAGGGTGCGGACTTTCGCGGCGGCCGCCGTTGCAGCAGCGACTTGGCGCGCGCGGCGAGTTCGCCCGGCGGCGCCAGTTCGTCCAAGAGCCCGACGCTCAAAGCCCGTGCCGCTCTCATCGGCCGCCCCTTGAGCATCAAATCGAGGGCGGGGCGCACGCCTATCAGCTGCACGCTGCGCACCGTTCCGCCGAACCCCGGATGAATCCCCAGCATGACTTCGGGCAGTCCCAGGGATAGGGCGGCATCGTCGGCGCCGATTCGATAGGTACAGGCCAGGGCCAGTTCGAGGCCGCCGCCCAGCGCGAAGCCATGCAGCATCGCCACACTGGCACAGGGCAGGTCCTCCAGCTGCTGCAATATTCTCTGACCAGCCCGCACCAGCTCGAAGCCCTCATCCGGAGTGCGGATGCGCAGAAATTCATGGATGTCGGCGCCCGCAATGAAGCCGTTGGCCTTGGCTGAGCGGACGATGACTCCGCTCAAGTTTTGTTTGACGATGTCGTCGAGTCTGGCAGCCAGATCGCGCAGCACGGCGGCGGACAGCACATTGGTGGATGCCTGCGGCGTATCACAGGTCAACCAGCCGATACGATCGGCATCGATTTCCAGCAACCAAGCGGAGCTGGTCACGCGGCCTGCAGAATCGACTCGTGAATGGTGAAATCGCAGATCAACGGCAGGTGGTCGGAGAACTGCACGTCAGGTATTTCGAAGCGGTTCACTTCGATGTGTCCGCTGTGCAGGATGAAGTCCAATTCCTTGCGCGGACTGCGGCTGGGGTAGGAGGGCAGACCTTGAACGTTGGCGCTGGCGAGTCCGGCGGCCTGCGTGAACAGGTAGATCTCGTGGTCACCCCAGTAGGTGTTGAAGTCCCCCGCGACGATCACGGGCTTGCGGGTCTTGCGCACCAGATCGTACAGGTACCGCAGCTGGTACTGGCGATGTCTGAATTTCAACGAGAGATGTACCAGGAAAATCGCGACATCATCCAGTTCGAGTTCGATGATCAAGCGCTTGATGCCGGTATCGAAATAATGGAAACGCTCTCCTCGCACCCGGGGCGCCGCCAAAAAAGCGTTGGCCTGCTTGCGTACGATCGGCACCATGTGGTTGACCGACGACACGCCATACTTGCACTCGTAGGTGGAATAGTGGCCGAGGGAGCGGGCGATGAAATCGGCTTGATTGACCATGCCGGTGCGGATCGAGCCGGTGTCGACTTCGATGAGCCCAACCACATCGGGATCTTGGCGCTTGATGAAGTCGGTGATGCCGGTGAGCACGCTGCGATTGGAGCGCAGGTACCCCGCGCCCGGTACAGGAAGGTGAAATGCCGGACCGGTGCCGGTGGCATATCGTATATTGTAAATCAGCAACCGCACCAGACCCATTGTATCGGCGCCCGGTGCTTCGCGCATGACCTTCGGCGGGATACACTATCGCCATGTCGAGCAATCCGATTCGTCTGTTTGTCACCCACGCATGGGTGGAAAACGACGATTACACCCGAGTGTTCGAGTACCTGGAGGCGTCGGGTACTTTTTACTATCACAACACCAGCCAGCCTCAGGCCAAGAAACCGATCGACAAGGAGTCGCAGCGCGAAGATCTGCGACGACAGATAGCACCCTGCGAAGTCATGATCGTGCTGCCGGCGGTCTATCTCACCGCGCCCGAGCTGGTGCAATTTCAGATGAATTTCGCCAAAGCGGCCGATCGACCCATCGTGGCGATGGAGAACTTCGGCTCGACCGACCCGCTCCCCAAGCCGATTGAGGATTTGGCGGACGAGATCAGTCCGTGGAACGAAAGAAACCTGTTGGACGCGTTGCGCCGGCAGGCGCGACATCAGGAAACGACACGCTGGGATACGATCGAATTCAAGCTGGACGATTAGTCCGAAGCGGCTTTAGTTGCGGGCGACCAAGCCCGGCACTTCGAAGTCCTCGCCCGCGCGCTCCACCGCATGCAGCTGCACCACCGTGCCACCGCGATTGACGGTGGCGTGCGACTTGCTCATCAAACCGAACATCTCGACGATCATGGCTGCACAATCATCGGCTTCTTGGTTGGACATCTTGCGTACCGAGGCGGCCACGGCGTCTTCACCGCGCAAGGGCACAACGCCGCGCAGGTTACGCATCACCAGTGCGAAAGACTCGCGGATTTCGCTCGGCACCTGATCGTCGGGCAGTAAGGACAGGTGACGCCGATAAGCGGACACCAACCGCTGCTTGATGGGCGTCGAGCGGACCAACTCCAACGTTGCGAAGTGAAAGCAGTCCCAAGCGCTGATCATGTAGGTACCACTGTAAACAAGTCCGCAAACCTAAAGTAATTTCGAGGATGGCACGTGTCGGTGAGCCTTGGTAAATCAAGACTCTGCGATTGGAATATACAAGACAATGAGAGAAACGCAACGCGGATTTTATTAAAGCTTTGAATGGCGCCCACTCTGCGAGTGAAGCGCGGTTCCCGAGGCCTATTCTAGAAACTTAAAGTGGTATCAACGGTAGATAGTTGATATATATAAGGAAGCTGGAATATGGAAAATCAACGCGCGGCGGTTTGGCTGTGCTCGCGCCAACCGCCGCCGAGCGCTTTGTACAAGGTCACCAGATTTTGCAGCCGCGCCAGCTTGGCTTCGATCAAGGATTGCTGAGCGCCATATAAGGTCCGCTGCGAGTCGAGCACCGCCAGGTAGTTGTCGATGCCTCCCGTGAAGCGCATGTTGGCCAGGCGGAAGCTGTCACTGCTCGCATCCAGCAATGCCTGGTCCGCGGCGATCTGACTGTCGTAAGTGGCGCGACCGACGAGTGAATCGGCGACTTCCCGGAACCCGGTTTGGATGGCCTGCTGGTACTGCGCGATGAGTACATTTTTCTGAATCTTGGCCAGGTTCAGGCTCGCCACGTTCGCGCCGGCCGCAAAGATCGGCAGGCTCAGTTGCGGCGAGAAGGTCCAGGCCGTCGAGCCATGGTCGAACAGCCCCGATAATTGCGTGCTGGCGGTGCCGTAGCTGCCGGTGAGCGTGATGCGGGGAAAGAATGCGGCGCGCGCTGCACCGATATTGGCGTTGCCGGCGATCAGATTGTGTTCGGCCGCCAAGATATCCGGACGTTGCGTGAGAATATCGGACGGCAAGCCGGCGGGCAGGTCCGTCATCAACGACTCTTCGTCCAGATCCGACGCGCTCGGCAATCCGTCGGGCATGGGCGTACCCAACAAAACCGTCAACGCATTTTGATCCTGTGCCACCTCACGGGCGTATTGAGCCAGGTTGGCCTGGGCGGTCGCGAGCGTGGTCTCAGCCTGGTGCAAGTCGAGGGCCGTATCCACACCACCCTCGACGCTCATGCGGATCAGGCGCAGCGATTCCTGCTGACTGTCGAGCGTGTCCTGTGTGACTTGCAGCAGCTTCTGATCGGCCAACAGGGTGAGGTAGGCGTTGGCGACCGACGCGATAACCGTGATCTGAGTGCTGCGGCGGGTTTCCTCATAGCCCAAATATTGCTGCAAGCGTTGGTGATTGAGACTGCGCACCCGGCCGAACAGATCGATCTCATAGGAGGTGAATCCGACGCCCACATCGAAATAGCGGAACACCCCGGAGCCGGTGGCCGTCGGCGTGGCGGTTCCCGTGGAGTTGCCGCTGGTGGCGATCGGCGCGACAGCAGCCGGAAATTTCTCGGCGGTCTCCACCGCTGATGCGTTGATGGCCGGAAACAGATCGGCGCGCTGTATCTGATACTGAGCACGCGCGGCGGCAATGTTCAGCGTGGCCACGCGCGCGTCTGAATTGTGCTGTAACGCGATCTCGATCAGCTTTTGAAGGCGCGCATCGGTGAAGAATTCGCGCCAGCCGATATCCGCGGCCGCTGCACCATTGGCCGGCGCTGGTGGGTGGGCGGGGCCTTCGATCTGCGGCCAGTCGGTCGAAACGGGCGCAGCCGGACGCTGGTAATGCGGCTCCAGCGTGCAAGCGGAAACCGCCATCAGGCCCGCCAGGGCGTACAGCCAGCCTCGTGCCCCTCTCATGAATTCGGCTCCGTTTCGCGATGTGGACTTGCGCCCTTCACCAAGGTGAGCGTCGCCACGAAGAATACGGGAACGAAGAAAATGGCCAGAACGGTCGCGGACAGCATGCCGCCGATGACGCCCGTGCCGATGGCGTTCTGTCCGCCGGAGCCTGCGCCGCTGGAGATTGCCAAGGGCATCACGCCCAACATGAAGGCCAGCGAGGTCATCAGAATCGGCCGCAAACGCTGGCGCGCCGCTTGCACCGTCGCTTCGATCAAGGGGGTGCCGGTGTCGTGATTTTCCTTGGCGAACTCCACGATCAAAATGGCGTTCTTGGCCGACAGGCCGACCGTGGTGAGCAGTCCGACCTGGAAGAACACGTCATTGCTCAAGCCGCGCAGCAAGGTCGCTGCGATGGCGCCGAACACGCCGAGCGGCACCACCAGCATCACCGCCACCGGAATCGACCAACTTTCGTACAGCGCGGCGAGGCACAGGAACACCACGATCAGCGAAATGGCATACAACGCCGGCGCTTGCGAGCCGGACAGCAATTCCTCGAACGACAGGCCGCTGTAAGCGAGCTCGAATCCTGCCGGCAACTGCTTCATGTATTGTTGCATGGCCTCGATCGCCACGCCGGTGCTGATGCCGGCCGCGGGAGCGCCGAGGATCTCGATGGAGGGCACGCCGTTGAAGCGCTCCAGCTTCGGCGAGCCGAAGCCCCACTTCGCATCGGAGAATGCCGAGAAGGGCACCATCTGGCCCTTGACGTTACGCACGTACCAGGAAGTCAGATCCTGCGGCAGCATGCGCGAGGGAGCATCGCCCTGAATGAACACTCTCTTGACGCGGCCGCGGTCGATGAAGTCATCCACATACAGCGAACCCCACGCCGCCGACAGGGTGGTGGTGATGTCGGCGATGCTGAGGCTGAGCGCGCCGGCCTTTTCAAAGTCTATGTTGAACAGATACTGCGGTTCGTCGTCCAAGCCATTGGCGCGCACCTGTATCAAACGCGGATCCTTGCGGGCCAGGCCCAACAGCTGATCGCGGGCCGCCATGAGCTTGTCGTGACCCTGATTGGCACGATCCAGGATTTCGATGTCGAAGCCGGTGGCGGTACCCAGTTCCAGCACAGCCGGCGGGGCAAAGGCGAAAGCCTGCGCATCGGCGATGTGCCTGAAATGCGCGCTGGCGCGTGCTGCCACCGCCTGGACATTGTTCTTGGCGCCTGGACGATCTTTCCAGTCGCGCATGCGCACGAAGCAAAAGCCGGAAGCCTGGCCTCGCGCCGCGAAATTGAATCCGGAAATCGTGAACACGCCGAGCACAGCTTCCTTCTCGTCATTGAGGAAGTAATCGCGCATCTCGCGCAGCGACTGTTCGGTGCGTTCATCGGTGGCGCCGGGCGGGGAGGTGACCTGTGCGAACATCAAGCCTTGATCTTCATCCGGCAAGAACGAATGCGGCACGCGCACGAACATCAGCGCCATCAGGCCGACGATCAAGAAGAACACCAGAAAATAACGGCCGGTTCTATGCACCATGTGCACCACCGCCTTCTCGTACTTTTGACTGGTGCGCTCGAAGCTGCGGTTGAACCAGCCGAAAAAGCCCTTGCGCTCCTGCGAGTGCTTGCGAGGCTTCAAGATGGTGGCGCACAGCGCCGGAGTGAAAATCAACGCCACCAACACCGACAGCGTCATCGCCGAAACCATGGTGATGGAGAACTGACGATAGATGACCCCGGTGGAACCGCCGAAGAACGCCATGGGAAGGAACACGGCCGAGAGCACCAGCGCGATGCCGACCAGCGCGCCGGTGATCTGACTCATGGACTTGCGCGTCGCCTCGCGGGGCGAGAGTTTTTCCTCATCCATGACGCGCTCGACGTTCTCCACCACCACGATGGCATCGTCCACCAACAGGCCGATGGCCAAAACCATGGCAAACATGGTCAACACGTTGATCGAATAGCCAAAGGCCTTGAGCACCGCGAAAGTACCGAGCAACACAACGGGCACGGCAATGGTGGGGATGAAGGTCGCGCGGATATTCTGCAGGAACAGCAGCATGACCAGGAACACCAGCCCGACGGCCTCGAACAGGGTTTTGACCACGTCCTCGATCGAGAGACGGATGAAAGGCGTGCTGTCGTTGGGGTAGATCACCTCCAGCCCGGGCGGAAAGGTCGGCTTGAGGCGTTCCATGGTGGCACGTATGGCATCTGCCGCATCGAGCGCGTTGGCGCCCGTGGCCAGCTTCACTGCGATTCCCGAGGATGCGTGGCCATTCCATTGCACATTGGCGAATTGATAGGTCTCGCTGCCGAGTTCCAGACGCGCCACGTCGCGCAACCGCACCTGCGATCCATCCGGATTGACCCGCAGCAAGATCGCCCCGAACTGCTCGGTGGTGTGCAGGCGCGAGGGTCCGATGATGGTGGCGTTCAGCTGCTGACCGGGCACCGAGGGCAGTCCTCCCAATTCACCGGACGCAATCTGCACGTTTTGCGCCTGGATGGCCGCACTCACATCGCCCGGCATCATGGAGTAATTGTTGAGCTTGTTCGGGTCGAGCCAAACCCGCAAAGCGTACTGCGAGCCGAATACCTGGTAGTCGCCAACGCCCGCGGTGCGCGCGATCGGATCCTGGACGTTCGAGGCTATGAAGTCGGCGACATCGCCCGGAGTCAACTTGTCGTCGGAGGAGTAGAAGCCCACCACCAGCAGGAAATTGCGCGTGGATTTCGCGACCCGGATACCTTGTTGCTGCACTTCGGGGGGCAGCAGCGGAGTGGCCAACTGCAGTTTGTTTTGCACCTGCACCTGAGCAATGTCGGAATCGGAGCCCTGCTCGAAGTACAGCGTGATGGCCATGCTGCCGTCTTTGTCGCTCTCAGCGGAGAAATACAACAGGTGATCGATGCCCGAGAGCTGCTGTTCGATGACCTGCACCACCGTGCTCTGCACGGTTTCGGCCGAGGCTCCGGGATAGGTGACCGTGATCGCGATCGCCGGCGGCGCGATGCTCGGATATTGCGCAATGGGCAGCGTCTTGATGGCAAGGCCGCCGGCCAACATCACCACGATCGCCAGCACCCAGGCGAAAATCGGCCGCTCGATGAAAAATTCTGACACGCCCCGGCCCTACTTTTTCTGCGAAGCCGCAGTCGCGGATCGCGGGGGATTGAGCTCCTGAGGGGTCACCTCATGCGGCTTCACCGTCGCGCCCGGTTGCACGCCTTGTATCCCCAGCATGATGATTTTCTCGCCGGGCGCGACGCCCGCGCTCACCAGCCACTGATCGCCGATGGCGCGATCGGTCTTGATGATGCGCGGCACGGCCTTGTTGTCGGCATCCACGACGGTGACCGTGGCTTCGCCGCGCGGATCGTGCGCGACCGCTCTTTGCGGCACCAGCAAACCGTGATCATCCACTCCTTCCTCGAGTTGCTCCCGCACGAACATACCGGGAAGCAAAGTGTTTTGCGGGTTGGGGAAAACCGCCCGCAGGGTGACGGATCCCGTGCCCGCATCCACCGTGACCTCCGAGAACTGCAGCTTGCCGCGTTCGGCATAGGGGGTACCGTCCTCGAGCAGCAATTTCGTTTCAGCCTGCGAGTCGCCGGACGTTTTCAGCTTGCCCGCCGCCAGTTCACGCCGCAGCCGCAACAGCACCGTGCTCGCCTGAGTGACATCGACGTAGATCGGATCGAGCTGTTGAATCACCAACAAGGCGGTGGTTTGATTGGCGGCCACCAGCGCGCCTTCGGTGACCGAAGAGCGGCCTGTGCGGCCGCTGATCGGCGCCATTACCTTGGTGTAGGCCAGATTGATGCGCGCGGTTTCGACCGACGCCTGCGCGGAGGCTACATCCGCCGCCGCTTGGTCCTGACCGGCAACGGCGTTGTCGTAGTCCTGCCGACTGACGGCACGGGCTTCGGCGAGCGGTTTGTAGCGCTGCGCCAGCATCCGCGTGGAAGTTGCCGTGGCTTCGGCACGGGCGAGGGATGCTTTGGCGCTCTGCAAGCTCGCTTCGAAGGGTGCGGGGTCGATCTGGTACAGCTGTTGGCCCGCCTTTACCTGGCTGCCTTCGTTGAACAGCCGTTTGAGAATCACCCCGTTGACCTGCGGCCGGACCTCCGCGATCCGGTACGGCACGGTTCGCCCCGGCAGCTCCGTCACCAGAGCGACCTGCGCAGCCTGAAGCGTCAGCACCGCGACCTCTGCCGGGGGCTTCGGCGGCGGCGTACCTTTGTGAGAACACGCGGCCAGGAAAGCCGCAGCCACTATCAGAGAGAACCGCATTGTTGTCACTGTGAAGCAAGCCTCATTCCGGGCGTTTACGCGGCAGCGCCGGTCCGGGAGATATTTACCCAATGGATATTTACCCGATAAAATATAATATACAGAATAGTTAGTATGCAAATGAATAACCTGGCGTCGCAAATCGAGCTCATGGAGGCGAACCTCCAAAATCTGTCCGCGCAAGTGGCGGAGGCGCCGACCACCAGCCTTCTGTTGTGCCGTCTCATCCTGCACGTGGGCCGCGAAATGTCCGCGATGTTCGCGCGGCAACTGCGGCCGTTCGGCCTGGTCGAAGCGGAGTTTCGCGTACTCACCACACTGTTCTCGCAACCGGATGGCGCGGCGCATCCCACCGACCTCTGCGTACGGGCTTCGCAACGAGCGGCAAACATGTCGCGCATCAGCGATGCATTGGTCAATCGCGGGCTGATCACCCGCGGCTCAAGCGTACAGGACCGCCGCAAAATGGTCTTGAAGATCACCGCGCAGGGAGAAGCGTTCGTGCGCGACTTGCTGCCCGAGCTTTGGGCGCCGCTGCGCGACATGCTGAAGGACATCCCTGAAGCCGAACAGCACGAACTGGTTGCATTCCTCAAACGCCTCGCTCTGCGATTGGAAAACCAGCCCACGGTGTAGGATACGATATGAAATCTCCATACATCGTTGCCGTCGGCGGAACTCTGCGGCCCAACTCATCCACCGAACGTGCCATGCGCCACGTGCTCGAAGGCGCACGCCGCGCCGGCGCGCGCACGGTGTTGATCAGTGGCGCTGCGCTACAACTGCCGCTTTATCAGCCTGAAAGTCCGGAGCGCAGCCCGTCGGCGCAGGCATTGGTCGCCGAGTTGGCGCTTGCCGACGGCATTATCCTGGGGTCACCGGGCTATCACGGCAGCATTTCCGGGCTGGTCAAGAACGCTTTGGATTACGCTGAGGATTTGCGGGCAGACGCTCGGCCCTACTTCAGCGAGCGCGCCGTCGGATGTATCGCCACGGCGGGCGGGTGGCCCGGTGCCATCAATACCCTGGGCGCATTGAGAGATATCGTGCACGCGCTGCGGGGTTGGCCGACGCCGCTGGGAGCTGCCATCAATACCGCCGAAATGGTCTTCGACGATGACGGCGTGTGCCTGCTGCCGAGGGTTGCCCAGGCATTGGATGTCATGGCGGGCGAGGTGATGGACTTCGCCCGCCGACATTCAGACCCGTGAGCGCCCGTGCATCAAGAACGAGACCACCGCACCGATGAGGAACACCACGAACAGGATCTTGGCGATGCCTGCGGCACCCGCGGCTAAACCGCCGAAGCCCAGGACTGCGGCGATCAAAGCAATGATCAGGAAAACGACGGCATAGTGAAGCATGTGAGTACCCGATTTGTGAGTTTGGTTGGACAGAGCACGCATGCACGATACGGATGCGAAGCGATTTAAAGAAGGCGCTGCGTGCCGCCGCGCATCGTCGGATGACGCCTACGATAGCTGCAAGCTGCACGCCCACATTCCCTATTGCGGACCGGCGACGTCGTCGCCGATCCGCTGGGATCGCCTTTACGTGGTGGCGACGCCCGCGTCGGTGGCCAACGCCGTAACGGCCTTCAGGTGAGCGCGCAGCGTCGGCAGCGTAGCCGTCGCAAAGGCTTTGGCGTCCGGGTCCTGGCCCGTCGTGCTCTCCTTCTTGAACAGCGCCACGGCTTGACGATGCGCCTTGAGCTGACCCTTGATATAGGACTTATCGAAGGTGTCGCCGCTCAGCATCTCCAACTTCGTCTTGTTCGCCATCTGGCCGACGCTCGAACTGGTCGGCAGAGTAATGTCCTTGGACGAAGCCAGAGTCTTCAGCTTGTCATTGGCGGCTGAGTGATCGGTGATCATCAATGTGCCGAAGTCCTTCACTTTCTGGCTGCCCCCCTTGTCTTGGGCCAGCTTGCCTGCTTCGACTTCGGCGATCCCGGCTTCTGCGGCATTCTTGTAAAAGGCTGCATCAGGATTCGAAGCGGCGAAAGCGGCCAGCGGCGCCGCGATCATCAAGGCTGCAATCATGCGTTTCATCTTTGACTCCACAACTGTTGGTAAAAAAACGAGACTGCATGAGTCCGCAGGGGTTGGAGAGCAGCCAAAATCGCCAACGGCGGTAGGAAAAGCGGCCGAATCGGCCGACGGTGGCGGATGACCTTATGTCAAGGCTGCCGCGGGCCAGAAACGGGCGCCGCATGAACCACGTCCCAAAAACCGCACGCCAAGGGGTGTGTCCTACAGGACGTCGGCCAGCGTCCATAGCGGAGCCGAAATCGACCTGCTACAAGCCCTTCGTCATGAGCCTCAAAGTCTCGACCGAAACAGACAAGCCCAGCGCCAGCGTCGCGGAAGCGGTGCAAATGGCGATCGAAGCGGGCCTGGTCTACGTCTCCGATGCGGAACCCGGTATCCGCCGGCTGCGCGTGGGGCGCGGTTTTCGCTATGTGACCCCCGAGAATCAGCGTCTGCACGCCGCGAAGGACTTGAAGCGCATCGCCAGCTTGGCGATACCGCCGGCCTACCGCGACGTTTGGATCAGCCTGCAAGAGCGCGGGCATCTGCAGGCAACCGGCCGCGATGCCCGCGGTCGCAAACAATATCGCTATCATCAAGACTGGCGTCAGGTTCGCGACAGCGCCAAGTTTGGACGCATGGTGTCCTTCGGCCAGCAATTGGCGAAACTGCGGCGCAAGCTCAACCGGGATTTGGCGCTGCCGGATCTGCCGCGCGAAAAGGTTTTGGCGGTGGTGGTCAGCTTGCTGGATGCGACGCGGGTGCGTATCGGCAACAGTGAATATGCGCGCGACAACAAGAGTTTCGGACTCACCACGCTGCGCAATCGGCATGTCAAATTCATTCGCGACGGGAGGGCGGTTTTGAACTTTCGCGGCAAGGGTGGCGTGCAGCATGAGATCTTGATCGACGACAAACGCATCGTGAAAATCGTCCGGCGTTGCCAGGAAATCCCCGGTCAGGACCTGTTCCAGTACATCAATGACGATGGACAGCGCTGTTCAATCGATTCGGGGCAGGTGAATGACTACCTGCGTGAAGCCATGGGAGATGACTTCACCGCCAAAGATTTCCGCACCTGGGGAGCGACCCTGCACGCCATCACCCTGCTTGCCGCCACGGATTTGCCCGATCCGCCGAGCGAACGTGCCTGCAGGAAAAAAATCGCCGAGGTGGTGAAGCAGGTTGCCGTGGAATTGCGCAATACCCCCGCGGTCTGCCGCAAGTCCTATATCAATCCCGCGGTATTCGACAGCTGGCGCAGTGGCAGCATTCACCAGTGTTTCAACGGATCCCTGGGATCGGCTACCGCGCGCAGGGCCGAAAAGTGGGTGCTGGAATTCCTCCGAAAAGAAGCAGTCAGCTAAGCGCCTACAGTGGCTTGCAACGCAGGATGACATACCGGCCGGGGCGCCGGGCGGTATACACATAGCATGCTCAATCACCTCGCCGGCCGCATCAATTTGTTCCTGCTGGTGCGCACTCATACCCAGCTGCAACACCATCTACACCTGTCCGACTCGCGCAGTGCCGCCAACCAAGGCGGCATCAGCACCAGCGCGCCGGAGGAACTGGGAAACGTAGCCGAAATCCATCCGCTGCACGTATCGTCCTTGCGGCGTCGGGGTTAGCATGCTCGACATGGCCAAAGTACTGAAAGGTTCCGCCAACATCTTCATGGCGGGCATTCTTGCACGGCGGGTTGCACAGGATTTGACCAGAGAGGTGCGCAACGATGTGGCGCGCGCGCCCTATGGGGCAGCAGGCGCGGCCACGGTACTCGGCGTCATGGCGGGCCTGTTCTTCGCCAGGCGCCATCGGCGCCACGCCGGTTCTTAAGTGGTCACGGAGACTGGGATCCTTGGAATTACAGCTTGAAATCGTCGGGCGGATGCCCGGGGATGTTTTCATTGCCGCCTTGCTCGACGCCTTTCCGGATTACGAAGAGGCGGTCATCGGGAGCATCGATGCGGTCAGCGAGTCCTACCCGGTGGATTGCCGGCTGGAAGCGGTTCGCGACCATCATGTGTACGGGCGCCGCTTCATCATCGAACCGTACACGCGCTATTTCGGGCATCTGTGCGGGAATCCGGATCAGGTGCATCAGACTTGGGGAAATTTGCGGCTTCGTCTGCAGTCAGCTTCGTTGAACGCCGGAGTGCGCCGCCACGCCATGGCGATTTTGACGTTGCTGGCGCGCGAAATGGCTGCGGGCCGGGATCATTCATTGGATGGGGTGACATTTTCCAGCACCCAGGCTTGGCAGACGGCGACACAGGCGGTTGGCGCGGCCGCCGTGATCGACGGGGTGGGGAGCGCCAATTGGAGCGCCTATGCCGTGAGCCGCGAGATTCTAACGCCGATCGGACGTGCCATCTTGATCCATCTGGGGGCGGCGCATCGGAATCGACCGCAACCGCCGAAGTCGAGCCGCACGATTTTGCTCAGCGGGGTAGGCTTTGCGGCCACCGCTTCGGGGCAGGATGCGTATGTGCGCGTGAATTGCTTCGAGGAATTGAGCGAGAACGCGATGTCCGGATCCGCCACAGGCAGAACGGCCGCCGTGGATCAAAAAAGCCATCGCAGCTGAGCGGGCGCGTAGTCCGCTGCCGACTCGATGCGGCGGCAGTTTCTGCTGGGATTGGCAGTGCGTAAGGAACAGGCTGCCCCCATGCGTTCCCTGTGGCTGAATCTTCAAATCTTGGTGCGGGACTCGATTGCGGCCTGGCTCAGGCACAATGCCTCCAGTTTGGGTGCGGCTTTGGCGTTCTACACCCTCTTCTCGATCGCGCCCATCTTGGTGATCGCCATTGCCATCGCCGGCCATGTGTTCGGTCCCAGCGTTGCAGAGACGCAATTGTTCCAGCAGATGCAGGGTTTGCTCGGCGAGGCGGGCGCGAACGCGGTGCAGGGCCTGCTCACCAGCGCTCATCAAAGCGATAAGAAGGGGATGGCGGCGGCCATCGGCCTCGTCACTTTGCTGGTCGGCGCCAGCAGCGTTTTCGGTGAGCTGCAAAACACACTGGCTTATATTTGGAAGACGCCGGCAAAGGAAGATTCGGTGGCATGGTGGCGCATGCTGCGTTCGCGCATATTGTCCTTCGGTCTGATTCTCGGCGTGGGGTTCCTGTTGCTGGTGTCGCTATTGGCGAGCGCGGCACTGTCGGCGCTCGGCACCTGGCTGAGTGCCTTCCTGGTGCAATGGAATTTGATACTGCCGGCTTTGGATCTATTGCTCAGCGTGGGATTGAGCACCATTCTGTTTGCAATGATTTTCAAGTATGTCCCCAAGGAAGAGATCGACTGGAGCGATGTGTGGATCGGGGGCTTGGTGACCGCGGGCCTGTTCACCATTGGCAAGCTGCTGATCGGGCTCTACCTCGGGCGCAGCTCGCTGAGTTCCGCGTATGGCGCGGCCGGATCGGTCATGGTGCTGCTGCTGTGGATCTATTACTCCGCGCAGATCTTCCTGCTGGGCGCCGAATTCACGCACGTGTTCACGTATTCCCACGGCTCGCGATCCAAACAAAAACAATCCGTGGTGCGGTCCGCGACGACGCTGCGCACGCCGCGCGATCAACCCAAAGCGAAGTCCCGGAGGCCGGCCAGAGCATAGGCCTCTCATCGTCGTCGAATGATGTATTCTGATATATCTTTCGACCGTTCGGACGGGTTCATGAAAACAGACGATGAAAGCAAGGCCGCGCTGAGAAAAGCGGCCCTGGACTATCACGAATTTCCGACCCCCGGAAAGTTGTCCATCACGGCGACCAAGCAACTGCTCAACCAGAGCGATCTGGCGCTGGCGTATTCGCCCGGCGTGGCGGCTGCATGCGAGGCCATCGTCGAAGATCCTTTGAATGTGTATCGCTACACGGCGCGAGGCAATCTGGTGGGTGTCATCAGCAACGGTACCGCCGTCTTGGGTCTGGGTGCCATTGGCCCGTTGGGCGCCAAGCCGGTCATGGAAGGCAAGGCGGTGTTGTTCAAGAAATTCGCCGGCATCGATGTATTCGACATCGAGGTCGAGCAGCGCGATCCGCAAAAGTTGATCGACATCATTGCGGCGCTCGAACCGACCTTCGGCGCCATCAACCTGGAGGATATCAAGGCGCCCGAATGTTTCATCGTCGAACGGGAACTGCGGCGACGCATGAAGATTCCCGTGTTCCACGACGACCAGCACGGCACGGCCATCATCGTCGGCGCGGCATGCATCAACGGATTGAAGGTGGTCGGAAAACAGATCGAGGCCGTGAAGATGGTGGTCAGCGGCGCGGGGGCCGCCGCGCTGGCATGCGTTGATCTGCTGCTGGATTTGGGATTGAAGCGTGAAAATGTGTGGCTCTCCGATCTGGCCGGCGTCGTCTATCAGGGGCGACTGGAGCTCATGGATCCGGAGAAGGAGCGGTTTGCGCAACCCACGCAGGCGCGCACGCTTGCGGAAGTCATCGAGGGGGCCGACATATTCCTCGGCTTGAGCGCGGGCGGAGTGCTCACCCAAGCGATGGTGAAACTCATGGCAGGCCGTCCATTGATACTGGCGCTTGCCAACCCCACCCCTGAGATCCTCCCCGCGCAAGTGCGCGCGGTACGAGACGATGCGGTGGTTGCCACCGGGCGAAGCGACTTCCCCAACCAAGTCAACAATGTGCTGTGCTTCCCGTTCATCTTTCGAGGTGCCTTGGACGTCGGCGCCACGACCATCACCCGGCCGATGGAGATCGCCACGGTACACGCCATCGCGGATCTGGCCCGGCAGGAGCAGAGCGATATCGTCGCCGCCGCTTATGGGGGTATCGAGAACCTGGCGTTTGGGCCCGAATACCTGATTCCGAAACCCTTCGATCCCCGCCTGATCGTCAAGATTGCTCCTGCGGTGGCCAAGGCTGCGATGGAATCGGGCGTCGCCACCCGGCCAATCGCGGATCTCGATGGCTACGCGCAACGCCTGCAGCAGTTCGTTTATCACAGCGGCACGTTGATGCAGCCGATTTTTTCAGCAGCCCGCAAGATCCCCTCTGACCGAAGCCGCATTGTTTTCGCGGAGGGCGAAGGCGAGCGCATCCTGCGCGCCGTGCAGATCGCCGTCGATGAGCGATTGGCGACGCCGATTTTGGTGGGACGTCCAGCCGTGATCGAGCGCAGCATCAAACGCTACGGGCTGCGGATACGTGCCGGTGAGCACTTCAGCATCGTGAATCCGGAGCACGATGAGAGATTCCGGGAGTATTGGCAGGCCTACCATGCGCTCACCAATCGACATGGGGTCACCGCGCAGTATGCCAAGCTGGAGATGCGGCGCCGCACGACGCTGATTGCCGCCATGCTGCTGAAAAAAGGCGAGGCCGACGGCTTGATCTGCGGCACCATCAGTACCACGGCGCGCCACCTGCATTACATCGATCGGGTCTTGGGTAAGCGGCCGGGGGTGAATGTGTATGGAGCGCTGACCGGCGTGATTCTCCCGGGCCGGCAGGTATTTCTCGTCGATACGCATGTCAATCTGGATCCGACCGCGGAACAGCTGGCGGAAATCACCCAGCTGGCAGCCGAACAGCTGTACGCCTTCGGGCTGGTTCCCAAAATCGCTCTATTGTCCCACTCCAACTTTGGCTCCAGCGATGCCCCGTCCGCACTGAAAATGCGCGCCACTTTGGCGTTGCTCCGAAGCCGCCTGCCGGAGCTCGAGGTCGACGGTGAGATGCACGGGGACTGCGCGCTCGATGAAACGGCGCGCCACGCGGTGCTGCCTGGCAGCACCCTGCATGGGAGTGCCAATTTGCTGGTCTGTCCAAACCTGGACAGCGCCAGCATTGCTTACAATCTGCTGAAATCTGCCGCCGGGCACAATGTGGCCATAGGGCCCATGCTGCTTGGCTGCGCGGCTCCCGCCCATATTTTGACCCCGGCGGCCACGGTTCGGCGCATCGTCAACATGACGGCCATGGCGGTGGTTGACGCCAACAAGCGCGCCTGAGTCTAGCCTGAAGCCTCAAGGGCTGTGCGGCGCGTCGCTCGGCGGGAGCGGTGCATCCCCGGCATTTTCCTTTTTGATTTCGTCTTTGCACAGGCGCGTCATTTGCGCCTTGGACATGTTCACGTCGGCGGTCTTCTGCTTGGCGATGCAGGCTTTGAACGCCTGGTGCTTGGTGGGCGTGGCGCGGTCCATGGAATCATCGGCCAGGGCCGTTCCCGCGGCGAGCGCCGCGGCGAACAGCAGGCTTGGAAGAAGTTTGGTCATGGCATTTCTCCGGTATAGGACCGCAGTTTGGCATGGCGAGGAGGGCATGCAATGTTTCGGCCGCCCCTTCGGGTGTAAGCTGGCACCTACCGAACTCGATCTCACCTTGACGGTCTATCCTGCGGACACTGGAGGTTGATGTCATGGCTTGTTCCAACAGAATTTGCAAATTCGGTCTGGCTGCCTGGGCGTTATGCTGCGCCGCCGTTGGCTTGCCCGTTTTCGCCGCCGCTCCCGCGCCGGGTGCGCCCATCGCCGGGACCTGGGTGTTGCATGAGGACACCTTTTCCTACTTTGGGCTCACCTCCTTGTTCTCTTGCTCGTCGATCGAAGACCATGTCAAGGATATCTTGGTGCATATGGGCGCACGCAAGGACGCCGTCGTTCAGGCCGGCGGCTGTCCGGGCGGTTTCTCGACGCCCGGGCGGACGGCCAATGTGCGAGCAAAGTTCTATACCTTGGCTCCTGCCGAAGATGCCAACGCAACCGGCGCGGTCAGCGCCCAGTGGGCGGCATTGGAACTGAGCCCGCGCCACCCCTTCTTCGTCGGTGATGGGGATTGCGAGTTGATCCACGACATGAAGGATTTGCTCTCCAAGAATTTCTCCTTGCGCGATCTTTACTATCGCACCGACTGCGTCCCGTATGAACTGCCGATTAACGGGTTCGCGGTCACCGGCGAAGTGCTCAAGGCGGTGCCGCCCGCGAAGGTCAGCCGCAATCAGGGGTAGGCGCGATTCTTCCAGTTCGCGCCTTTGCCGCGCCAGTGGTCGAGTGCCGAGGAGACGGTCGCCGCCAGATAGAACATCGCGATCAGCGGCAGGCACAGCGCCCAGGCGGGGCTGCGCTGGTATCGCCTCAGCGTGGGCTGAAAGGACATCCCCGCCAATGCAAAGGCGGCCAGCCCGCACGCGGCGCGCCACCCTGAACCGATGAATCCTTCGAGCGCGGGCGCGAGCCACACCAGCACCATGCCCGCCACCGTGACGGACAACAAAAGAGTCGAGTAGCGCAGTTGCGTGAAGGCCGTGCGCGAGATCATCCGCCATATGTCGATGAAGTGCGGGTAGGGACGGATCGATTGCGCAAGGCCCGAGTGGCCCAAGAAAATGCTGCCATGTTTTTTCACCGCGCGCGCCAGCGTTACATCGTCGATCAGCGCCCCGCGAATGCTCTCGATGCCACCGATCCTCTGCAGCGCGGCACGCCGGATGAGAATGGTGCCGCCGGCCGCGCCGGCTAGCGTCGATCGCGGATCATTGACGCGCGCAAACGGATACAGCATCTGGAAGAAGTAGACGAATGCGGGAACCAGCGCGCGCTCGGCCAGGCTCACGCAGTTGAGCTTCACCATTTCGCTCACCATGTCGCGGTTCAAGTCCTGCAGGGCGGCCACCAGGCTCGACACATGCCGCGGGTCGTGCACAATGTCGGCGTCGGTGAGAAACAGCAGCTCCGCATCGCCTGCCGCGACTCCCCGGCTCATCGCCCATAGCTTTCCCGACCAGCCCGGCGGCTTGCCGTTGAGGCGCAATATTTCAAGACGCGGATCGCTGCCGGCAGCGGCCGCGGTGCCGTCCGCAGAATCGTCATCCACCAGCAGCACGCGCAATTTTCCCCGATAGTCCTGGCTCAGCAACGACTGAATGACGACGGCAATGGTGGCGGCCTCGTTGCGCGCAGGCACGACGATGTCAACCGATGGCAGACCCGTGGGCATGGCCGGTGAGAGTTGCGGCGTCGATAGCCAGAAGCTTCCGTGAGCGAATACCAGGTAGAGCCATACGGACAAACACAGCAACGCGAGCATGACTCAGATCGGCCGGTCGAACAGAAAATCTCGTCGGGAGAGCATGAAAGCATACTCTATAGTAAGTCGGCCATGAACGAGTATTCGTGCGACGCGATGTCATCGACCCAGCCAGGCTGCGCGCCTTGTGCGCACGCGGATCCGCAGGGTGGAGGGCCGCCGGCAACTGTGGATGAACTCCCACAGGGAATGATCAAGCAATCCTACAGCCGCGAATTCTGCGGCGGGTAGCATGAGGGCTTCCAAATCAGGAGATCTCGCATGAGCATTAACAAAGACCAAGTTGAAGGTCGGGTAAAGGAAGCTGCAGGCAAGGTTCAAGAGGCTGCCGGCAAGGCGGTCAACAGCACCACCCAGCAAGTCAAGGGAGCAGTCAACCAGGCCGCCGGCGCCGCGCAAGCGAAGTATGGCGACGTAAAGGCCGATTTGAAGGACAACGCCAAGGAACAGCGCGAAGCTGACCGCGAAACCAACCGGGCCGCGCATCGCTGATTCACGGACGGTGGTTGAAGACAAACCACGCGCTCAGTCGGGGCGCGTGGTTTTTCGTCGGTTCATACGCCGGCCCCCCTCAGCAAGGCTTCGGCGCGCGAGAACAGCTCCGGCGCAACCGCGACGCCCGATGCCCCTACGTTGTCATCGATCTGCCTCGGACGTGATGCGCCGACTATGGCCGATGACACATTCGGCTGGCGCAGCACCCAGGCCAAAGCGAATTGCGGCAGCGACAACCCCGCCTGCGCCGCGAGCGGACGCAAGGCTTGTACTGCTTCCAGCACCTTTGGTTTGAGCCAGTTCGCATTCAAGAATCCGTTCATCGATGCATCGGCAGCGCGGCTGTCCGCCGGGACCGCGGAGCCCGGCGTGTACTTGCCCGTCAGCACGCCTTGGCCCAAAGGCGACCACACGATTTGCGAAATGCCGGACTCGGTGCACAGCGGAATGACTGCCTTCTCAGGTTCGCGATGCAACAGAGAATACTGCGGTTGGCTGGAGATGAACTTCTCGACTCCCGGCAGCGCCAGCGCCGATTCGATCTTGTCCACCGGCCATTCGGAGAAACCGATGTAGCGCACCTTGCCTTCGCGGACGACTTCGCTCAGGGCCTGCAGGGTTTCCTCGAGCGAGATCTCGGGATCGTAACGGTGGCATTGATATAAATCGACGTAATCGACCCGCAACCGCTGCAAGGAGTCGTGCAGTTGCTTGTGCACCTGCCCACGTGACAGGCCTTTGTCGGTGGCGCTCATCGGGAAATACAGCTTGGTGGCAAGCACATAGCTGTCGCGCTTCACTCCGTTGAGCGCTTCGCCCAGCACCGATTCAGCGGCGCCGCGGCCGTACACATTGGCGGTATCGAGCAGGTTGATGCCTTTGTCCAGTGCCCGGTGAACGCATGCGAGGGCTTCCTTTTTTCGCGCAACATCGGTGAAGGTCAGCCACGATCCCAGGGCGATCTCGGATACCAGCAGATCGCTGCTGCCCAGCCTGCGAAATTTCATCGAGGCGGGATTTCAGAGTACTTCATTTCTTCCTTGCTGCCGAAGCGGCTCCACTCGCAGCGCAGCGTATAGCCATCGGCCGCGTAGATCTCCGACCAACCCTGACTGCCGCGAGTCGTGTCCTCGGAACGCGGCGCGCGTGCGCCGGCACCGCCATGACGGGCCAAGAAGTCTTCGATTCGCTCGGCGCGATCCGGCGACACGTCTTGGGTCGGCTCGATCATCCCACCGAACTTAAAGCGCGACGCTGCATAAGGCAAGTAGCGCGGGCAGCCGAAGCAGGTCGGATTTCTCCTGCAACGCTTTCAGACTGAGGCGTTTTACATTTGCAGCGGGCGGCGCATGCTGTGTCGAGGTCAAACACTTGCAAGGAGATGAGCATGCACGCCTCGATGGCCTATGTGAATGGAGCAGGGGAAAAGCGCCGCAACCGCTCGAATCGTAAGTTCATCGACAGCTTGGCGCTGCTGAACACCCTGCTCGCCGGCTCGGTAGAGGATAAAAAACCCATGGACGAGAAGCAAGCTGAGAAGGAAAACCAGGTCAGACCGATTTCGAAACCCGGCGGCTTTGCGAACGACCCCAGCGACCCGAAGAACCCCAACGAGGTGCGCGAGCGGCATCACCGAAAGGTCAGGCCTTGAGTCGAGCTGAAAGTCGAAGGCGGCTGAAAGTCGAAGCTATGAATGCGAAGCTAGCGGCCCCGCAGCAGCTGTCCGGCTGCGCGCAATCCGCTGTGGAGGGCGGCGTGCACGGTGCCCCAGTGGCCCTCGATGTCGGTATGTTCACCGGCGAAAAATAGCGTGTCCGCCTGCGGGTGGCTCATCATGACTGATGCCGCCAATGAGCCGGCCGGCACGTAGCTGTAAGCGCCGCGAGCGTACGGATCGGACTGCCAGTCATGACAGTACGCCCCCACCAACCGGCTTTTCAATTCCGTTTCGGAGAGGGAGAACAGTTGGCCCGCATCGGTGATGGCCAGTTGCTTGAGCTGATCGGCCGGCATGGCAGCGGCTCGGGGACCTCCCCTCCAGGCTGTGATGAGCGGCAGTTCGCGAGGGGCGCTCGTCCACCAAGTGGGCCACACGGTGTCGCGGGCAAACAGGAAGCTCAGGTGTTGAAGCTCTTCTGCAATGGCCGGGTTTGCCTGCAGCTGACGGCTCTCCGTCCAGAATCTGGAGTGAAACATCAATGAGACTCTCTGAGCGCAGCCCATCCTCATTCGTGACGCCGGCTCGGCGATGTCCGGAATGCCCGGCTTGAATTCCACGGCGCCGCTCTGCAGCACGCCCAAGGGGATGGTGCAGATCAGGCGCTGGGAGGCAATCTCAAAGGCGTTGCCGTCCGCATCGCAGCCGCTTGCAATGACCTGGAGGCGCTGCCAGCGGATGGCCCTTACCGCATGGTTCAACAGCAGTTTACCGCCCTGTGCCTCGAACTCACCGCACAAAAAGCGCGGTATGGCCTCGTAGCCCTGCGCGATGTGAAAGATACGGTCCCCTTGGATGCCGCGTTCGGCCCGCTGTTGTTGCGCAAGGGCGGCGACTCCAACGATATCTCGATCGGCGGCGTTGAACCCTTCCACATAGGCGGCTGCGCGCGCTGCGGCTCCGGGGTCGAACGCATTGCGCCGCAGGTACTCGGCGAAACTCATATCGGTGTGCGGCGGCTGGGACTTCAGCCAATGGTCCATCGACTCCAATACCCGGAAGGTGTCTGAGTGCTGCTCGCGACACTGTTGCAAGCGCGAGTTTTCGAAGCACAGTTGCGCGCCATCCAATTCGTAGCTGATGAGCCGCGCCTCGCGGATCAAATCCCAGGATACCGGCGGCAGCCCATGGACGAACTCGGCGCCAAGCTCGATCGGCACAGCGCCGAAGCCGGGCTGCGAGTGGTGAATCGTGCATATTCGGCCGCCGATCCGCTTGCGTGCCTCGAGAATTGCAACGCGGAGTCCCGCCGAGGTCAATGCGCGGGCAGCCGCCAGGCCCGCCGCTCCGGCGCCGACGATCAGTACATCGTAGGCTGCCTCGCTCGCAGCGATGTCAGCCTCGCTGTTCCGCATGCGGAGCGGCCATCAACTGCTCCAAGGCGCCAGGATCGATGGGTTTGGTCAGATGATGATCGAAGCCGGCTTCCAGGGCCTTGCGCTTATCGTCTTCCTGGCCCCATCCTGTCACTGCAATGAGCTTGATGGCGCTGCCCCAGATCTGGCTGCGGATGCTGCGTGCGACCTCGTACCCGCTCATGCCTGGCATGCCGATATCGAGGACCGCAAAGTCAGGCTGCTGCCGTTCGGCGATGGCGAGCGCTTCCGGTCCGGTATGCGCCAGTTGCACGTAGAATCCGGAATGCGTCAGCAGCATGGCCATGATTTCGGCGCCGTCGCGATTGTCGTCAGCGATCAGAACGCGACGGGCGCCCGCGGACTCGCTGGGACGCAAATGCTCCGGCGCGCGCGCCGCAGGGACCTGGGTCCGCAGAGAGGCAGGCAGGCGCACCACGAATTCGCTGCCCTGTTCCAATCCCGCACTGCGGGCTTCCACCGTGCCGCCGTGCAGCTCGACAAAACCCTTCACGAGTGCAAGTCCGATGCCGATGCCGCCTTCGGAGTGTTCATTTCCCCTGTCGATTTGCGAAAACATATCGAAAACCTTGGGCAGCATGGCGGCGGCAATGCCAATGCCGTCATCGCGCACGTAGATCTCGATCGAAGATGAGGGGCTGCGTGCGCCGAGGACGATATGGCCGCCGCTGTTGGTGTACTTGGCGGCATTGGTGAGCAGATTCGCTATGACCTGGGTCAAGCGCAGCGGGTCGCCCGTCAAAACGATGGGTTCCGCGGGCCATTCAACCTGCAACGTGTGCTGCTTGGCCGTGATCAACGGTTGTGCAGTTTCGATTGCAGCCTCCATCAAGGCGTGCAGATCGACCGGCTCGTTTTTCAACGCCAGCACCCCGCGAGTGATGCGTGAGATGTCGAGCAAATCGTCGAGCAACGACGCCATGTGCCGCACCTGTCGCGCGATGATGGATCGGCAGCGCTCCAAGTCTGCGCCGCTGAGTCCGGGCGTCTCCAAGACCCGCGTCGCCGTGCGAATGGGCGCGAGCGGATTGCGCAACTCGTGCGACAGGGTCGCCAGAAATACATCCTTGCGTCGATCGGCCTCGGTCAAGGCATCGCGGCTTTCGATCAAGGCGCGCCGTGACGCGCGGTCGGCGGTGGCGTCTCTGAACACCAGGACGGCTCCCGTGATCTCCCCGTCCGGCCCGTGAATTGGTGCGCCGGAGTCTTCGATGGGGCGTTCGCTGCCATCGCGCGCGCGCAAGACCGTGTGATCGGCCAGCCCGACTATGGCTTTTTCGCGCAGCACCTGGGCAACCGGACTCTCCACCGGCGCGCGCGTCTGTTCGTTATGGATGTTGAACACGCTCTCCAACGGCTGGCCTTGGGCGGAAGCGCTGGACCAGCCCGTCAACTGCTCGGCGATGACATTCATGAACCGCACGATTCCGGCCGAGTCGGTGGAAATGACTGCATCGCCGACGCTGCGCAAGGTGGTGGCCAAATCCTCCTGCACCCGCCGCAACCGCTCCGCGTCGCGCAAGGTGATGACGGTGATGGAAATGAGGAGCAGGATGGACAATCCGGCGGCCGCCCAGATGGCGATGGCGACCGCGGTGTACGCGGAGCGGGTCGCCTTGCTGTGGACGTCGAGCAGATGACGTTCCTCGGCCTGCATTTGCGCAATCACCGACCTGCAGGCATCCATCAAACGCTTGGCTTCGCCGCCGGAAATTCCCGCCTGCACACCTGCGGTATCGTGACTGAGCGCGCGTTCGCGTTGCGCCTGGCTCTGCAGCAGCCGCTGATGCGCGATGTCGATGAGTTGGTCCAGCAGCGGACGCTGCGCGGCATCTTCCGCCACCAGGGCCTGCAAATCCTCGAGCTCGACCGGAATCTGCGCTTCGGCCGTGAGGGCGGGTTCGAACAGCGATTCGTCGTGGGTGACTTCGTATCCGGCCACGCCGCTGCCGAGATCGCTCAGCGATTGCAATATCCTCGCCAGTTGAAAGCGCACCCGTTCGGTATGCGCCACCCACCCGGCACCTTCATTCAAGGTTTGCAGACTCCGCGACAGGAAAGCGCTCATGACGATGAGCAGCGCCACGGAAATGATAAGCATGACCCAGATGCGTGGATACTTGGGCAGCTTCATGCCGTTCGCGGAGCCAGATTGCATTTTTTACCGAGGCGCTCCAACGGAACAACTGCGAATTGCGCTACGCCCGAATCGGTTCGATAATACAGAATTGCTGCAATACCCGCTCCAAATTCCACTTGACGCTTCCTCACATGTTCAGCGCGAAGTTCACACGTGGGCGATAGAGCGCTGGAAATAGCGCATTTGCGCAATCCCTTGCGCAGACCCAACGGAGAAAGTCTTGCCCCTGCCGATTGAAAATTACGCCCTGATCGGTGACTGCCACACGGCCGCGCTGGTCGGCAATGACGGTTCGATCGATTGGCTGTGCTTTCCGCGTTTCGACTCCCCGGCCTGTTTCGCAGCATTGCTCGGAAGCCCCGATCACGGTCGCTGGTTGTTGGCACCGGCAGAACCAATCCTCGGAGTGCGGCGCCGCTACTCGGATGATTCGCTCATCCTGCAGACCGATTTCGAGACGGCCGCAGGCATTGCTCGCGTCACCGATTTCATGCCGGCATCGGATCAGCGCTGGGATGTGGTTCGCATGGTCGAGGCACTGAGCGGCGCGGTTCGCATGCGGATGGAACTGGTGGTCAGATTCGACTATGGCTCCATTGTTCCGTGGGCGCGACGTATCGGTGAAGTGCTGGACATTACGGCCGGCCCCGACACGTTGGAACTGAGTTCCTCCGTGGCGTTCGAAGGCGAAAACATGAAAACGGTGGCGGAGTTTTCCGTCGCGCCGGGCCGCAACGAGTCCTTCGTGCTGAACTACCGGCCCTCACACCGTCCAGCGCATGCGAAGCTCGATGCGGATGAAGCGCTGAAGTACACCGTTGCCAAGTGGCATGAATGGTCGGGCCGCACCACCTACCAAGGCCGCTGGCACGCCCAGGTTCAGCGCTCGCTGATCACACTGAAAGCACTCACCTACTATCCGACCGGGGGTATGGTGGCAGCTCCCACGACCTCGCTGCCGGAGAAAATCGGCAGCGTGCGCAATTGGGATTACCGCTACTGCTGGCTGCGCGACGCGACCTTTACATTGAATGCGCTGCTGCTCGCCGGCTACTCGAATGAGGCCAAAGCCTGGCGCGAGTGGCTGGTGCGAGCCATCGCCGGGTCACCGCAAGACTTGCAGATACTTTACAGCGTAACGGGCACGCGACGCCTCGATGAATCGGAACTCCCGTGGTTGCCGGGATACGAATCTTCGGCTCCCGTTCGCGTCGGCAATGCCGCGGCAAAGCAGTTTCAGCTGGATGTCTATGGTGAGGTGATGGATTCGCTGCATCTCGCGCGGCTCGCAGACATGAAGCCGCATCCGATTGCCTGGCGCCTGCAGGTGGCATTGCTGGAGTTTCTCGAATCCCATTGGGACAAGGCTGATCAAGGTTTATGGGAGATGCGGGGACCGCCACGGCATTTCACGCACTCCAAAGTGATGGCCTGGGTGGCGTTCGACCGGGCCATCAAAGACGCGGAGGCCAAGAATCTGGAAGGCCCGCTCGCTCTCTGGCGCAAACTGCGCGATGCAGTGCACGACCAGGTCTGCCAGAAAGGATTCAGCGCACGGCTCAACAGTTTCGTGCAGTCCTACGATTCGGAGCTTTTGGACGCCAGCCTGCTGTTGATACCGCAGGTGGGTTTCCTGCCGGCCGACGATCCGCGTGTTCTCGGCACCATCGCCGCAATCGAAGCCAACCTGGTGGTGAATGGCCTGGTGTTGCGCTATTCCACGGAGTCCAGCGTGGATGCGCTGCCGCCTGGAGAGGGGACTTTTCTGCCCTGTTCATTTTGGCTGGTTGACGCCTACGTATTGACCGGCCGGCGCGAGAAAGCCGAGGCGCTGTTCGAGCGGTTGTTGAGCATGAGCAACGATCTCGGACTGTATGCCGAAGAATACGAGCCCGTTACCCAGCGCATGTTGGGCAACTTCCCCCAGGCGCTCACTCACATGGCCTTGGTCAACAGTGCGCGCCTGCTGTCTTTGTCGCAACCTGTTGTTGCAGCCGCCGGCGAGCGGGGAGAGCGGCCTGGGTCCGTGGGCTCCTGACGAGAGGAGCCTTCACCACCTGTCGGATATGGCCGTCACCACTTCCCCGGGGCGGCCTACATATGCAGGGCATGATCCGGGACATCCTGTTTGGTGATGAAGAGCAAAGCCGACAGGCTACTTATAACCGGAGGAAGCAGTTCATGAAACACGTAATTTTGAGCAGCATGCTGGCACTGGGTGTCGCATGCGGACCGATCGCGATGGCGGATGAAGCGGGCACAGATTCCAACTCATCGCATCACTACGTCAAGGACTCGGCGATCACCACCAAGGTCAAGGCCAAGTTGGCGGCCAAGCACCTGACCACCCTGACCCGCGTCAAGGTGGACACCGACGAGAACGGCGTTGTTTGGCTGAGCGGCCGCGCACCGACTCAAGACGCCAGTGATTTGGCAGCGATGATTGCGAAGAACACGGAAGGCGTGACTTCGGTGCACAACGACATCGCGGTACAACCCTAGAGGCAGGGGACAGTAACGGAACGTGGGCGCCCGTCGGGCGCCCATCTTTCCGCTACAGCAGAAAAGCTTCAAAGGGGCGGTGGAACGGATCCAGCCGCAACGCCGCTTGCGAGGGAGGCTGCGACTTGAAGCATTGCAACGCATGGCTCTTGGAACGCCGCGCCTCCATGTCCAGGTGAAATTTACCCCAGTTCAAATCGGCGTCGGCGCTTCTGGCTTCATGCGATTGCCGGCTGCCGATCAAATAGCTCGCCACAGCGACACGACCGGCAGCGGCCAACTCGCGGCACACCCTTCCGGCAGCATCCCGATCCGGATGTCCGTCATTCTCGAAAGGAGCAACCAGCGTCATGTGCGGCTCGAGCAACGCCTCGAGGGCCATTCGCAGCCGATTGTGCGCTTGCGCAACGTGGCCATGGCGCATTCCCAGTCTCACAACAGACACATGCGTGGCACAGAGCTTGCGCAAAGCGCTGCGCAATTCATCGCGATGCAGCAGATCTAGATGGGGGCCTTCACGCTCGTCTTCCTCGCCATCGGTCACGCTCAGCACGGTCACGTCGTGCCCCCTGCTAACCCAGGTATGGATAAGACCGCCGGCAGCCAGGATTTCATCCCGGGGATGCGTGCCGACCACCAGCAACGGACCCGGGGCGGGCTGCCAGCTGTCGCTCAATTGCAACGGGTGGTCCCATCGCCGTTCTGACGCGGGATTGGTGTAGGCGTGTGAAGTGTGTTGCATAACCGGATGATGCATCAAAGGAAAGTCTCCACGTATCAGAATCAGGACCGTTGCTTTGTAAGAAAACCACACCGTAGCTTGGGGTAGGATTCTTCCGACAGCAGGTCGAGCCGATCTCTGCGAGCGCGGAGGCTGCTTGGTGTGATTACACTCGCTTTATGCGTAATCCACATTTCGATCCATTGCGCTTTGTCAAACCCCTGCAAGTTTCCGCCGATTTTCGGCGGTCATTGATCGCCGAAAGCGCATATTTTCGCTCGCAGAAGCGCGGTTCCCAACCCGGGAGTGCCTGTGAGGATTGGTTGGCGGCGGAACGCGAAGTGGACGCGCGCTTGATGTATCATTCTCTTCGCGCCGGCTAACTCGGAATTTCTGTAACCAGCCGATCCGCCAATTGAGCGACGCAGGCGCTCAGCGCCACTGCCAAATGGTCGTAGCCTTCCGCGTCCAATGGGGCGGAAAACGTCTCCCGGCCGACCGAGACATTGCCCGACGACGAATCCAGCACCCGCCAGCGGGTTTCGATGCTCAATTGACCGCTGCGTTGCGCGGTCCAGTGCACAATTTCCACCGAGATTTTCGATGAGGGGAGTTTCTCCTGTTCGAGAGCGCGGTCGGTGATCACCACATCCCCCCGTCGGGTTTCGATGTCCTGTCCCAGAATGGCAATCACTTGGTCGGGCAAGGGGGAAGCCCAGCGCTCGTGCTCGAGTATCGACACCTGCGCGCCCGAGGTCAGCACCATCTCAGCGCGATCCACCAGTGACGGCACGGTTACGTGCAGGGTGATCTGGCGCGCAAAGGCGGCGTGGGCGCTTCGGGACGGCGCAGGCTGGGCCGCCAAGGCGTAGAAATGATCGGCCTGGCGCGTAACACAGCCGGCCGTCATCGACATTGCAATCAACAAGGACGGCACGAACGTCAGTCTCATGGCGCATCTCCAGGTTTGCCGCGCAACAAGGATTCCGGATGGCGTTCCAGATAATCAACCAACGCGCTGATTGACTTGGCCGCACGAGATACCTGGAGCAGGGTTGAGCCCAAGTCGCTTTGCAGTGGCGAGTCCTGTCCCAACACCTGCTTCGCATTCTTCAGCGCTTCGCGCGCTTCGGTCAAGGTCTGGGAAACCTGCGGAGCCAGATTGCTGTCGACGTTTTGCAGCAGGTGATCGGCGCTCTTCAAGGTTTGCTCCAGCGAGGCCATCGTGTTGATGAGGCGATACGACAACTGGTCGAAAGGCACCTTGTTCAACTTGCGCGCAATGCTTCCAACCGAGTCCTGAATGTCATCCAAGCCGCTCGAGATCGTCGGAAAAATCGGCGGCTGCGATGCCCAATGGATCTTCTCTTTGAGGGCATCCGGATGCACGTCCAAGCCGACGAATTTTTGCCCCGTCAACAAATTGCCGGTTTTCAATTCGGCGCGCAGTCCATGTGCGACCAGATTGTCGAGCAGCGTGCCGCTTGCAGACTCGCTGTCGTCCTTGACATCCGCCGCAGGCCGGCGCGGTTTGCCCCGCAACCGCTGAGGATACAGTTCGATCGCGACCGGGAAGCTCAATGATCCGGCTTTCGCGTCGTACTCGACATCCAGGCTTTTGACTTCTCCCACCGTGATGCCGCGCAGGTCGACGGGTGCGCCGGCGGAAAGTCCGCGCAAAGAGTTTTGAAAATACAGCACGAAGGAGCGGATCTCCACTTCCGTGGGCCGCAAGGCGCGATCCTGATCCGGGTAGAGTGTGAACACCGTGTCAGCGGCGGCCGATACGGTGTCGCCATCGGGCAACGACTGAAACGCGATCCCGCCTTCCAAAATCGAAGTCAACGATTCGGTGCGCAGGCGCACGCCATCCGAATTGACCGACATATCGACGCCGCTGGCCTGCCAGAACCGCGTCGAGCTGCTCACGAACGTGTCGAAGGGGGAGTTGATGAATACTTTTATGGTTACGCCCGTGCCGCCGGGATCGAGCGTGTAGCCAACCACCTGACCCGCGGTGATGTGGCGGTAAATCACGGTGGAACCGATGCCGAGGGAGCCCAGGTCTTCGGCGCGTAGAACGAACTCGCGTCCGGGCAGGTCAGAAGTCACTATGGGCGGCGTCTCGAGGCCGACGAAATGATCGCGCTTCACCTGCGAATGTCCGATGTCGATGCTGATGTACTCCCCGGACAGCAGGGTGCCAAGACCGGATATGCCGGCGCTCGATATGCGCGGCCGAACCACCCAGAATTGCGTGTCCATCACCAGGTAATCGCGCGCATTGCGGTGTATGTCCGCCGTTACGATCACTTCCTTGCGATCCTCCGACACACGGACGTCCGAAACCTCGCCGATCTCCACATCCTTGTAACGGATCTTGGTTTTGTTGGCCTCCAAACCTTCGGCATTGTGAAACCGTATCTCGACCGACGTGCCCTGGGCCAGCTTCTCATGGATGATGACGAAGGCGCCGGCGAGCACCACGATGGCCGGCAGGATCCAAACGAGCGGAATCCTGCCCCAGCGGGATGTCGCCGGAACGGCTTCCGGCAGCTCACTGAAGTCTCCACGCGGAATCTCGGTCATTGCGCTTCATCCCAAAGTAGCCGTTCATCGAAGGTGCGCGCCGCCACCGTGGTCAGGATCACCACGCATGCGAAGGCCAACGCACCCCAGCCCACGGAAATGAAGGCGAGAGAACGGATTTGCACCAACGCCACCAACAAGGACACGGCGTAGACGTCGAGCATCGACCAGCGGCCGATGAATTCGACCAGCCGGAACAGTTCGCTGCGTTGCAGACGATGCCGTGCCGAGCCGCGCCACGCAGAAAAAATCAATACGGCCAGCGCCAGGATCTTCAGCAGAGGCACGACGATGCTGGCGATGAAAACCAAGATCGCAATGGGCCAGGAGCCCGATTGCAGCAGAACCAACACGCCGCTCATGATGGTGTCGCGTTCGTCGTCGATGAGAGATCGTGTATTCATGACCGGCAGCAGATTTGCCGGTATGTACAGCACCGCTGCACAGGCGACCAGCACGGCGGTGAGGACCAGGCTGTGGGGTTTGCGCCGGTGCAGATGTGCATGGCAGCGCGGACAGCGCGGGTATGCGACGCGGCCGCCGCGCACCGTCGTGTGACACTGCTGGCAGAACAGCAATCCGAGCTGCAGGCCGGTCATCGCGCTCACGCCGCGCGCCCTTCCACCCACCGCCAAAACTGCTGCGGTGATGTGCGGTGCGTGAGCGCGGCGAGGGTGAGCATCAACAGAGCGTACGACCACAGCGAGACGCCCGGCAACACCTGGGCATACTTTGCGACGCGCACCAGCGCCACCACGGCGCCGAGCATGAAAACCTCCACCAGCGTCCAAGGGCGGATGTGGGTGAGAAGGCGGAACAGATTCCCGGCTCCGGGCGCTTGGCGGCCCGCGCGCAGGGGTACCAACATGTAAAGCAGCGTGGCGATTTGCAACAGCGGGGCCAGTTCGGTGGTCGCCAGCACGATGGCGGCCAACGTGGGATGTCCCTGCCGGTAGAGACCCATCGTGGCGTCGAGCAAGGTGGCGGCACGGCTGGTGCCATTGAAGTTCATCGCCACCAAAGGATATAGATTGCTGAGGCCGAACAGGATCAATCCGGTGGCGGCCAGAGCGATGGCCGAATCGATCGAGCCGTCCGTTTCGCGCTGCAGGATTGCCCGGCAGCGCACGCAGCGCGTGCGCTGCCGCTGCGCCAAAACGACGCGATGGACCAAGTCACACGCGGGGCAGACGATCACCGGCATTCTGATGTTCAATCGGCGTTCCGCGCATCCTGTCTGGCTGCAGCCAATGCATCGCGCAGCTGATCGATGCGGTATGGCTTGGGGATGATCTTGATCTGATGGGCCGCCGCGCTGCGGCTGGCCGACTCGGCATATCCGCTGGTGAGCAGTATGGGCAGATTGGGTCGCCGACGGCGTATCTCTTGAGCCAGTTCCACGCCATTCATTCTGCCAGGCATCATGACATCCGAGAAAACAATATCAACCGCTCGCCGGTCGGCGAGCGCGCCGAGCGCCGCCTCTGCGCTCGCAACCCGCGTCGTATCGTAGCCCAGCTGATTGATCATCTCCGCCGTGAGCGCGGCAACTTCATCATCGTCCTCCACCAGCAAAACCTGTCCCGACGAGCCGGACGCCGCAGCGACGTCGGCGGCGACATCCTGGGGCTGCGCAGGAACTTTAAGCGTCCGCGGCAGGAAAAGCGAGACGGTCGTGCCTTTTCCCTCCGTGCTGCTGATGCGGATGATACCTCCCGACGCCCGCGCGAAGCCATGCGCCTGCGCAAGACCAAGCCCGGAGCCCATGCCGATGCCTTTGGTGGTGAAAAAAGGCTCGAAAGCGTGCGTCAGCGTGTCGGCGGACATGCCCGTGCCGGTATCGGTGATGTCGAGGCGAACGAAGTCGCCCTGGACATCCTGCTCGGCAAGTTGGATGTTGGTGGCTCGTATGTCGATGGCTCCTCCGCGCGGCATGGCGTCGCGCGCGTTGACCGCCAGATTCAACAGCACCAATTCCAATTCACCGCCATCGACCTCCACGGGCCATAATTGATCGGCGAATTGCGTGCGAATTTCCACCAGCGAATGCAGGCTATGGGACAACAGTTCGTGCATGCCGCTGATCAATAGGTGCAAGTGAACGGGTTCGGGCTTGAGGGTCTGGCGTCGCGAGAAGGCCAAAAGTTGCCGACACAGTCCAGCGCCTCGGTCCACCGCCTGCCGCATGGACCCCAAAATCCTGTCGCGACGAGATGCGTCCAGGGAATGGGTCAGGATCTGCAGCCCGCTGGAGATCACCTGCAGGAGATTGTTGAAATCATGGGCAACGCCTCCCGTCAGCTGACCCAACGCTTCGATCTTCTGAGCCAGCCGCAGACGCGTTTCCACGGCGCGGCGTTCGGTCACATCGGCGATCACGCCAGCCATGCGCACCGCCGTGACGCCCTCGAAGAAAGCTCGGCCATTGACATGCACCCAGCGAATCTGATCGTCGCGGCGGCATATGCGGGCTTCCATATCGATGGAACCGGTGCTTTCGGCCTCCGCAAAGGCCTCAGCCAGCAACTCTCGATCTTCCGGAAGGGTTCGCTCCAATGTGTCCTGCAGCGTCCAGTGCGCGCGCAGCGGGTTTTCGCCGAAGATTTCGTCGTGACGAGGGGATCGGTGAATCTCCCCTGTCACGATGTCCAGCTGCCAGCTGCCCAACCCTGCGCCATCCAGCGCCGCTTGCAAAGCGCGCAGTTGGTCGCTGGCTTGGTTCGGCTCGCTGGGCACGTAGATCTACTGTTGCAGCGGTCGACTAACCGCACACCAGCCTACCCCACCTGTCTGAATGGACCTGTGGCCGATCTGCCAGCCTTTTTGTAAGACTTCGCCTATCCTGCATTCCCCTGATATCCAACAGCCCCGATCACCCGCTCAATATGCGGTTTTGCGGCGGTTTTTTGCGACATAATGCGCTTCCAGGTGAAGACTCACTCACTCCGTCCGACCCCTCTGATCTAGATAATGAGCCTCGACACCCGGCAGCATGGACTGCGTTCGTCAGGGTGTCGGTTCGTCAAAAGTCGCGCGCACGGATGCGCGCGCATCTCGAGCGAAGGTCATTCAAACCTTTGCCCGCGTCGCTGCCTCTAACTTCTCGAGCAACGAGAACACCGACGGCATGATTCACAGCCAAATCCGATCCTTCGACGTCCAAGCCACCGACGAGCCCACGGCGACGATTGCGGCTGCCGTCAACGGCGATGTCGCCGCATTCGAACGGCTGTATCGACAATATTCGACGCGTATCTATGGACTGTGCCTGCGGTTGACCGGCCAGCGTGAAGCTGCGGAGGACTGCACCCAGGACGCCTTCGTCGCAGCCTGGCGGGCCATCGGAGGCTTCGAGCGCCGCAGCCTGTTCTCCTCTTGGCTGCACAAAATTGCCGTGCATACCGTGCTGTCGCGTCGTCGGGGCCTGCGGAATCAGTACGAAGTGGCGGAGCCTGAGTCGGGATTGCCGGACCGGGCGGATCCTTTGAGTGGTGGGCCGCCTTTGGATGTCGAAAAGGCGATCGCAGCGCTTCCCGAGGGCGCGCGCCATGTGTTGGTGCTGGTGGGGATATACGGTCACAGCCATGCCGATGCCGCCGCCAGCTTGGGTATAGCCGAGGGGACGTGCAAGGCGCAATTGCATCGCGCGCGCCGGTTGCTGGCTGCTTCTCTACAGTTGGAGGAATCATGATCGAGCGTCAACGGGATTCATTGGATCGCGTGCTGGACGATCTGCCGCGAAGCGCTTTGCCGAAGCGGGATCTCTGGCCGGGCATTGCCGCCCAGATCGGCGGCACGCCTCGGCGCTCGCGTTCCTGGATGCTCGCAGGCGCATCGGCCGCCGCCTGTCTCGCGATTTTGTGCACCTGGGCGTTTTTGCAGCGCAGCTCGGTGCCGCCCCTGATACAAACCGCCGGCGGGCAGGGAGCCTTCGATGAACCACGCGACCCGAAATTCGTGTTGGCACGCAATTCCTTGGAAAAGACCTACACGGAACGCCTCGCGTTGCTGAAGCCGGAGACGCGCGCCAAGATCGAAGCCAGTTTGGCGGTCATCCGCAAGGCTCACGAGGACATCCGCCAGGCGCTGATCGCGGATCCACAGAGCGCCGTGCTGGAACAGATGCTACAGAGCACCTGGCACGATGAATTCGATCTGTACGAAAACATCGTGCAAGCGACTCAACCCACCCTGTCGAGGATTTGAACCATGACTCGAATACCCGTATCGATCGCCGCCGTGGGCTGCCTCGTGCTTCCCTGGAGTGTTGGATTTGGCGCCACCGTGAACGAGAGCCGTCCGGCGGACGCGCAAGGCGCAGTGGAAATTTACAACGTGGCAGGCACCCTCAACGTGCAGGGCTGGGACAAGGCTGAAGTCGAAGTCACCGGCGATATCGGCAAGGGCGTCGACAGGGTCGAGGTTACCGGCGGCGGGAATCACACCTCGGTGCGGGTGGTGCTGCGCTCATCGCACTGGAATTCCGACGCAGAGGCGCATCTGACGGTACATGTGCCCGCGGGAAGCGCTGTGTCGTGCCAAACGGTCAGCGCCGATCTCAAGGTGGATGGCGTGCGGGGCGAGGCGACGCTGAAGACGGTGAGCGGCGACATCCGCGCGGACGTGGGCGGCGATATCAGCGCGCACGCAGTCAGCGGGACGTTACACGTCAAGGCGTCGGCTGCGAAGTCGATCGAACTCGATACCGTCAGCGGCGATGCCGATGTCATCGGCGGGGGCGGCGAATTTGAGGTGACGACGGTGAGCGGCGATGCCAAAGCCAAGCTGGGGAACGTCACGCGCGCACGATTTCAAACCGTGTCCGGCACCATGGAGGCAGCCTTGACTCTCGGGCCGAATGGCCGGCTCGACGCTCAGTCGGTCAGCGGCGATGTGGAGTTGGATTTTCCGGCGCAACCGGCGGCGGAGTTCGATCTGCAGACCTTCAGCGGCGACATCGACAATTGCTTTGGACCCAAGCCGGTCGAAGCCCGTCACGGCTCGGGATCGTCGCTCAGTTTCAAAAATGGCGAGGGCAGCGGCCGTGTGCGTGTCAATACCCACAGCGGCACGATCAAAATGTGCACCAAGTAAAGTCAGCATTTCCCTACGCGCGGTGGCGTGCAAAGCCGGTGGAACTCGGCCAGCCAGTTGCGTAGCGTGGACTTATGCCCAACCGCAATGCCGACAATGAGCGTGAAAAATACGATCACAGCGGTCATCCGACCCAGAGCCGTGAGGAAAGCGACTTGAAGGCTCCCGGCAGCTCGGCGGGCCGCGTGGCGGATCGCGGCGCCCAGCCGCGCGCCAACCGGCCGGTTACCCGCCCTCGTTGAGTCGCCATACGCGGCCCCTACCGCTGATCCCAGCCAATCACCAGGAGTGTCCATGAACACCGCAGCCGTCCTATCGAGACCCATCGAGCTTCCCGCGCTCCCGTTCGCGCAAAACGCATTGGATCCGGTCATTTCAGCCAATACGCTGAGTTTCCACTATGGAAAGCATCACAAAACCTATGTCGACACGCTCAATAAGCTGATCGTGGGCACCGAATTCGCCGATATGCCGCTGGAGCAAATCGTCAAAGCGACCTCCGGCAGTACCGAACACGCCGCCATTTTCAATAATGCGGCGCAGGTGTGGAACCACAACTTTTACTGGCAGAGCTTGAAACCCAAAGGCGGCGGCGAGCCTCCTTCGGATCTCAAAAAGCTGATCGATGCCTCGTTTGGCAGCGTCGATAAATGCAAAAAGGATCTCTCCGCCGCAGCCGTGGGGCAATTCGGCAGCGGCTGGGCGTGGCTTGTGAAGGAGGGCGACAAACTGAAGATCCTCAAGACGGCCAATGCCGCCAACCCGCTGGGCTCGACGCAGACCGCCCTGCTCACGGTCGACGTCTGGGAGCATGCTTACTATCTGGACTATCAGAATCGGCGCGTCGATCACGTCAACGCTGTGCTTGATAAACTGATCAACTGGGAATTCGCGGCCAGGAATCTCGCCGGGTAGTCCGTGTGTTGGGGTGGGCTGGAGTTCCGGCTCACCCGTCACGGCGGAGGCAGGCATAATAGGCCGGGTGGAAACGCCGAGAGTCGAAATCCCAACCGTAGCCATTGCAGGTTCAAGCCAGCGTTTCGCGGTGCGCAGAATCTACTGCGTGGGTCTGAACTACGCGGATCATGCCCGCGAGATGGGCAACGATCCAACGCGCCTTCCGCCTTTTTTCTTCGGTAAGCCCGCCGATGCCGTCGTGCCGACGGGCGCCTCTTTGCCCTTCCCGGTAAAAACCGCGCAATTGCATCATGAGGTCGAGTTGGTGGTCGCCTTGGGAGAGGGGGGGGCGAATATTCCGGTGCAAACTGCCCCGCAACACATATTCGGCCATGCGGTGGGACTCGATTTGACCCGGCGCGATCTGCAGGCCGAAGCGAAGAAGCTGGGCCGCCCATGGGACATGGGAAAGGGATTCGATCATTCGGCTCCGATCGGGTCTTTGACTCGAGGCGTGCCGCCCCAGTCCGGCCGGATCCACCTCTCGGTGGACGGCGACACGCGGCAGTCGGGCGATCTTCGCGACATGATTTGGAGCGTCGCGGAAATCATCTCGACCTTGTCGCAGTTCGTCACGCTGGCAGCCGGCGATCTGATTTTTACGGGCACCCCTTCCGGGGTCGGGCCTATCCTCCCCGGACAAACGGTCCGTGGCGTCATTGCCGATATTGACCCCATCGAGGTGAAGTTCAGCCTCGGTTGACCGAGGGCGCGCTCACGCGGGCCCTCATTGTGTCGGGTCAGCTGCGGTAGGAAGCGTCGATGCGGTCGAGGCGGCGCAGCAGTCCCGGCCAAATCAATTTATCCGGTCCCTGACCATTGGACACCATGCGCGCCTGTTCCATGGCGGTGTCGATGATGCCCTGTTGAATCGGTATCAACTCCCCGCCGCCGGCCTGCGCACGGATCTGGATGGCGCAGGTCGACTCGAAGATGTACATCAGTTGAAACGCCTCCGCCACATTGCGTCCGACCGTGAGCAAGCCGTGATTGCGCAGCATCAGGTAGCTCTTCCTGCCCATGTCGGCGACCAGCCGCGGCTTCTCTTCATCGCGCAAAGCCACGCCCTCGTAGTCGTGGTAGGCGAGGTCTTGCAGCACGAAGATGGATTGCTGCGACAAAGGCAGTACGCCGTTCTTTTGCGCCGACACCGCGACCCCGTTCAATGTGTGGGTGTGCAGCACGCACTCGACGTCGTGACGCGCGGCGTGGATGGCGCTATGGATCGTGAAGCCGGCCGGGTTGATGGGCCACGGACTGTCACCCACCTTCTTGCCTTGCATGTCGATCTTCACCAGGCTCGAGGCTGTGATCTCATCGAACATCATGCCGTAGGGATTGATCAAGAAATGCTGATCCGGGCCGGGTACGCGCGCAGTAATGTGGGTGAACACCAGATCGTCCCAGTGAAAATGCGCCACCAGCCGATAGGCGGCCGCCAGATCGACGCGCACCGCCCATTCTTCAGGAGAGAATCGAGAGGCGGACTCGCCGCCGCTTGGCACGGATTTCAGCATGGCAGACTCCAGTGTGTAGGTGCCTATTCTAACGCCACCGCGACTGCCTGGCGCGAGTAAGCGGCAAATGGATATGACGGCGCCCGGCAGATCAAGCGGGTGCCGGGGCAGGGCGGCCGGAAGTGTCCACCAGGTATCCCTTGTCGACATGCAGCGTACGCCCGGCATGATCGGCCGCAAGCGGATCATGGGTTACCATGATGACGGTCTTTCCCTGCGTGCGATTCAGCATCTGCAGCAGCTTCAAGATTTCCTCCGCACTTTCGCGGTCCAGATCGCCGGTGGGCTCATCGCAAACCAGCAGGGTGGGATCGGCAACCAAGGCCCGCGCAATCGACACGCGCTGTTGTTGGCCGCCGGATAATTCCGTGGGTTTGTGAGCGGAGCGATCGGCCAGTCCCACCAATTGCAGGGCGGCCCGCACATTCTGCTTGCGCTGTTTCGAGGACAGCTTGGTCAACAGCAAGGGCACTTCGACATTCTTTTCGGCGCTCAGAACCGGCAATAAATTGTAGAACTGGAACACGAAACCGATGTGGCGGGCGCGCCAATTCGCCAGCTGGGAGCCGGATAGCCGGTCGATGCGCTCGCCCGCAACGCTGACCTCGCCTTCGCTGGGTTGGTCCAGCCCGGCAATCAAGTTCAACAAAGTGGTCTTTCCTGAGCCGGAAGGTCCCATGAGTGCGACGAACTCAGCTTGTTGAATGGCGAGATTCACGCCATGCAATACCTCCACCGACTGTTTGCCGCGTTGATAGCGTTTGACCACATTTTGCAGCGAAACCAGCGTACTCATTCATGCTCCTCAGTGCTTCTCGACGCGAATGTGGCCGCCGTCGCTCAGCTTGGTCAAGTCTCCCACGGCAACGGTGTCGCCGGGCACCAACCCTGCAACCACGACTTGCCCGGCGTTGGTTCTCGCACCCAGGCGCACCGCCCGCCGTTCCACGACGGACCCGTGCACGACGAAAGCCACTGGGCTCGAGCCGCTGGGTGCGATCGCGTCGGCCGGCACCAGTACGCCATGCGCGGCCATGCTCTGGTCCGCGGCGCTGCCGTCGGCCGCAGGATCGCTCATGAACGAAACCCGCACGCCCATTTCCGGGATGATGCGGGCGTCTTTCTGCTTGAGGGCGATCCGCACTTTGACGGTCGCCTTGGCGCGATCGGCGGTGGGAATCATGGCGATGACCGAGCCCGGGATTTCCCAGTCCGGATAGGCATTCAACTTGATGTTCACCGGCTGCTGCGGACGCACCCGGTTGATGAAGTTCTCGCTGACGTCGACCTCGACCTCCAATGAATCCATGTCGACGATGGTGCCGATGCCGGTACGGGTGAAACCGCCGCCTGCGGAGACCGGCGACACCATCTCGCCGGGCTGCGCCGATTTCTCGGTGACGATGCCGGCAAATGGCGCGCGGATCACGGTGTCGTCCAGATTGCGTTTAGCCACATCCACCCCGGCTTGCGCCGCTTGCAGCCCGCTCTGTGCAACCAGCAGATTGTTGTGCGCCACGTTGAACTGCGCGAATGACTCATCGAAGCTCTGCGCACTGATGACGGCCGCGTCCTTCTGTTTTTGGGCGCGCTCGAAAATCGGTTTCGCGTCATCATATGCGGTTTGCGCGGATGCGACGCTGGCTTTCGCCTGCTGAAGTTGCGCGATGCTTTGGGCTTCGGCGGCCCGCCATGTGGAATCGTCCAAGCGCGCGATGATCTGGCCGGCTTCGACGCGCTGACCTTCCTCGAGCATGACTGACACCACCTTGCCGGTCACTTTAGAGGCCACAGTGGCTCGCCGGCGCGCCACGACATATCCGGATGCGTCCAGGAGGGAGGTGCTCGCGGCGGCGCTGTCGGATGCGGCTTGCGCGACTGCTGTGCGAATCAAAATGCCGGTGGGTCTGCTAAAGTACCAAGCCGCGGCGGCGGCGATCACCACCGCGGTCGCGGCGGCGATCCACCACTTGCCGCGGCCGCCCAAGGACGCCGGTTCACTGCGATCGATCCGCAGCTGATTCAGCAGTGCCGCTCGATCTACGGCGCCGGTTTGTGAGGACGTGTCGGTCATGGGAGGCGAATCATTCTAGTCGAATGCTTGCACCCTGGCGAAAAGGCTTGATATATGCTTCGGTCGGCATCCTGCAAGAGGGGAGTCATGAAACATCAGATATTGGCCGGCCTGTATCTGGCATGCGCGGGCATGCAGGCGGGTGCGCAGGCGCAAAAGGCCGCCCCGACCGCTGTCGCGGGCTTCGCCACGTCAACGCCGGAGGCCGTCGGTTTCTCCACCCCACGTTTGGATCGTCTCGATGCGACGCTGAAGGCCTTGGTGGACAGCGAGCAATTGGCGGGGATGGTCACCGTCTTGGCCCGTCATGGAAAAATCGTCGACGAGAAGACCTATGGCTACGCCGACCTGGCGAGTCAAAAGGCCATGCAGAAGGACACCATCGCCCGAATCTACTCCATGACCAAGCCGATCACCGGCGTCGCCATGATGATGTTGTACGAGGAGGGCAAGTGGAAGCCCAGTGATCCTATCGCCAAGTACATACCGGAATTTCGCGATCTGAAGGTGTTTGGCGGCTTGGACAAGGACGGTCAGCCGGTTTTGGACAAGCCGGGTCATGCGCCGACGATGGGCGAGTTGATGTCGCATACGGCCGGATTCACCTATGGCTTTTTTGGATCAACTCCAGTCGACAAGATGTATCAGGACGCACAACTGCTGGCGGCGCCGTCGCTGAAGGATTTCATCGACCGGTTGGCGAAACTGCCCTTGCTGTATCAGCCCGGCGAGGCCTGGGTGTACAGCGTTTCGGTCGACATACAGGGCTACCTGGTGGAGAAGTTGTCGGGCAAAGCTTTCCCGGATTTCGTGCGTGAGCGCATTTTCCAGCCATTGGGAATGAAGGACACGGCCTTCTACGTGCCCGCCGACAAGTTGAGCCGGGTTGCCACCGTGTACCAGGGTGATCCCGCGCAGGGGCTGGCACCGATGCCGACCGACCCGATGATTTCCCAACCGCCGCAACTGCCCTCAGGCGGCGGCGGCTTGTATTCCACCGCGGGCGACTACCTGCGGTTCGCGCAAATGCTGCTGAACGGCGGCGAGTTGAACGGCGTGCGATTGCTCGCGCCCAGCTCAGTCGCACTGATGCGCAGCAATCACGTTGCCGATGAGATCAAGAACGCCCGCAAATTCGGCATTGGGTATTATCAAATGCAGCCCGCATTGGGCTTTGGATACGATTTTGCCATTCTCGAAGATCCTTCCAGATTGGGAAGCACCGCGGGCAAGGGTACGTTTCTGTGGGACGGCATCGCAGGAACCTGGTTCTGGATCGATCCGACCAACGATGTGGTGTTCGTCGGCATCATCCAACGATGGCTGATGGGCGGCGGCGTCCCCGATGTGGAGAACCTGTCGCGCGCCCTGACCTACCAGGCGCTCACGAATCCCGCCAAATGAAACATGGGGACTGACGGACTCAGGTTGTTGCTGGGCGGCGACGCGGCGACACCGCGTGAATCAGCGCCTATGCGGTACGAAGCGCCTCGGTGACCGAGACGCGCACCATGCGCAGCGCCGGAAACAAACCGCCCAGCAGACCGATCAGACATGCCCAGATGACGCCTTCGCCGATCAATTGCGGCGTCACCGTCAATTTGAACACCACCTGAGCAAAGGCGCCGCCCAGGGTGGACACGGTGTGGCCGTTGAATACCAGCCATGCCAGCGCAGCACCGACGGCGCCTCCCAGCAGCGACAGCAGCAACGCCTCGGTCATGACGGACAACATCAGCGGCAGCGCGCTGAAACCCATGGCACGCAAGGTGGCGAGTTCGCGTCCGCGCACCGCGACGGCGGAATACATGCTGTTCAAGGCGCCAAAGGTGGCGCCCACGGCCATTATCACTGCCACCAAGGTGCCGATGACGTTGATGATGTTGGCGAGCTGCGCCGATTGTGCGGCGTAATAGTCCGATTCCCGCTGCACGTCGACGGTGAGCCGCGGGTTCGAGGTCAGCGCGTCCTTGAAGGTTTGAAACGACTCGGGCGTCTTGAGAATACCGACGGCGGAGCTGTAGCCGCTGCGCTCGATCGATGAACCCACCGTGTCCACATCCGCCAACAATTCCGATTCGTGGATGTCGCCGTTGCTGGAAAAGATGCCGGTGACCGTCCAGTCTGCGTTCCGAAAACGCAGCACGCTGCCCGGAGCAAGGCCGCTGAACTGCTTGGAGGCACCGACACCCGCGATCAATTCACGCACCGCCGGCCTGAACATGCGCCCCTCGACGATGGTCAGTTCCGGGCGGACCTCGCTGATCGCCAGCCCGACGCCGCGCAGGGTTATGTTCGAGGCACTTCCGGTGTCGATTTTCGGCACATTCACGACCGTGACGAGCTCTTTGGAAAACAGCGGATGCCCGCTCGAGTCGACGGCGATCCCGGGCGCATCGGCGATCGTATCGATGTCCTCCCGGGTAAGATCGCTGTTCAGCTCCACATCAGAACCCCCGCGCAACACGATCACCCGATCGGCCCGGGCGGTGTCGGCCAAGGTATGCTTGAAGCCGCTTGCCATGGCGAGCACGGAAACAAACACCGCGACGACGCAGGCGATGCCGATGACGATGACGCTGGAGGCACCGAGTCGTTGCGGCAGACTGGCCAGCCCCATCAGGCTCAAGCGTATCCATTGCAGCAACATCTAACGCCTATCCGCCAGGGCGTCGACGATTTGCAGGCGATTGGCGCGAATGGCCGGCGGCAGCCCCACGAACACAGCAAGCAAAGCCGCTACAAGAAGACCTGGAAGCAACATGCCCCCGGACAGCTCCACCCCCTGCAGCGCATTTTGCATGATGGGCAACAGCGGATAGCTGAGAGCCAAGCCTATCAATGCGGCGGTTACGCACAGAAATAACGACTCCGCGATGAGCAACAAGAATACCTTCCCATCGGTGAACCCCAGGGTCTTCAAAACCGCCAACTCGGGGATGCGGTCGCGCATGGATTGCATCATGGTATTGCCGGTGAGGAACAGCAGCGCGAAGAACACCGCGCCAAGAATCGCGTGCAGCACGAAGGCGATGTCACCGCGTTGCTTGACGAAGGCGATGAGAAAATCCTTGGCAGGCTGGGTCTTGGTCTCGTTCGAGGAATTGGCGAACAACGCATCGATCTTCTCGCCGATGGCTGCCGCCTGGGTCGGATCTGAGATGCTCACCTCATACCAGCCCACGGTGCCCTTGCCGAAGCTTCTGCCTTCGTCGAAGTACTCGAAATGAAACAGCGTGGTCATAACCTGGGTGGAATCGGTGCTGCTGAAAGTACCCACGATATCGAAGGTCCAATTCAGCGAACCATCCTGCGAACGGGTCCAGATCGCGGAGTGCAGGGGAAGCTTGTCGCCGACCTTCCAGCCATATTTTTTCATGAGCGCTGTATTGACCAGCATGCCGGTACGGGTTTGATCGAAGGTCTTCAGGGCATCCGGGGCGACCGTGACATCCTGTCGGTGTACTTTGAAATAGGATGCCGAATCGATGGGCACGGCAAAGACGAAATTCTTCGGCTCTTGGTAAGAGCCACCGAACCACGTCAACCAAGTTGCCTCCGCGACGCCGGGCACCGAACGGATTTGCTGCGTGTACGAGGAGGGAAGGGGGAGCGTGATGGAATACTTGTTGGTGGTGATCAGCCGGTCGGCGCCGGATTGGCCGGAGGCCGGGTGCGCAAAGGCATAATCGATGGTTTCGAGCACTCCGAACAGCAGGAATGCGACGACGATCGACAGCAATGTGAATATGGTGCGGGCTCTACGCCGCCACAGGGCGGCCCAAAGCAAAGGCAAATACTTCATTCATCCCTCGGTTGGCTTGGATTGATACCATAGAGACGCAGGAGAGGCCAGCTGTATGCGGCGGCGGTTATTCACGGGTGGCGCACTGGTGCTCGCAGCGACGCTGGTTGGCTGTGCGGCCTCATCGGTGGTCATTACCGGGCCCGTGCGCAGCGCCATCGACCCTCAGGCGGTCAGGATTTACACATCAGCGCCGGCGAATTTCGAAGAGGTCGCCGTGCTCACCGCATCCCGAAGGGCGGTTTCGAGCGCCGGCGGCGAAACAGCCATAAACAAGGTCATCGATGACATGCGATCGCAGGCTGCAAGGTTGGGCGCAAACGGACTCTTGCTGGAAGATTTTTCGGACGCGCAGTCGTTGGGGCTGGTCACGGGTGTCGGATCGGATACCTACACGCACTACGGCTCGATCGGTCTGGACCTCGGCGCCGAGATCGGCATCATGAAAAAATCCGGGCGGGGCAGGGCCATATTCATCGCGCCGGCTGCCCCCTGAAAATTTCGTCCATGGCATCGACGTGGTCAATTCCTGATGGTGCAGGGCGGCGGGGTGCCGTCGTGGCACAGATCCGGGCCCGCGTCGTGATTGACCGAGCCCTCACCATCGTCATGTGCAATGGTGCTGCCATTTCCCATGCAGCCGGTCAGCAGGCAGGCCGCCAACAACAATGCGCTGATAAATTTCATGGTTCCATCCGAAGTTTGACATCGGGACAGTGCGCCCGGGCTGCGCGTTTCGCCAGAGTGGAAATTACGTAAGCGCATGTCCCAGAATGTCCTACATGCTCAACGGGGGCACCGGCTGCTTGGTGGCCAATATCCCGTCTCCCGCGCGGCGTGCCTGAAAGCCCGCCGCCTGCAGACGGCGGCTGACCTCCGCGCCAAGGTCGCGCCCGCTGGAGAGCCTGTTGGGGCTGCCAGTGTAATGAAACAAACGGCCTCGAAATTTCAGCACGCGCGCCAGCTGATCGTAGAATGACTTCGAGTAGAGTTCCCCGGCAATACCAAAGCGGGGAGGATCGTGCAGCACGGCGTCCATCGAAGCGTCCGGCAAGTCGGTGACTGCCTCGGTAATGTCAGCCTGAGCCAGGGACAGCGTTGCATCAGGCGTGGGCGACCAGGGGTTCAGACCGCGCAACCAAATGACGTCGGGATTTTTCTCGAAGGACAGGACTTGGCGGGCGCCTTCGCTCAAGCACCATGCTGCGAAATAGCCCAACCCGGCGCAGCAATCCAAAACCACCTTGCCGCGTGGTTGAATCAGTTTCACCTTGTTCGCCGCGTCCAGGTAAGGCGAGACCCTCTCAGTGCGCAGCATTTTGATGCCGTCGATCTCGAACGTCGGGGGTCCCCAGTCGGTGGGCACCAGCTTGATCAAGGAGCGGTTGAATCGCGACACCGGCTCGAAGTCCGACCCTGACCAGGAGTAGATCGTGCGATCATTGAAATCGTCGGGGTCGGGATAGGGGAACACCATTTGCTCCCAAACCCATCGATCCGATTTCAGAGTGACGTGGGTCGTCGATCGCTCCAGATCCAGCGAACAGGGCAATGTCACCAGTCCTGCGCGCTTGGCGGTCAGCAGGCACTTGAGTACTTTCGAGGTGAGCAGCGGCATGCGCATGCAGCTACTGTAACGGTTGCCGCTTTATATTGCCCCCCGTGCGGTCATCGGGAATACTCTGACCATGTATTCCGGCGTACCAAACCTCCAAGCAATGCTCGACATCGCGATTCAAGAAGCGAGGCTGGGACTTGCGGAAGGCGGTATACCAATCGGCGGCGCGCTGTTCCACAAGGACGGCACGCTGCTCGGGCAAGGACATAACCGACGCATTCAGGAAAACGATCCCGCCGTGCACGGGGAGACCGACGCGTTTCGCAAAGCCGGCCGCCAGCGCCGTTACCAGGACACCGTCATGGTGACGACGCTTGCACCCTGCTGGTACTGTAGCGGTCTGATCCGACAATTCCGGATCATGACGGTAATCGTCGGGGAGTCGCGCACTTTTCGTGGCGGCATCGATTGGCTGCGCGAGCACGGCGTCCAGGTCATCGATATGGGCTCAAACGAATGCGAACAGCTTCTGGCATCCTTTATCGAGCGGCATCCCGACGTTTGGAATGAAGACATCGGTGAATGCGAGGCTTAAGCGGGCGCAGGTTGAAATTGAAAAAGAGCCCTTCAAACCACATACGTCTGACCTCGCATCCGTCGGGCGGCAAAGCGCCCAAGTTTCCCATCGACTGGGGAGCACCGAGCGCGCAGTTGCGACGTCCTGTGATCGGTTCCACCACCGCACGCGAAGACCGCAATGTCATCGGCGCGCACGGGGGCGCCTATTCCATCTATCGCGCGCTGGCCGTTTCGAGCGGAGCGCTGGATCCGCTCGCGCGCCCCGACTTGCAAGGTACCGGTCCGCTCATCGAGATCGGTCCCCATCCGCAGTGGAGCGGGCATGAGCGCATCGTGTCGCTCGATCCCTGGGGTCATCGCGTCGTCGAGGATTTCAAGGATGCGATCGAAGGCGGCCTCGATATCCGGCCGACCATCGCCATCACCAGGGCGCATCTGATGCTGCCCGAGGTGCGCGAAGCCATCGAGACGGGCCGCCTGGCCGAAGATGGCATCGTGGTGCATGCAGGCGGCGAAGTCGCGGTGATCAAGGCGGCTATCGATCCGGTTTGGTATCTGCCCGGCGTCGCGCAACGCTTCGGCACCAGCGAGGCGCTGCTGCGTCGAACCTTGTTCGAGCAAACCGCCGGCATGTATCCCGAACTCGTGACTCGAGGCGACCTGCATGTCTTTTTGCCCCCCATCGGGGGTACCACGCTTTACATCTTTGGAGATCCGGCCGCGATCGGTGACATCAAGCGACCGCTGACCTGCCGCATTCACGATGAATGCAATGGCTCGGACGTGTTCGGTTCCGATATCTGTACCTGCCGGCCCTACCTGACACACGGCGTCGAGGAGTGCATTCGCAGCGCGCAGTCCGGCGGCGTGGGATTGATCGTCTACAATCGCAAGGAGGGTCGGGCGCTTGGCGAGGTGACCAAATTTCTGGTCTACAATGCAAGAAAGCGCCAGCCGGGCGGCGATCAGGCTGCGACCTATTTCGAGCGTACCGAATGCGTCGCCGGCGTGCAGGACGCACGATTCCAACAACTGATGCCCGATGCCATTCATTGGCTCGGAATATCGCGCATCGATCGCCTGGTATCCATGTCGAATCTCAAATACGATGCATTGATCGGCGCCGGAATCGAAATTGGCGAACGCGTTGCGCTTCCCCCGCAACTGGTCCCGCAGGATGCGATGGTGGAAATCGCGGCGAAAAAGGCGGCTGGATATTTTACCCCCGAATCGGAGACGCCAGACGCGCACGACAGCCCCCCATCTGTGGTGGGACGCGATCTTGACGACTACTGAGACCCGATCCGTGCCCGTAGC